>NZ_JBNAIK010000002.1:0-176351 GCF_052048155.1 Candidatus Pelagibacter sp. HIMB109
AGGTTAGACATTTACAAAGAACTGAGGTCTTGGAAGCGGAGGAATATTTTTCATCAGGACAAAAAGGTTCATCTGCAATGCCACACAAAAGAAATCCAGTGTTATCAGAAAACATAACTGGTTTAGCAAGATTGGTAAGGAGTTATTCAATTCCTGGAATGGAAAATATAGTTTTGTGGCACGAAAGAGATATTTCTCACTCGAGTGTTGAAAGAAATATAGGACCTGATGCTACTGTTACTCTAGACTTTTTACTCATTAGATTAAATAATGTAGTTGCAAATTTAGTTGTTCACCCAAAAACAATGGAGAGTAATTTAAATAAATTTAAAGGTTTAATTTTTTCTCAAGGAGTTATGTTAAAGCTAACTCAAAAAGGAGTAAAACGAGAAGATGCGTATAAAGTTGTTCAAAAAAATGCGATGAAAACCTGGGATAAAAATGAAGATTTTTATAATAATTTAAAAAAAGATAAACTAATTCAAAAAAACTTAACCGCAAAAGAACTCAAACAGTTATTTGATGTTAATTACCATAAAAGGTATATTAACCATATATTAGGAAGAGTTTTAAAATAATGAGAAGAAAAAAAATATACGAAGGTAAAGCAAAAATTTTATACGAAGGTCCTGAAAGAAATACTTTAGTTCAGTATTTTAAAGATGATGCTACAGCGTTTAATAACAAAAAAAAAGCAGTCATAGAAGGAAAAGGGGTTCTCAACAATAGAATTTCTGAATTTTTATTAAGTCAGTTAAACGATATCGGTATTGAAACACATTTAATCAAAAGATTAAATATGAGAGAACAATTAATTAAAAATTGTGAAATCCTACCAATAGAGTTTGTTGTGAGAAATATTGCAGCTGGATCTTTATCTACAAGATTGGGAATAGCTGAAGGAACAATGTTAAAAAGACCAATTATAGAATATTATTATAAAAATGACGATTTAGATGACCCGCTTGTTACTGAGGAGCATATTGAAGTAAATGGATGGGCATCTACTTTAGAAATAGCTCAAGCTTCAGAGACCGCATTCAGAATTAATGATTTTTTAATCGGTTTATTTAGAGGCGTGGGTATCAAACTTGTTGATTTTAAACTTGAGTTTGGACGAGTTTGGAATGCGGACGAAAGTCGAGTTATTCTTGCTGATGAGATAAGTCCTGATACTTGTAGATTATGGGATACAAAAGATGAAAAAAAATTAGACAAGGATCGTTTCAGAAAAGGCCTTGGAGGCTTAGTTGAAGCTTACACTGAAGTTGCAAAAAGATTGGGAATCATGCCAGAAGGCAGCAATATAATGGAAATAAAATCTGGAATTTCCAAAACTATTAAACTTAAAAAAAAATAAATTGAAGTTCGAAGTATTTGTAACACTTAAAAAAGAAGTATTAGATCCTCAAGGTAAAGCGGTTGAAAACGCACTTGGTGATATTGGGTTCAGTGCTGTCAAAAATATTCGCCAAGGAAAATATTTTACACTGGAAGTGAGTGAAACCGATGAAAATAAAGCATCAGACTTAGTTAAGTCTTCATGTGAAAAATTACTTGCAAATCAAACTATAGAAAACTTTAAATTTAATAAGATTTAATGAAGGCTAATGTCATAGTTTTTCCAGGATCAAACTGTGACAGAGATGTAAAAGTTGCATTAGAAAAATTTCAAATAAAACCTACAATGGTTTGGCATCAAGAAAATGAGATGCCAAAATCTGATGTGGTTGTCTTACCTGGCGGTTTTTCATATGGAGATTATTTGAGGTGTGGAAGTATGGCTTCAAAATCGAACATAATGAATGAAGTGATCAAGCATGCGAATAAAGGTGGTTATTTAATTGGAATTTGCAATGGTTTTCAAATTTTAACAGAAACTGGTTTGCTACCTGGAGCTTTATTAAGAAATAAAAAGCTAAAATTTATCTGCAAATATGTAAATCTTTTAATTGAAAATAACTCAACGCCATTCACGTCAAAATATAAAAAAAATGAAAAAATAAAAATTCCAATTGCTCATAATGAAGGAAATTATTTTGCTGATGAAAAAACATTAAATGAATTACAAAACAATGAGCAAATTGTACTTAAATATTGTGATGAAAATTTAAATATTAACGAAGAAAGCAATCCAAATGGTTCTTGTTTAAATATTGCAGGAATTATTAATAAAAACAAAAATGTAATTGGAATGATGCCCCACCCTGAACGATGTGTTGAAAATATTTTAGGTGGAACCGATGGTTCAGGTATTTTTCAATCATTATTAAATTAATGACAGAAGTAAATTTAGATTTAGCTGTTCAGCATGGTTTAACACCAGAAGAATATGAAAAAATAAAAGTTTTAATTGGAAGAAATCCTAATTCTACTGAACTTGGAATTTTTTCAGCAATGTGGAACGAACATTGTTCTTACAAATCTTCAAGAGTTTGGCTAGGTACATTACCAACCAAAAATGATAGGGTAATTCAAGGACCTGGTGAAAATGCCGGGGTCATCGATATTGATGATGATGATGTTGCTATATTTAAAATTGAAAGTCACAACCATCCATCATTTATTGAACCATATCAAGGTGCTGCTACTGGTGTTGGTGGAATTTTAAGAGATGTCTTTACTATGGGCGCAAGACCAATTGCTAATTTAAATGCAATTCGTTTTGGCTCACCTGATCACCCAAAAACTAAACATCTTTTAAATGGTGTGGTTGCAGGAATTGCAGGATATGGAAATTGTATCGGAGTTCCAACTGTTGGTGGAGAAGTAGAATTTGATAGCTGTTACGATGGCAATATCTTGGTTAATGCAATGAATATTGGTTTAGCAAAAAAAGATAAGGTTTTTTATTCGATTGCAAGTGGAGTAGGTAATCCAGTAATTTATGTTGGCTCAAAGACAGGAAGAGATGGAATTCATGGCGCTTCAATGGCATCACAAGAATTTGATTCAGACTCAGAGTCAAAAAAACCTACAGTTCAGGTTGGAGATCCTTTTGCTGAAAAATTATTGTTAGAAGCGTGTCTTGAATTAATGCAAACAGATACGATTGTGTCTATTCAAGATATGGGGGCCGCAGGTTTAACTTCTTCTTCGGTAGAAATGGCTTCAAAAGGAAATATTGGAATTGAATTAGATCTTAACAAAGTACCATGCCGCGAAACAGGTATGACTCCTTATGAGATGATGCTATCTGAAAGCCAAGAAAGAATGCTTATCGTTCTTAAAACTGGAAAAGAAAAAGAAGCTGAAAAGATTTTTAAAAAATGGGACTTGGATTTTTCTGTAATCGGAATTTTGACTGACTCAAAAAACCTTACTTTGAAATATGACAATAAAACTGTTTGCGACATTCCAATTTCTGCATTAGCAGATGAAGCTCCAAAATATGAAAGAGAATGGATTGAAATTAAAAAACCAGAACATAGCGATCTTGAAAAAAAATTAGATAATATCAATTTGGAACAAACAATTAAAAATTTATTATCCCATCCAAACCAAGCTGATAAGTCATGGGTATGGGAACAATATGATCATATGGTCATGTGTGATACTGCCCAATTTCCAGGTGGTGATGCTGCGGTTATTAGGGTTCATGGCAATAACAAAAAAGCGATTGCAGCTTCTGTCGATTGCACTCCAAGATATTGCAATTCCCATCCTTATACTGGAGGAATGCAAGCGGTATGTGAAACATATAGAAATTTATGTGCTGTCGGCGCTGAACCTATTGCGATTACCAACTGCTTAAATTTTGGCAATCCTGAAAAACCAGAAATCATGGGTCAATTTGTTGGCGTCATCAAAGGTATGACGGAAGCTTGTAAGAAATTAAACTATCCAGTGATATCTGGAAATGTTTCTCTTTATAATGAAACTAATGGCGTTGGTATTAACCCTACTCCAACGATTGGTGGTGTAGGTTTAATTAAAGATATTTCAAAAGTAAAAAATTCAAGATTTAAAAATAAAAATAATAATATTTATATTATTGGTAAAACAATGGGTCATCTAGAACAGAGTGTACTTTGTTATGACCTTTTGTATTTAAAAAAAGGTCCTCCACCATCTATTGATTTAAATGATGAATTTAAAAATGGTGAATCAATCAGATCACTAATAAATGAAAATTTAATTGAGTCATGTCACGATATATCATCAGGTGGTCTAATTTTATGTTTATTAGAAATGAGTATAGCTTCTCAAATTGGTTTTAAATTAAATACAAATAAAAAATCATTAGATAGAGTTAAATTTTTATTTGGTGAGGATCAGTCTAGATATATTGTTGAG
Source organism: Candidatus Pelagibacter sp. HIMB109 (assembly GCF_052048155.1). Taxonomy (NCBI): domain Bacteria; kingdom Pseudomonadati; phylum Pseudomonadota; class Alphaproteobacteria; order Candidatus Pelagibacterales; family Candidatus Pelagibacteraceae; genus Candidatus Pelagibacter; species Candidatus Pelagibacter sp. HIMB109. The sequence goes on from NZ_JBNAIK010000002.1 coordinate 4,297, forward strand.
GTTGAAGATCAAAATAAAAAAAGCTTTGAAAAAAAACTTACAGATTTAAATGTTTACTTTGAAAATATTGGTAAAACATCAGAAAAAATTAAAATAGATGATGACTTGAAATTTGATTTACAAGAATTATCTAAATTAAATAAAGAATGGTTTTATAAATATAATAATTAATCTCATGGCAATAAAACAAGAGGAAATTGAAAAATTATTAAAAGAAGGTTTTCCTGATGCAGATATTGAAATTCAAGATCTCGCAGGTGATAATAATCATTTTTCTGCAAAAATTAAATCATCACAATTTAAAGGTAAAAACCGTGTACAACAACACCAAATGGTTTATAAAGCTTTAAAAGGTAAAATGGGTGCTGAGCTTCATGCGCTAGCCTTAACAACAGAGGAAAAATAATGTCAGAAATTAATAAACAATTAGATGAAATAATTAAAAATAATAAAGTCGTATTATTTATGAAAGGTACCCCTGATATGCCTCAGTGTGGTTTTTCAATGGCTGTTGCAAATGTTTTAAAACACTTAGAAGTGCAATTTATCGGTATTAATGTTTTAGATGACGAAGAAATTAGAAATGGAATTAAAGAATATAGTAATTGGCCTACCATTCCTCAACTTTATGTGAATGAAGAATTTGTTGGAGGCTGCGATATTGTTAGAGAAATGTTTGAAAAAAAAGAACTTCAAAAACTTTTTGAAGACAAGGGCATTAATTTTAAAAAGTAATTATCTAGAATAATATTCAACTACCAAATTTGGTTCCATTATCGCTGGGTATGGAATTTCATCAAATTTTGGGACTCTTGCTAATTTAGCTGTCATTTTCTTATGATCAGCAACAATATATTCAGGAACGTCACGTTCTTTTAATTGTGTTGATGCTAATACATAAGTAAGTTGTTTTGAAGATTCTTTAATCTCTACTTCATCTTTGTCGTTTAACTTGAAACTTGAAATATTTACTCTTTTACCGTTAACTTTTACGTGTCCGTGATTAATTAACTGTCTAGCTTGAAAAACAGTTGTTGCAAATTTTGCTCTATAAATCACTGCATCCAATCTACTCTCTAAAAGACCTACTAGATTCTCTCCGGTATTTCCTCTTCTACGATCTGCTTCTCTGTATAAATTTCTAAACTGTCTTTCGTTTAAATTTCCATAATAATTTTTTAATTTTTGTTTTGCTTGTAACTGAACTTTGTAATCTGATGGTTTAGCTGAAGATCTTTGTCCGTGTTGACCTGGGCCGTAAGCTCTAGAATTAAATGGACTTTTTGGTCTGCCCCAAATGTTAGCCCCTAACCTTCTATCAACTTTATGCTTAGATTTTATTCTTTTTGTCATTTATAAAAACTGGAGTTATAGATATCAAAAACCTATTGTCAATTGCTACTTGAGGGAGCATTTTCCTTAAAAAGCTTATAATCTATGCTATCTAACAAAGCCTTGAATGAAGCCTCTATTATGTTTGGTGATACACCGATGGTAAACCAACTTTTGCCTTTGTCATCAGAACTTTCAATTGATACTCGAGTTGTTGCATTTGTGCCTGTGTTTAAGATTCTAACTTTATAATCAATCAATCTTAAATCTTTTAAATAATCAGAATACTTTCCAATTTTATCAAGATTAGATCTTATCGCTTGGTCTAAAGCATTTACAGGACCGTTACCCTCTCCCTCACAAAGAATTTCTTTTCCATCAACAATTAAATAAGCTTTGGCAATAGAGTTTATGTTTTTTTTATCGGTATCTTTTACAATTTTAACTTCATAATTTTTAATTTGTATGTAATTTGGAACTTCTCCTAATAACCTTCTTGTTAAAAGTTCAAAAGAAGCATCTGCTCCATCATAAGAATATCCTGTAAACTCTCTATCTTTAACCTCATCTAAAATAGTTTGAATTTTAGGGTCATCTTTATTTATTTGGATATCAAGCTTTTCTAATCTTGATAAAATATTTGATCGACCTGCTTGATCAGAAATTACAATTGATCTTTCGTTACCTACTTGCTCTGGCTCAATGTGCTCATATGTTTTAGGATCTTTCTGAACAGCAGAAACATGTAATCCTCCTTTATGGGCAAAAGCTGATGCACCAACATATGGAGCATGTTTGTTTGAAGTTTTGTTTAAAACTTCATCTAAAAGCCTAGAGCAATTTGTAAGTTTTTTTAGTTTTTTAGTATCAATGTTTGTTTCAAAATTTTTATTAAAAGAATTTTTTAAAATTAAAGTAGGTATTATTGAAACTAAATTAGCATTGCCACATCTCTCACCTAATCCATTTAATGTTCCTTGTATTTGTCTTGCTCCTGCCAATGCTGCAGATAATGAATTTGCAACTGCGTTACCAGTATCATTGTGGGCATGTATACCAATATGATCATTTGGAATTATTTTTGATACATCGGATACGATTTCGGCGACTTCGTTAGGTAGAGTTCCACCATTTGTATCGCAAAGAACAATCCATCTAGCTCCATTATCATAGGCAGCTTTTAAACAAGATAGAGCATAATCTTTATTATTTTTATAACCATCAAAAAAATGTTCAGCATCAAACATGAATTCTTTATTATTTTTAATAAAATATTTAGTTGTATCTTTAATATTTTCTAAATTTTCTTCTTTAGAAATACCAAGAGCAACATCAACATGATAATCCCAACTCTTTCCAACAATACATACATGATTAACATTTGCGTTTACAATTGACGATATACCAGGATCGTTTTCACAACTTCTACCAGACCTTTTGGTCATTCCAAAAGCAACAAGGTTACTTTTTAATTTTGGTGGTTCGTTAAAAAAACTAGTATCTGTAGGATTTGCACCAGGCCACCCACCTTCAACATAATCTATACCAATTTCAGACAATGCGTTAGCAATTTTAACTTTATCATCCATACCAAAATCAACGCCTTTAGTTTGAGCGCCATCTCTCAAAGTAGTATCAAATAAATAAATTTTTTCTTTGCTCATTTATATTCCCAGGTCGTAATACCATCTTTGTCTTTAATTAGAACACCTTTGCTTACTAACAAATCTCTAATTTCATCTGATGTTTTAAAATCCTTTTTAGATCTAGCTTTATCTCTTTCTGATATTAATTTTTCTATTTCTTCTGCAGTAATTTTTCCTATTTTTTTAAAATTTTTCCATTCATCGTGGCTTTGATTAAATAAACCTAAAATCTTGCATGAGGATGACAATTGTTTAGCTGAAAAACTATCTCCAGTTTTTGCTTTTTTATGTAACTCATGGATATTTGAAATCATTAAAGGTGTGTTTAAATCATCTAACAAAAATTTTAAATTTTCTTCGCTTATTTCTTCTTTTTCATCAGAATAAAATTCATACCATTTATCTAAGCTTTTTTGAGATACATCTAAAATATTTTCATTCCAATCAAATGGTTGAGTATAATGTGTGCTTAGCATAGCAAGTCTTACAACCTGTCCATTATAATTTTTTTTTAATTCATTAATGGTAATGAAATTACCAAGTGATTTTGACATTTTTTGTTTTTCAACAGTAACGTAACCATTGTGTAACCAGTAATTAGAAAATTTTTCATTTTTGTTAGCACAAACAGATTGGGCAATTTCATTTTCATGATGGGGAAAAATTAGATCTAAACCGCCACCATGAATATCAAAATGATTACCAAGATATTTTTCAGACATTGCGGAACATTCTAGATGCCAACCTGGGCGTCCTTTTCCAAATGGAGAGTCCCAACTAGGTTCATTTTCTTTGCTAGGTTTCCAAAGAACAAAGTCTCCTGGTTCTTTTTTGTTATCAGAAACCTCAACTCTAGAACCAGAAATTAATTCTTCAATTTTTTTATTGGATAAATTTCCATATTTTTTAAATTTTGTAACTTGAAAATATACATGCCCATTAGACTCATAGGCGAAATCATTTTGAATTAATTTTTTAATTAAATTAATCATTTCATTTAAATGCTCTGTAGCTTTAGGTTCTATTGTTGGATTAAGGCATCCTAGGTAATTACAGTCGTCATGAAAATCTTTAGTTACTTTGCTTGTAAGGTCTTGAATTGAAATTTTAGATTTGTTTGATGCTTCAATAATTTTATCATCAATATCTGTTATATTTCTTACATATGTAACTTTAGAATTTGGATAAATTTTAGATAACAATCTAAATAATAAATCAAAAACTATTAATGGTCTTGCATTTCCAACATGAGGATAATCATATACGGTTGGACCGCAAACATACATTCTGATATTTTTTTCATCTATTGGTATAAATTTTTCTTTAGATCGAGTTAAAGTATTTGAAATTTTAAGTGCCATTAAAATAATTAATAAACACCTTAATTAAATTTACAAACAGGTATTTCCTTCATTTTATGAAGGTTATTTTCTCTAATTTTTTTATATTTTTCAAAATTTTTAGAATCTGGATTAATCATAGCCTCTTCTAAATCTTGGTAAGACATACCTAATTGATCCTCGTCATTTCTACCATCAGTCCACAAACCATCTGTAGGAGGAGCATCGATAATCTTTTGGTCAATTTTTAAGAATTTGCCCATATCCCAAACCTGTGTTTTAGTACAATCAGCTATTGGAGAAATATCAACTCCTCCATCTCCATATTTCGTGTAAAAACCTACGCCAAAATCCTCTACTTTATTACCGGTTCCAACTACAATTCCATTATTTGAGCCTGCAACTTGATACAAAGTTGTCATTCTTAGTCTTGCCCTAGAATTTGCAAAGGCATGTTCATTATCATTTGATCCAAGGGCATTTTCAAAATTTGTAAAAACGTCATCAAGATTAATATTTAGATAACTTGTATTTTTGAATTTACCTTCCAACCAGTTACAATGTAATTTACTTAAATCATCTTGTGATTTGATTTGTCTAATTGGCATGGACAAGACAATTGTTTTAATACCAGTCATTGAAGAAATAGTGCTTACTACTGCAGAGTCTATTCCACCAGACACACCAACAACTAAGGTTGATGCTTTTTTTGGCATACTATTAACATAGTCAACAATCCAAGATTTAATTATGCTTATTCTTTTTTCAACGTCCATAATCTCAGGTTATCAAGGATATAAAAAACTACAATTGCAGTTATGACGCTTCTTGTATGCCATTTTTAGAAAAATTGGCATTTTTCTTAATTTCTTCTGAAATCAAAAAAGCAAGCTCTAATGCTTGGTTAGCATTCAATCTAGGGTCGCAATGAGTATGGTATCTATTCGATAAATCCTTATCAGTAATATTTTGAGCCCCACCTGTACATTCAGTTACATCTTGACCTGTCATCTCAATATGCAAGCCTCCTGCAAAAGTACCCTGGTCTTGGTGTACTTTGAAGAAATTCTTTACTTCGCTTAACACACTATCAAAAGGTCTAGTTTTAAAACCTGTTGAAGATTTGATTGTATTCCCGTGCATAGGATCACACGACCAAATTACATTTCGTCCAGCTTTTTTAACTTCTTTGATTAAATTTGGTAAAAATTTTGTAACTTGATCGTGACCAAATCTTGCAATCAAGGTTATTCTACCCGGTTCATTATCAGGATTCAAAACCTCAGTTAATTTTACAATTTCTTTTGGATTAGATGTAGGTCCACATTTTATACCTAAAGGATTTTTTATACCTTTGCAGTATTCAACATGTGCACCATCTAATTGTCTAGTTCTATCTCCAATCCATAGAAAGTGTGCTGACGTATTATGATATTCGCCAGTTGTGGAGTCTACTCTTGTCATTGCTTCTTCTACAGGTAACAATAATGCCTCGTGACTTGTGTAAAAGTTAACAGTCCTAAGTCTTCTATTGTTCTCTGAATTTATTCCGCAAGCTTCCATGAAAGCAAGAGCATCGCTAACTTTTTCAGCAATTTCTTTATATTTCTTCTGAGCTGTCTCATTAACAAATGACATATTCCATAAATGTACCTTATTCAGATCAGCAAAACCTCCTTGAGAAAAAGCACGTAGTAAATTTAATGTTGCAGCTGATTGCGAATAAGCCTTTAGCAATCTTTCTGGCTGCGGGTCTCTACCTTCTTTGGTAAACTCCATTGAATTTATGTTATCACCTAAATAACTTGGTAATTCCTTTCCATCTTTAACTTCAACTGGTGAACTTCTGGGTTTTGAAAATTGTCCAGCTACTCTACCAACTTTGATAACAGGTAGTTTTGAAGATACTGTTAATATAAGTGACATTTGTAATACCACTTTAAAAAAATCCCTGATGTTATTTGGATGAAATTCTAAAAAACTCTCTGCACAATCTCCACCTTGAAGCAAAAATGCTTTTCCTTGAGAAACTTCACCAAGTTTTTTCTTTAATGATCTAGACTCTCCAGCAAAAACTAACGGAGGAAAAGTAGATAACTCTTTTAAAACATTATCTATCTTTCCCTGATCAGCATAAATAGGTTGATGCTTGATTGGTTTAGATCTCCAGCTATTTAATTTCCAACTACTCATACAACCATGAGTATATAAACTCTAAGATGTAATTAACAAGATAAATTATTCTACGGTAACTGACTTTGCTAAATTTCTAGGTTTATCAATATCGTATCCTAAAGAATTTGCAGCATAGTAAGCAAGTAATTGCAACGGGATTGTTACAAGAAATGGAAAAAGATCCTCTGAAATTGTTTCAACTTGAATTTTTTTCCATAAATTTTCTGAACTTATTTCATCTGTACTTTTATTCGATATCAATAGAACTTTACCACCTCTAGATATTACTTCCTGCATATTAGATACCGTTTTTTTATAGAACTCATCACGTGGCGCAATCACAACAACTGGCATTCCATTTTCAATTAAGGCTAAAGGACCATGCTTCATTTCACCCGCTGGATAACCTTCAGCATGAACATAAGCAAGCTCTTTAAGCTTTAATGCTCCTTCAAGTGCTATCGGGAAAGAATATCCTCGTCCTAAAAACATCGAGCCTTTTGCTTTGGAAAAATCTTTAGAAGCTTCTTGAATTTCACTCTCGCATTTTAAAGTACCTTCAATTAATTGCGGAAGCTTCAAAAGATTATCGATTTTTTTACTATAATTGTTTTTAGAAATTTCATTTCTTGAAAAAGATAATTTTAGTGTTAATAAATATAATACTAGTAATTGTCCTAGAAATGCCTTTGTAGATGCGACACCAACTTCTGGTCCACAATGAATTGGCAAAACATAGTCTGAGGCTCTTGCAATTGAACTTTCAACAACATTTACAACAGAGCAAGTTTTCATCTTATTTTTTACACATAAATCTAAAGCTGCATAAGTATCTGCGGTTTCACCTGACTGAGATACAAAAATGTATAATTGTGAACTCTTAAATTTATTTTTTCTATATCTAAACTCAGAGGCAATATCAGTTTCAACCTCAATATCAGTTAATTGTTCAATCCAATATTTAGCCATTAAACAAGAATGATAAGCCGTACCACATCCGATTAGCTTAATACTCTCTATTTTTTTACTATCCCACGGGAAATTAATGATATTGATCTCCTTATTAATTTTATCGATATACTCTTTTAAACAAGATTTTATTGTATCTGGCTGTTCATGAATTTCTTTTGCCATAAAATGTTTGAAGTTCCCTTTGTCATAACTTTGTTCATCGTTTGAAACTTCCAATACCTCTTTATTAACTTTTTCACCTTCAGAATTAAAAAACTCAACTTGATTTTTATGAATAAAACAAAATTCACCATCATTGAGATAGCTGACTTTGTTTGTCATCGTTTTTAAAGCGTAGGAATCTGAACCTAAATAATTTTCATTTGGTCCATAGCCAACTGCTAATGGAGAACCTCTTCTTGCTCCAACAATAACATCTGGAAAATCTTTGAATATAATTCCAAGAGCAAAACTTCCATGTAATCTCTTTAGCATTTTTAATATTGAAGTTTTTAAATCATTTTTTTTTAGATATTCTGTAATTAAGTGAGTAATAACTTCAGTATCAGTTTGAGATTTAAATTCATGACCAGCTCTAATTAAATGTTTTTTTAATAAAGTTGAATTTTCAATAATACCATTGTGAACTACAGATACTTTTTCTGATGAATGAGGATGGGCATTAATTTGGCTTGGCTGTCCGTGCGTTGCCCATCTAACATGACCAATACCAATAGGTCCGTCATTTTTATTCTTAAAAATTATATTTTCTAAGCTCTCTACTCTCCCTTCGCACTTTGTTTCGTTAATGAAACCATCTTTAAGCGTTGCTACTCCAGCTGAATCATATCCTCTATACTCTAATTTTTTAAGAGAATTTAATATAATTCCAGTTACAGGCTTGCTGCTATTTATTCCTACAATTCCACACATTTTATTTTTTTATTTCTTTTTTCTTAAATTTCTTTGTTCAGCTCTTGTTAATGCCAAACTATTATCTTTTACATTTTTACTAATTGAAGATCCTGCGCCAACTAAAGAATTTTTACCAATTGTAACTGGAGCTATTAATGACGTATTTGAGCCGATAAATGCTGAGTCCTTAATAGTAGTTTTAAACTTATTTTTACCATCATAATTACAAGTAATTGTTCCTGCTCCAATATTAACTTGCTTTCCAACCGAAGCATCTCCAATATATGAAAGATGATTTACTTTTGATCCTTTGCCTATTTTAGATTTTTTTATTTCAACAAAATTTCCAACTTTTGAATTATCCTCTAAAATTGAGCCAGGTCTTAATCTAGCATAAGGACCAACCTCAACTTTATTTTTAATCTTTGCATCTTCTAAATGACTAAACGATTTTATAATTACATTATTGCCTATGGTTACTTTTTTTCCTATCACCACAAATGGCTCTATTTTTACATTCTTTCCAATTTTAGTATCTGATGACAAATAAACAGTACTAGGATCAACAAACTTAACACCTTGTTTAATAAATTTTTTTCTCAATCTATCTTGCATAATTTTTTCTGCTTCTAGTAATTCGATTTGGTCATTTACGCCAACAGCATTTTTCTCGTTCTGGGCTAAAACTAAGTTAATTTTAAGGCGATATTGCCTCGAAAGCTTAACTATATCAGTTAAATAGTATTCTTTTTTCCTATTTTTATTATCTATTTTTTTTACAAGATTTAATGATTGGTAATCAAAAGCCATTATTCCAGAATTGCATGTTGTTAATTTCTTTTGCCTTGTATTGGCTTCTTTAAATTCAACAATCTCACTAACTCCATTCTTATTATGAATAATAATTCCATATGACTTGTTATCTTTTTTTTTAAAACCCAATAAAACTAAATTACTTTTTTTAATCTCGTCATACATTAGTTGAATGTCTTTGCTTTCAACGAGTGGGTTATCACCATACAAAACTAACAATTTTTCACTTTTTTTAATTTTAACCTTATTTAAAAAAACCTGAACTGCGTGACCAGTCCCTTGCTGAGGATGTTGAATTAAAAAATTTTCTTTTGGAAATAATTTTTTAACAAATGTCATTTGTTTATTTATTAAAATAAAAACTTTTTTTGGCTTTAATAATTTAGACTGGTCCAAAACATGCTCTAACATTATTTTTTCATTGAGCTTGTGAAGAACTTTTGGCAATTTAGAATTCATTCTAGTTCCCTTGCCCGCAGCAAGAATAAGGATATTTAGGTTATTTGCCATAAGTGATTGTGTAATATACTAATATGAGTCAGTATTAATTCACAAATTGTTACTTAATTAATTGATGAAAAATTGTTTAGTTTTTGACCTTGATGGTACTTTAGTAGACACCGCTCCAGATCTTATGACGGCTCATAATTATGTCATGAAAAAATATGGTTATGAAGAAAAACCACTAGAAAGTATCAGGCATTTAGCAGGTCGTGGAGCTGCAGCAATGTTAATTAGATCAATCGATGCTCAAGGAAACTTGATTAAAAAAAATCCAATTGATCCTGAAACTCACAAGCAAATGACAGATGATTTTATATCTTTTTATAGAAAAAATATTTCCGGACATTCTACAATTAGAAAAAATGTAATCTCTCTATTGGATTGGTGTAAAGAAAAAGATATTATTTGTGCAGTCTGTACAAATAAAAGAGAAGATCTTGCAATTAAACTTTTAAAAGAAATTAATCTTTATAACTATTTTGATTATGTTGCAGGTGCAGATACATTTAATTATAGAAAACCAGATCCAAGACACCTTACTGATATTTTAGATATTTTGGATATTGATAAAAAAAATTCTATTATGCTAGGAGACTCTGAAACAGATGCAAATACTGCCAAAGCAGCAAAGGTACATTTTATTCTAATTAATGATGGGTATACTGAACAAAAACTAGAAGATATTCATCATGATCATTTAATTGAAGATTTTGAGGCGGTTAAGCGGATAGCGTCAAATTACCTTACTATTAAATAATTACTATTAAAATTATTGTAGTATAAACCCAAAATGCATTTTGTAGAAAAAAATCCTACTGAAAAAAAAGCTGAATTTGCAAAAAAATTAAAAAGCGGAAAACTCTTACGTTTTCCTGGTGCTTATAATCCTTTAGTCGCAAAATTGATTGAACAAATCGGATATGATGGAGTTTATGTATCTGGTGGTGTTATGGCTAATGATTTGGGTTTTCCAGACATCGGACTTACAACATTAAATGATGTAGCAAATCGCTCACATCAAATAGCAAGAGTAACAAACCTTCCAACGATTATTGATATTGATACAGGATTTGGTGAAGCAATGAATGTCTCAAGAACTATCCAAACTATAGAAACATTAGGCGTTTCTGGATGTCATCTTGAAGATCAAACTAACCCCAAAAGATGCGGTCATTTAGATAATAAAGAACTCGTTTCAACCCAAGATATGGTTAAAAAAATAAAAGCAGCAGTTGATGCTAGAGTTGATAAAAATTTTTTAATTATTGCTAGAACTGATGCAAATGCAGTTGAAGGCTTAGATAAAACAATAGATCGTTGCAAAGCTTATGTTGATGCTGGTGCTGATATGATTTTTCCAGAAGCCATGAAAGATGAGAGTGAATTTGCAAAAATGAGAAAAGAGTTAAAATGTTATCTTTTAGCTAACATGACAGAGTTTGGAAAATCTAAACTTTTAACAAAAGAAGAATTAGAAAACCTTGGTTATAATTTAGTTATATACCCGGTAACTACACAAAGATTAGCAATGAAAAACGTAGAAGATGGACTTAGACAAATTTTTGAAGAAGGACACCAAAATAATGTTATTGATAAGATGCAAACTAGAAAAAGACTCTATGAAGTAGTTGATTATGAAAAATATGGAGAGTTTGATCAGTCAGTATTTAATTTTTCACAAAAAGGACATGAATAATGAGCGATGAAATTAAAAAAGGCTTAATTGGCGTTATATCAGATGAAACAAAAGTTTCTGAGGTAATGCCTGAAATTAATTCATTAACTTACAGAGGTTATACAGTTCAGGACTTATGTGCAAAATGTAAATTTGAAGAAGTGGCCTACTTGTTACTTCATGATGATCTTCCAAATTCAAAACAATTAGAAGATTTTGAAAAAGAGGAAAGAGCAAATCGACCTATATCTGAAAATTTAAAATCTATTATCAAAAACTATCCAAAAAATGCTCATCCAATGGATACGACGAGAACATCAGTTAGTCATATGGGGTTAGAGGATCCTGATACTGCAGATAACTCTAAAGAAGCAAACATGAGAAAATCAATGAGACTTTTGGCTAAAATATCTACAGCTGTTGCTGCAAATTTCAGAGTTAGAAAAGGACAAGATATAATTGATCCTGATCCAAAATTAGGATTTTGTGAAAATTTTTTTAATATGTGTTTTGGTAAAGTGCCAAGTCCAGAAGTTGTTAAAGCTTTTGATGTTTCAATGACTTTGTACGCAGAGCATAGTTTCAATGCCTCAACTTTCACATCAAGAGTAATCACAAGTAGCTTATCTGATCTTCACGGTGCAGTGGTTGGTGGAATAGCAAGTTTAAAAGGACCATTACATGGAGGCGCAAATGAAGCTGTTGCGCACATGTTAAATGAGGTTGGATCTCCTGATAAAGCTGAAAAATTCATATTAAACAGAATTAAGAATAAAGAATTAATTATGGGATTTGGTCATAGAGTTTACAGAAACGGAGATTCTAGAGTTCCAACTATGACTGAATATTATCATAAAACTGCGGAGTATTATCAAAACAAAGAATTGCCTGAGATTTCAAAGATACTTGAGGAAACGATGCTTAGAGAGAAAAATATTAAGCCAAATTTAGATTTTCCAGCAGGTCCAACTTATTATTTAATGGGTTTTGATATTGATTTCTTTACACCAATTTTTATTGTTTCAAGAATTACAGGTTGGTCAGCACATATTATGGAGCAATTTGAAAATAACAAATTAATTAGACCTCTTTCAAAATACACTGGTGCTCCACACAGAAAAATTGAAAAATAACACTTTAGATTTAGAAAAATACCTTTGGAAAAAAAGGTTAATACTCATAAATAAAAATCACTCTAAAATTAAAGAAATAAAAGATGAAATTAAAAATAATAAAGCTAAACTTTCTTCATATAAAATTGAAAGCATTTTTATTCAAAATGAGTTTAAATCACCTATTACATTAATAGGATTAGATGGCCTAATAAAACTTGAGGAAGAAGATCTTAACTTAAATAAAATATTTAAACTCATATCAACAATGCCAATGGCTAATTTTTGATACTATTCTTTTTATATAACGGGGCGATTTGAGAAAATATTACTGCAAAAATAATAAGAAATATTCCAAAGATTTTAATCTCATTTAGAAATTGATCTAAAATAATCCAGCCTGCTAATGCTGCTATAGCTCCTTCCAAAGAAAAAATAATAGCAACTGGTGCTGGGCTTAAATTTTGCTGGCTAAATATTTGAAGCATAAAAGCAAAGCCGCTAGATAAAATACCAACGTATAAAATTTCTTTATATTCTAATAAAATATTTGCAAAAATTACCTCTTCAAAAATAAGTGCGGGTACAAAAGTAAAAATTGAACCAATCAAGCATTGAAGAGATGCGATTGTTATTGGATAATTAAAAATTCTTAAAAGTTTTGAAATAAAAACTATGTGAAAAGACCAAAAAAGAGCATTAAATAATGCAATACTATCTCCTAATCTTACCACAACATTATCAAGCTCAGTTAAGAATAGACCTCCTAATAAACATGTAAAAATTGAAGGCCACACGGACCAATGAATATTCTTTGAGAAAAAAAAATAAGAAACAAATGGAACAAAAACTACATACAAAACAGTAAATACAGCAGTATTTGCCACATCAGTATAAAGCAAAGCATATTGTTGAAGGGCATTGCCATAAGCTATTAAAAAACCAATAAACAAAAGATAAATAAATACTTTTTTAAAATCATGCTTGCCTTGTTTTATTTTTTTAAAATCAATTATTATTAAAAATGGTAATAAAGTTAAAAAACCTAAAAATAATCTAGCTGAAGTAAACGTAAGTGGACCAATATGATCCATGCCCATATCTTGTGCAACAAATGCTGTACCCCAAATAAATGAAGTTATCAAAGCACATGATAATGAAAAGATTTTACTATTCATAAAAAAAGGGCAGTAGAATTATACTGCCCTTTTTAAAATTAAATATTAATTATCTTGTAAAGTCAAATGCTTCAACCCACGAACCTTTTGTAGAAGCTTTTGAATATTCTGTTGCTCTACCTTCAAAGAAGTTCATGTGCTCAACACCATTCAACATGGTATCGATCCATTCTAGTGGATTTTCTTTAACATCATAAATTTCATCCAATTTTAACTGAACTAATCTTCTGTTTGCAATCCAACGGATGTAGTCTTTAATTTGTTGAGCTGTTAATCCTTCAATTGGACCCATTTCAAATGCAAGATCAATAAAAGCATCTTCATGCTCAACGATTGTTCTACAAGCGTCTGTGATTTCTTTTTTCAAAGACTCATCTAAAAGACCTGGGTTCTCAGCACAGAAAGTATTAAAAATTTTGATCATTGAATTACAATGCAAAGTCTCGTCTCTTACTGACCAAGTTACTACCTGCCCCATTCCCTTCATTTTATTAAATCTTGGGAAATTTAATAAAATTGCAAAACTTGCAAATAACTGAAGACCTTCAGTGAAAGCCGAGAATACCGCAACTGTTTTTGCAATCTCTCTTTTATTATTTACATTAAAGTTCTGCATGTAATCGTACTTATCTTTCATTTCTTTATACTTTAAGAAAGCTGAGTACTCAGACTCTGGCATTCCGATTGTATCAAGTAAGTGAGAGTAAGCTGCAACGTGAATTGTTTCCATTGAAGCAAATGCAGTCATCATCATTAAAACTTCTGTAGGTTTAAATACTGTTGTGTAATGTCTTAGGTAACAGTTGTTTACTTCAACATCAGCTTGGGTAAAAAATCTGAATATTTGAGTTAAAAGATTTTTTTCATGAGCTGTTAGATTCTTTTGCCAATCTCTAACATCCTCAGCTAATGGAATTTCTTCCGGTAACCAGTGTATTCTTTGTTGGGTTAACCAAGCGTCATAACACCATGGATATCTAAATGGTTTATAAACTGCTTTTTCTTTTAATAATCCTTCGTTATCACAATACCCATCGTAATAACCTGATTTTTCTTCTAATTTAGGTGCTACTGACATGATAAACACTCCTCGTAATCATTTGTTTGTTGGTTTTCTTGTTTTTTTTGCTTTTTAGTTTTTGCAAAACTTGTATTCACAACTTCAGCTCTTTGGATCGATTTAGATCTACAATAATAAAGGCTTTTTAATCCTTTTTTCCAAGCTTGATAATGAATCTGGTGAAGGTCCTTTTTATGAATATCAGCAGGTATAAACACATTAAGTGATTGGGCCTGAGATATATAAGGTGTTCTATCTGCTGAATGATCAATTAACCATCTTTGGTCAATTTCAAAAGCAGTTTTAAATACGTCTTTTTCATCTTGAGATAAAAAATCTAGATGTTCAACTGAACCTTGGTTTGTTGTAATTGAAGACCAAACTTCATTTGTATCTTGATTGTACTTTTGTAAGATTTTTTTCAAGTATTTGTTTCTAACATTAAATGAACCGGATAGAGTTTTGTGCGTATAACTGTTTGCTGCTACTGGCTCAATTCCTGGCGATGCTCCTCCACAAATAATTGAAATGGATGCTGTCGGCGCAATTGCAGTTTTATTAGAAAATCTTTCATTAATTCCATACTCAGCTGCATCAGGACAAGGTCCTCTTTCTTCAGCTAATTTTTTTGAAGCAGCGTTGACTTCTTTGTCTATGAACTGAAACATTTTTTTATTCCAAACTTTAGCCATAACAGACTCAAGTGGTATCATGTGTCTTTGCATGTAAGAATGAAATCCCATAACTCCAAGTCCAACACTTCTTTCTCTCATTGCGGAATATTTTGCGTCTTTGAATGATTCAGGTGCACGATTAATGAAATCAGATAAAACGTTATCTAACATTCTCATTATATCTTCAATAAACCCAGGCTCATCTTTCCATTCGTCATAATTTTCCAAATTTAAAGATGATAAACAACATACCGCTGTTCTATCTTTTCCGTACTTATCAATTCCAGTTGGCAGAGTTATCTCACTGCATAAATTTGATGTCTTAACAGTAAGACCAGCAAGTTTATGATGCTGAGGTATCATTCTATTAACAGTATCAATGTAAACGATGTACGGCTCACCTGTCTCAACTCTTGCAGTTAATAATCTAATCCATAAATTTCTTGCTTTAATTGTTGATTGAACTGTACCGTCATATGGACTCTTTAAAGGCCAGTCAGCATCAGTTTCAACAGCTCTCATAAACGCATCTGTCACCAGTACACCGTGATGTAAATTTAAAGCTCTTCTATTCGGATCTCCACCAGTTGGTCTTCTCATTTCAATAAACTCTTCTATCTCAGGATGATCAATCGGAAGATAGCATGCTGCTGAACCTCTTCTTAAAGAACCCTGACTAATTGCAAGTGTTAAAGAGTCCATTACTTTAATAAACGGAATAATTCCTGAAGTTTTTCCAACTCTTCCAACTTTTTCTCCAATAGCTCTAAGGTTACCCCAGTAGCTTCCAATTCCACCACCTTTTGCAGCAAGCCAAACATTCTCGCTCCACAGATTTACAATTCCGTCTAATGAATCTGCCGCTTCATTTAAAAAACACGAAATAGGCAAACCTCTTGATGTGCCTGCGTTTGAAAGCACAGGTGTTGCTGGCATGAACCATAATTTAGAAATATAATTATAAAGTCTTTGTGCATGAAGATTATCATCAGCATAAGTTGCGGCTACCCTTGCAAATAAATCTTGATAAGACTCGTTTTCACTTAAATATCTATCTGTTAGAGTTGCCATACCAAAATCAGTTAGATTAGCGTCACGTGATCTATCGATCTTAATAGTGATTCCTTCTTCGTTTTGAAATAATTCAGTGTCGTTTGAAAGGCTAAATAGGTCTGGCCTCTTCAAATCATCATTGATTTTGCTAGATTCTTCTACAATTTTGTCCTTGTTTTCTTCCAAAGCATTCTTGATAGCCAGAGCGATGTTATCTTGCATTTTTTAGCCTTTTTGTTACGTTTTTATGTAAAAACAACTATATGTTGTGTCTATAAAGCTTGAGTATACTAATTGTATGTTCCAAGCAAGAGAACATAATATGAACTTATAGATAAATCAATAATAAAATTGAGGCCTGTTAATTATTGGCTTTCAAAAGAACTGCTAATTCATTAATGGTTTCTTATGTCTGATTCTACTATCCACATTAATCACAATGGGTTCAGAGAATATGATGCTAGATGGCTTTATCCTGACGACATCAATCTAGCTGGAATTAGAAATTTAGGCTGCGGATTGGGTTCACAAATTATTTCAGAAACAAAAAAACAAAACCCAAGAGTTGTGGTTGGATATGATTACAGGTCTTACAGCGAAGAAATTAAAAATTCCTTAACTGAAGGTTTAATTTCAACTGGATGTCATGTTGAAGATTTAGGACTATCTTTGTCTCCAATGGCCTACTTCGCGCAATTTGAATTAGAAGCTGACGGTGTAGCAATGGTTACAGCCAGTCATAATGAAAATGGATGGACAGGAGTTAAAATGGGAATTGCAAAAGGCTTAACCCATGCTCCCGAAGAAATGCAAGAACTAAAAGAAATTGTATTAAATAAAAAATTTATGTCAGGTAAAGGAAGTGTAAAAAAAATAGAAAATTTTATTGATGTTTATAAAAAAAATTTAATTTCAAAAAACAAAATACAAAAAAAAATCAAAGCTGTTGTTGCATGTGGTAATGGAACTGCCGGAATATTTGCTCCAGATATCTTAAGGGGTATTGGGTGCGAAGTGATTGAGATGGACTGCAACCTAGATTTTACATTTCCAAAATATAACCCTAATCCAGAAGACCTTGAAATGCTTCATGCTATTTCAAAAACAGTAAAAGAGAATAATGCTGATGTTGGATTTGGTTTTGATGGAGATGGAGATCGTGTTGGTGTTATTGATAATAATGGTGAAGAGATATTTTCTGATAAAATTGGATTACTAATCGCAAGGAACTTGGCTCCGCAATATCCTAATTCAAAATTTGTAATAGATGTTAAATCAACTGGACTGTTCTCTCACGATAAAATTTTGAATAAAAATAATTGTGAAACCATTTTATGGAAAACTGGTCATTCACATATAAAAAGGAAAGTTAATAAAGAAAAAGCACTCGCAGGTTTTGAAAAAAGCGGTCACTTTTTCTTTAATCAACCACTGGGTCTAGGTTATGATGATGGAATTAATTCTGCAATACAAGTCTGCCACCTATTAAATAATCAAGACAAAAAAATGAATGAAATTATTGATGAACTTCCAAAAACTTTTCAAACACCAACAATGGCTCCTTTTTGTAAAGATGAAGAAAAATATCAAGTTGTTGATGAGCTAGTTAAAAAATTTATAAAGTTTAAAAATGACAAAGTATTAGTCGATGGTGAAGAGATAAAAGATGTATTAACAGTAAATGGCGTAAGATTTTCTTTAAGCGATGGATCCTGGGGTTTAATAAGAGCTTCATCAAACAAACCTTCTTTAGTTGTAGTGACTGAAAGTCCAACCTCAGATAAAAGAAAAAAAGCAATTTTTAATTTTATTGATAAATATTTGCAAGAAACTGGCAAGATTGGTGAATACGATCAAAAAATTTAATTAAATAATTTTTTTTAATTTAGATAATATTTTTTCAAGTTCTTTTTTTGGATATGGCTTTGGTTTAGTTACCCAAACTGGTAATGGCCATGTTGGGTCCTTTTTATGCCGTGGAATTATATGAATATGTAATTGAGGTATGATATTTCCAACTTTTTCTACGTTTAAATTGTTGCACTTGAAATGTTGTTTCATTTTTTTACTACAATGTTGGATTTCATTTAAAAGTTGGGTTTGATCTTTTTTATTTAAATCTAAAATTTGAGATACCTTTGCTCTTTTAGGAATTAACATTATCCATGGAAATTTAGAATTATCGTGAAGCCTTACATAGCAAAGCTTTAATTCCTTAATAAAATAGCTAGTTTTATTAAATTTATTATTAAGCTTAAACACTAAGCTACAATTCCTCGTGTTTTGTAATCTTTAATTTCTGTGTTTGAATAACCAAAATTTTGCAAAACCTCGTCTGTGTGTTCGCCAAAAACTGGGGCTCCTGTGCTATTTTCAACCTTTGTTTTCGAAAATTTAATTGGCATACCAATAGCTTTTGATTTTCCAGCATTTTTGTTTTCTACTTCAATTATCATCTTTCTATCTATTGTGTGAGGATCATTATGCATTTCAGTTATTGAATTAATTGGGCCGCATGGCAAACCTTCTTTGTCAAAAATATCTATCCATTCTTTAGAAGTTTTTTTTAAAATTTCTTTTTGTAGAACTTCGACTAAAGAATTTAGATTACTCATTCTATTATCGTTACTGTTAAACCTTTCGTCTTCTTGTAACTCTTCTTTGTTTAAAGCTTTGATTAACCTTAACCAAGTTTTTTGATTAGATGCTCCAACTGTAATCCAATTATCTTTAGTTTTAAAAGCTTGATAAGGCGCTGTAAGAGGATGTGCCGAACCTAGTGGGCCTGGTGATTTACCTGTTGCAACTGCAATCGCAGATTGCCAATATGTATGAACGATACCCGCTTCAAATAAAGATGTATCTACCCTTTGACCTTCTCCAGTTTTTTCACGATTAATCAATGCAGCCAAAACACCCGTTGCTCCAAGAATACCAGCGGTAATATCTGTAAGTGGAGCTCCAACCTTCATTGGAGGTTTGTCTTTACTCTCACCAGTAATACTCATCAAACCACTCATGCCTTGTGCAACTAAATCAAATCCGCCTTTGTCAGAGTATGGACCTGTTCTACCGTAACCTGATATTTCACAATAAACTATTTTTGGGTTAATTTTTTTTAATTCATCATAACCAATTCCAAGTTTTTCCATCGTTCCTTTTCTAAAATTTTCTATAACAACATCAGATTCTTTGATCATTTTTTTTAAAATATTAATTCCATCTTTTTCTTTTAAGTTAATTGCAATTCCTTTTTTATTTCTGTTCATCATCATATATGCAGATGCTTCACCATTTATATCAGGCGGTAAAAATCTTCTTGTGTCATCTCCACCTGGTATTTTTTCAATTTTGATTACTTCTGCTCCAAGATCTGCAAGCATTAATCCACATGTTGGTCCAGCCATAATTTGAGCAAGTTCTAAAACCTTTACTCCTTGTATCGGACCCGGCATTTTATTTATTTTTAAATTTTGGTTTTGTTTTTGTTAAAAAAGATTTGTAACCTATTTGAAAATCTTTTGTGTCATAGCATTTGTAACCAAGATTATTTAACTTACTCGTGACTTTTCCAGTTTTCAGTATCTCTTTTGCAAATTGTTTATGCCACCTTGCTACTTTTGGTGCACCATCGCAAATTAATTCAGCAGTTTTATATGCTTCTTTTTCAACATCTTCATCTGGAACAACTTTATTTACTAAATTTTTTTCATAAGCTTCTTTGGCACTCATTATCTTTCCTTCAAGTAAAATTTCCATGGCTGTTGAATAATTGGTTATACCAAGTAAAGCCTGTAGCTCTTTTGCTGCCATAGTTAAGCCTAGTCTTTTAATTGGAACTCCAAACCTTGAGGATTCTCCACAAACTCTCAAATCACAACATGCTGCAATTTCCATACCACCACCAACACAAATCCCCTCGATCAATGCAACAGTTGGTATAGGACAATCTTGAATAGCTCTTAAAGTGCCGTGTAAAAAAACTCCATAAGCTTTGGCTAATTTACTATTAGATCTTTCTTTTTCAAACTCTCCAATATCATTTCCAGGTGAAAAAGATTTTCCCCCTTCTCCTCTGATTACAATGCATCTTAAATCTTTATTTTTACTAAGATTTTTAAAAACACTTCCTAGCTCTTTCCACATAGGTTTGGTTAAAGCATTTAATTTTTCAGGACGGTTTAGAGAGACCTCTATTATGTAATTGCTTATTTTTTTTTGTTTAATTAAGTTCATTTATGATCTGTAAAAATACTCAACTAAAGTCATCGGGATAGCTGGTACATAAGTAACAAGTATTAATAGAAGTAATAAAACGCATATGAACATAATATTAGCTCTGGTCACTTCCCAGATATCTGCTTTTGCAACTGAACATGCTGTAACTAGTACACTGGCTACTGGAGGAGTTTGCTGTCCAATAGCTAAGTTTAAGGTTACGATAATTCCAAAGTGCACTGGGTCAATTCCAACAGCATTTACCAGCGGCATTACTATTGGGACAGTTAAAATAATTGCAGCAGCAGAGTGTAAAAATAATCCAATTGCTAATAAAAATACGTTTAATATCATCAAAACAAAATACTTATTATTTGTTATTCCAATAATTGACTCTGCAACTTTTTGAGGAATTTGTTCCACTGTTAAAAATTCTCCTAATAAAACAGAGGCCCCAACTAACAACATTACAACAGCTGTTTGGGTGGCACCTTCAGAAGCCGCTTTATAAAAACTTTTAAAATCTAGTTCTCTATGAATAAATCCAATTATTAGAGCAGCAACAACTGCTAGACCTGCTCCTTCTGTTGCAGTCACTACTCCCCCAAAAATTCCACCTAAAATTATCAATGGTAAAGTAAATGCTAGTCCAGCTTCTTTTGCTGTTTTTTTAAGATTTTGGAAATCAAAAGCTTCTTCAACTGGTAAATCTTTTTTTCTTGCATAAATATAAGCTGCAAACATCATTAAAAAACCGCCAAGTATTCCAGGAATAATACCCGCCACAAATAATTGGACTACAGAGCTTTGCGCCATCACAGCATATAAGATCATTGGAATAGATGGTGGAATTATAATTGCTAATGATGCAGAAGAAGATGTAACAGCAGCTGAAAATGGTCCTGGATAACCTTTCTTTTTCATAGCAGGTATCAAAATTGATCCAAGTGCAGCAACATCTGCAACAGCTGATCCTGAAATTTCAGCAAAAAACATGGATACGGCAATATTAATCATGGCCAATCCACCTTTAACAAACCCTACTAAGGCTGATGCAAATGCAATTAATCTTCTGGAAATTCCTGCGGTATTCATAATTGATCCAGCTAAGATAAATAATGGAATTGCAATTAATGGAAATTTCATTGTCCCGTCATATAAAACGATTGCAGTATCAATTAAGAATGATGGTCCTTGATTTACTACCATTGCAAAAACTGTTGTAATCGCAATTCCAATTGCAATCGGAACATTGATACTTAATAAAAACAACAAAATAGAGAACATGATAAGCAACATCATAAGTTTACTTCTTTTCCTCCATTATTCCTCTCCTCCAACAATTTTACCTTCCATCATTTGCTGATAGCTATTTTTAAAATTTAAAGTTTCAGAAATAATAAAAAGTATTGATGCAATTGGGATTACTGATTGAGCAAAAGGTTGTGGGACCCATTCTAAAGTCGTTAAAGTTTCTCCTTGAATTAAATACATAACTTTAAAACCATAAAAAGTAAGCATGGCAAAAAAACCATAAATAAAAAACTTTGAAATAAAAAATAAAACTCTTCTAAGCCCTAAAGGAAAGGATCTTAGGATACTTGGAACACTAATATGACCACCTTTAAGAGCGGCATAAGCTGATCCATAATATGTTAACCAAGCTAATTGGACCGCAGCAACTTCGTCATACCAAACTAATGCACTACCAGCCCATCTGAAGCTAACACCCATAATGACAACTGCTGCAAGAGCAATCATCATAATGAATAGAATAAATTCTAAAAACTTATCGTATTTTTTCTTAAATGTTTCGATGTTCATTAAAAAAACCGGCCCTTGTTTAAGGGCCGGCTCCATTAAATAGTTTACTTAGCTAAACCAGAAACTTTTTTAATTAAAGCGTTTCCAGTAGGAACTTCGTCACCGAACTGTTTGTAAACAGCTGCACTTCCTTTAACAAAAGCATCTCTGTTTGCAGTGTTAACTTTAACACCTGCATCCTTGATTACTTTTAATAAAGATACTTCAAGCTCTGCAGCTCTTTTATAAACAAATCCTTGAGTGTCTTGTGCTGCTTTTTCAACAATTTTTCTAACATCAGCAGGAACTTTGCTCCACTGATCTTTGTGAACAACAACATAAGCAGGAGTGTAAACGTGATTACTTATAGATAAGTACTTTTGCACTTCCTGAAACTTAGCACTAGCAATCTGAGCATATGGATTTTCTTGACCATCCATAGTTCCAGTTTTTAATGCAGTAAACACTTCAGAAAAAGCCATTGGAGTTGGGTTTGCGCCATAAGTTTGGAACATTTTAACTCTCCACTTTGACTTAGGTGTTCTAAGTTTAATACCTTTTAAGTCACTCGGTGTATTAATTGGTCTCTTGTTATTTGTGATTTGTCTAAAACCATTTTCCCAGACAGCTAAAACTTTATAACCAGTTTTGCTCTCTAAGTTTTTAAAGATACCTGGCAATACTTGTTTTTCAACTTTTGCCATGTGATTTCTATCTTTAATCATGTATGGCATATCAAATACACCAAACTCATCGTGTACTGATGACATCACCGATGATGGTAGAGAAAAGTTTACAGTACCTAATTTAACTTTTTGAAGTAACTGTTTATCTTTTCCTAATTGAGAAGATCCAAAAGTTGTGATCTTTGCTTTACCGCCTAATCGACTATTTGCTAATTTTGCAAAATGCTCAACTGATTCATGGAATAATGATCCAGGTTTTCCAACGTGACCAAATTTTAATTCTAATGAAAATGCAGATGAACTTATGAAAACTACAGATACGATTAAAGCAATAAGTTTGCTTAATGTTTTCATTTATTTCCCCCTGTTAAATTTCTATGATTTTAGTAAAAATTAACTGGGTTGGCTAGAGATATATTTTGATTATTTGGATAAATAATCCAGAGCAGCTAATATGCCACCCTTTTTAAATGGAACTCCTGCTTTTGCTAAACCCATTTCAACGCCTGCTAAAGTTCCTGACAACATCAAGTCATTAAAGTCACCTAAATGACCGATTCTGAATACTTTACCTTTGACTTTATTAAGCCCCATACCAAGAGACATATTATAATTATCCAAAATAACTTTTCGCAGTGCGTCAGCATCATGACCGTCTGGCATCATAACTGCTGTTAAAGAATTTGAATACTCTTCAGGATTTTTACAAAGAATTTCTAATCCCCAAGCTTTTACCGCAAGCCTTGTTGCTTCTGCATGTCTTTTGTGTCTTGCAAAAACATTTTCTAACCCTTCTTCAAGAAGCATATTAATTGCTTCGTCTAATCCGTAAAATAAATTTGTTGCAGGAGTGTAAGGAAAAAAACCATTTTTATTATTATCTAACATTGGTTTCCAGTCCCAATAAGATTTTGGTAATTTAGAATTTTTATAAGCTTCTAATGCTTTTGAACTTATTGCATTAAAAGACAACCCAGGTGGTAACAATAATCCTTTTTGAGATCCTCCAACTGTAACATCTACTTTCCATTCCTCATGTTTATAATCAATGGAAGCAAGCGAAGAAATAGTATCAACCATAAATAAAGCTGGATGATTTGCATTATCTATTGCTTTTCTAATTTCTCCAATTCTACTTGCAACGCCAGTTGAAGTTTCATTATGAACTACAAAAACAGCTTTAATTTCTTTATTGGTGTCTTCTTTTAATTTCTTCTCAACGATCTCTGGATCAGCTCCAGTTCTCCAATCACCTTTGACAAAATCACTTTTTAACTTTAATTTCTCAGCAATATCCCACCACTTAGTAGAAAATTCACCGGTCTCAAACATCAATACCTTATCACCTTCATTTAAAGTATTAACGATTGCAGCTTCCCATGCTCCTGTTCCTGACCCTGGATAAATAATTACTGGTTCAGAGGTTTTAAAAATTAATTTAATTTTATCTAAAACTCTTTTGGCAATTTCAGCAAATTCTGGTCCTCTGTGGTCAATTGTCGGATAATCCATAGCCCTTAAAACTCTATCAGGCACATTTGTTGGTCCTGGAATCTGTAAAAAATGTTTACCCGGTTGAAAAGAATTTGATTTAGGCATATGGCCTTATATGTTAAAGAAACTTCTTTAGCAATTATGAAATTTAATGATCAACAAGCAGAAAAAATAGGAAAAGAAGTCCAAGGACTTGTTAAAGGCAAAGCGCTCTTCGATCCGTTTTCAAGAGGCAGATACAGCACTGACTCTTCTTTGTATCAGATTAAACCCATCGGTGCAGTTTTGCCTAAAGATCATAATGATGTTTTAAGGCTAATGGAGTATTCTCAGAAAAATTCAATTCCTTTACTAGCAAGAGGAGGTGGAAGCTCACAATGCGGACAAACTGTAAGTGAAGCCATTGTATTAGACTACTCAAAACATCAAAACCAAGTTTTGGAACTTAATGTAGAAGAAAAATATGTTTGGGTTCAGCCTGGAATAGTACTCGATACTTTAAATTCTTATTTAAAACAATTTGGTCTTTGGTTTCCAGTAGATGTATCTACAAGCAGCAGAGCAACTATTGGAGGAATGACGGGTAACAACAGCTGTGGCTCTAGATCTTTGTATTATGGAAATATGGTTAATAATGTTCTTGCTGTTGAAGCCATATTAGATGATGGAACTATTCATACTTTTGAGGACATCAATAAAAACTATCTTGAAGCAAAAAATGATCAAAATAGACAATATGAAATAATTAAAAAATTTTTAGATCTAAGAGAGAATGTTAAAGATGATATTTCTCAATTTTGGCCTCAAACACAAAGAAGAGTTGGTGGATACAATATAGATTTAATTAATCCTGATGGTTTTAATACTTCTAATATCTTAGTTGGTTCTGAAGGAACATTATCATTATTTAATAAAATTAAACTTAAACTTTCTCCAATACCAAAACAAAAAGTTTTAGGTGTTTGCTATTTTGAAAGTTTTGCACAGGCGATGGAATTAACAAAAGAAATGGTAAAATTAAAACCTACCACTGTAGAACTTTTAGATCATAATTTAATTGATCTTGCCAAACAAATTCCAATTTATGCAGAAAGTATAAAAAAATATATTTTAGGTAATCCAGAAGCAGTTCTCATGGTAGAATTCATTGATGATGATTTGGATCTTGCAAGGTCTAAATTAAAAGATTTAGAAAGTTTAGTAAGAGCGCAAAATTCAAATAACAATTATAAGAGTTATGAAGATTTATCAGACCAAAAAGAAATTTTTGAAATTAGAAAAGCAGGCTTAAATATTTTAATGTCTTTAAAAGGAGACAAAAAGCCAGTCGCTTTCATTGAAGACTGTGCAGTAACCTTAGATCATTTGGCTGATTACACATCAAGATTAAAAGATGTTTTTGCAAAATATAACACGAGCGGGATGTTTTATGCTCATGCTTCGGTTGGCACTTTACATGTAAGGCCTGTACTTAACATGAAATCAGATCAAGATATTAAAAACATGAAAGCAATTGCTGATGAAGCCTTTAACATGGTTAAAGAATACAGAGGATCGCACTCTGGGGAACATGGTGATGGAATTGTCAGGTCTGAGTTTCATGAAAAAATGTTTGGTAAAAAAATATTAAATGCTTTTGAAGAAATCAAAGATACTTTTGATAAAAAAAACTTATTAAACCCTCACAAAATTGTAAGAGCATATAAATCAAATGATAGATCTTTGATGAGATACAAATCTGATTACAAAGCAGAAAATATCTCAACTCATTATGATTGGTCTGACTGGGGTCAGTTTTCTGATGCAGTAGAAATGTGTAACAATAACGGGGCGTGTAGAAAATTAGACTCAGGAGTAATGTGCCCTTCTTATAGAGTTACTAAAGAAGAAAAAGATTTAGTGAGAGGAAGAGCGAATACATTAAGGTTAGCATTATCTAATCAATTACCAAAAGGATCATTTGTTTCAAAAGGCATGTATGAAACAATGGAACTATGTGTAAGTTGCAAAGCTTGCCAAAGAGAATGTCCAATGTCTGTAGATATGGCTAAAATGAAGAGTGAATTTTTATCACACTATTACAAAAAGTTTTCAATGAGCATCAAAGATAAAGTGATTTCAAATATGCCAAAACTAATTTGGTTATTAAAAATTTCAAATCCAATTGTTAATTTTTTAAACAAAGTTCCTATTATCAGCCAAATCATTGAATGGTTTGGTTTTTCTTCAAAAAGATCTCTACCAATTGTTGAAAATCAAAGTCCACTTAGAGAAATTTATAATTCTCAGCCGAATTTAGAAAAAAAAGTAATTTTGTTTGCAGATACTTTTAATATTAACTTTGAAATAAAAAATCTAATGTATGCAATTCGAGTTATAAATAAATTTGGTTATCAAGCTATCATACCGAGTTTTCAAAATGATAATTTGGATAGACCTCTTTGTTGCGGAAGAACCTATATTTCTATGGGTCAACTAGATAAAGCTAAAAATGAATTAGAAAGGTTTACGAGTTACATAACTGAAAATGGATATAACGAGCTTCCAGTCATTGGTATTGAGCCTTCGTGTTTATTAACCTTTAATGATGAGTTTAAATCTTTTTCAAAATTAAATGGTCGAGACAAAATCAAAAATAGTTTTTTATTGCTAGAAGAGTTTGTCTTAAATGAAATAAAAAATGGTAACCAAATCAAACCCAAAGATTTTGATAAAAAAGTCCTCATCCACGGACATTGTCATCAAAAATCACAAAATAGAACCAAAGGTCTTACTGGTTTGCTTAATGAATTAAATATTAAAAACTCAATGATTGATAGTAGTTGTTGTGGAATGGCTGGATCCTTTGGATATAGCTCAAAGCATTATGATGTTTCAAAAAAGATGGCGCATCTCACTTTGATACCTGCGATTAACAATTCAACAGAAGATGATTATGTAGTTGCTAATGGTACAAGTTGCAGACATCAAATATCAGATTTTTCTAATAAAAAACCAAAGCATATTTCTGAATTATTATTCAATTTATTTGAAACAATAAATTAATAATGAAAAATACTATAGTTAAAATTACAGAAGATATTAAAGATATCTGTATACCACTTTATAAAATCTTAATTCCATTCGTATTCATCGTTAAACTTTTAGAAATTTCGGGAGTCATAGAATTTTTAGCAGAATTAATTCAACCATTAATGTCTTTGGTTGGTTTAACTCCAGAACTCGGCTTAGTTTTAGTAACTGCCATTTTAGTAAATATGTATGCTGCAATTGTATTATTTATAAATCTAATACCAATTTTAGATGTGAATGTTGCGCAAGTAACAATATTAACGACTATGATATTGGTATGTCATAATATTCCAATTGAAAGTGCGGTTTGTAAGGCTGCAGGAATAAGCTTTACTTACACAGCAGTACTTAGGTTTTTTTCAGCTTTTTTATTAGGTTTTATCCTAAAATTAATTTATTTTAATTTTGAGTTATTGATGGAGCCTTTTGATACACTTGTAAAATTGGATCCATTGCCTACAGAATTTTGGCCCTGGTTATACTATCAGTTTGTAAACCTTGTTTATGTTTTTTTCATTGTTTGCATCATGGTAATCATTTTAGAAATCCTAAAAAAAATCGGTATTGAGAGACTATTTGAAATTATTTTTGTACCTCCTTTAAAATTATTTGGCATACAAAAAGAAGCAATGAATATTATTATAGTTGGTATGACTATCGGAATTCAATATGGAGGTGGTATTTTAATTAAAGATGTTAAGTCTGGGAAAATAG
This sequence comes from Candidatus Pelagibacter sp. HIMB109, assembly GCF_052048155.1. Taxonomy (NCBI): domain Bacteria; kingdom Pseudomonadati; phylum Pseudomonadota; class Alphaproteobacteria; order Candidatus Pelagibacterales; family Candidatus Pelagibacteraceae; genus Candidatus Pelagibacter; species Candidatus Pelagibacter sp. HIMB109. The sequence goes on from NZ_JBNAIK010000002.1 coordinate 32,712, forward strand.
ATAAGCAAAGTGTTTTTCTAGCAGTATCGCTACTAAATCTTCTTCATGCTATTATTGAAGATACTATCTTGATGGCGCTTATTGGTGGTCATATCTCAGGAATATTATTTGCAAGAATAATTTTTAGTTTAGTCTTAAGTTATTTCATATTTATGATTTACAAAAGATACTTTAAAGCTGTATAAGCTGCTATGGTTAAAGTTGTAGAAATTACAGAATTTGGTGATCCTTCAGTTCTAAAAATAACAAATAAAGATACTCCTAAATTACAGGCAAACGAAGTTCTAGTTGAAAATAAATCTATTGGTTTAAACTTTATTGATACTTATCACAGATCAGGGCTTTACCCTATTCCACTTCCGTCTGGAATTGGTTTAGAAGCTGCTGGAATTGTAAAAGAAATTGGATCTGATGTTAAACTTTTAAAAGTTGGTGATCATGTATCACACGCTTCAATGCCAATTGGCGCGTACTCCGAAATGCAAGTGATGCCAGAAGCTAAATTAGTAAAAGTACCTAAAGAGATCAGTGTTGAAGATGCGGGCGCTATTACATTAAAAGGCATGACATGCGAATATTTACTTCATAGAGCCTATAAAGTGACTAAAGATGATACAATACTGTACCATGCTGCGGCAGGTGGTGTTGGTCAAATTTTTTGTCAATGGGCTAAATCGATTGGCTGTACTTTAATTGGTACTGTTGGATCAGATGAAAAAATTGAGATTGCAAAAAAAAATGGATGCAATCATGTTATTAATTATTCTACTCAAGACTTTGCCAAAGAAGTTTTGGAAATAACAAACGGCAAAGGTGTTGATGCTGTCTATGATGGTGTTGGATTAAGTACTTTTGAAAAATCTTTAGAAGCAATTAAATTAAGAGGAATGTTTTTATCATTTGGTAATGCTTCTGGCATGGTGGCAAATCTTGATGTCAAAAAACATTTGGCGCCTAAAGCTATCTTTTTTACAAGACCTTCTGTTATGCCTTACACAGCTACACGACCAGAATTAGAACTTTCTGCTGATAGAGTATTTACTGCGATGAAAGAAGGAAAAATTAAAATAGATATTGCACATAAATATTCCCTTGACGAAGCTCAAAAAGCACATGAAGACTTACATGCAAGGAAACTGCTTGGACCTGCAATCTTTACTCCTTAATATTTTTTAAGATTTTTTTGATAGTTTTTTTGCACAAGAAAAACAAATTAATGCAAATCCAACTTTATTAAATAAGTCACCAAAGTTATAAATCATTTCTCTTATTAAAGCAGTGTCAGATGCACCGTCCCAAAAAGATACAAAAAGCCCCAAAGGATAAATTGCCCATCCATAAATGATTAATTTTTGTACAAAGCCCAAGCATTTTAAACAATAATCTGAATTTCTTTGATCATTGACTTTTATAACCTGGCCAGGCAAAACTTTTATAAAAATATAGATAATTCCACCCCAGCAAGCAGTACCTAACCCAAATAAAAAATATGAGAATACATAGGTGCCTGAAACCATTGGCATCCAACCATTAGAATATGCACTTTCTGAAAAATAACCTGACGTTATCATTAAAAAATTTAAACTAATTGTTAAAATCACTATTGGTTTTGCATATCTACTTAGCTTCGTTAAAACAAAATACGTATAAAGCATTAACGGTGTAGCTATTAACCAAGTTATGTACCTATATTCTGTTGGAAAATTTAAATCAGGTTTTGATAAATTTTCTATAGTAAAAAACTCTCTCATATTAAAATACTCGATTACAGCAAGTGCGGTAGTTAAAATTGCAAAGGTTGAAACTGGTTTATATTCATCACTTAATCTATATCTCTCAAGTAAAAAATAAAGTGTTGCTGCTATCATTGTAATAAGAGCAAACTCAAAAGTGTAAGATGTTATTAATCCTAATACATTCATTATTTATCCCTTTCGATGTCATCAAAAATATCTAAATTTGTATAAATCGCGATCACTCCACTTAAAATCATCAAAAAAATTAAAATTGCTGTAAAAATATCTTTTGGCAGGATGATAGCTAAAATTGCCAGACCTAAAAAACCAACTGGTGCTAAAGATTTAAAATTCATTTTTATTTCTTATATTTTAAAAAATCAAAATCACAACCTTCATCTGCCTGCAAAACAGTGTCGTAATAAAGTTTTAAATATCCTCTTTTAATTATTGGTGCCTTGATTTTTGTATTCTTGAGTCTTTTTTCTAATTCTTTCTTTGACAATAAAACATTTAAAGATTTATTTTTTACACTTAATTTAATTTTATCACCTGTTTTTAATATAGAAAATGGTCCTCCAACTGCAGATTCTGGTGAAACATGAAGAATAATCGTTCCAAATGCAGTACCGCTCATTCTTCCATCTGAAATTCTAATCATGTCTTTTACACCACTTTTTAATATTTTTTTTGGGATAGGCAGATAGCCAGCTTCTGGCATGCCATAAATTGTTTTCGGACCAATATTTTTAAGTACTAAAATATCATCTTTAGTAATTTTTAATTTTGGATCATCAATTTTTTTGGTCATTTCTTTAATGTCTTCAAATACAAAAGCCATTCCAGTTTTTTCGAATAATTTTTTATCTGCTGCTGATCTTTTTAATATTGCGCCTTTAGGGCAAATGTTTCCAAACAATGAAACTAAGCCACCTTGTTTTTCAAAAGGTTTCTTTTTTGATCTGATAACTTCTTGATCATGAAAACAATTAGAGTTTTCTTTTATCACTGAACTTAGTTTTTTACCCTCAATTGTGAAAGTTTCTTTTTTTAATAAACTTTGAAGTTCTTTTAAAACAACTTTCATTCCACCTGCATGATAAAAATCTTCCATATAGTAACTTCCTGTTGGCTTTAAATTTACGAGAACAGGTGTTTTGTTACTTATTTGGTTAAATTTTTTAAGATCAATATTTATTCCAGCTCTTCCTGCAATAGCAGTTAAGTGAACAATAGCATTAGTTGATCCACCTAATGCTAAAAGAACCACTAAGGCGTTATAAATATCTTTTTCATTAATTTTTTTTATCTTTTTAATTTTTTTGTTTGCTATTTTTGCTGCAACTTCTCCTGTTTGTTCGGCTAACTTTAACCTTTCAGAATATACTGCAGGAACACTTGAGGCATCTGGCAAACATAAACCCATGGTTTCCACAAGACATGCTACGGTACTTGCAGTTCCCATAACCGCACATGTTCCAGAACTCGCCGCCAACTTACCTTCTACTTCTTTTATTTTTTGATCAGAAATCTCTCCGCCTCGATATTTTCCCCAATATCTTCTGCAATCAGTACACGCGCCTAATCTTTCATTTTCATATTTATTTGTAATCATTGGACCAGCTGGCATAACAACATAAGGTTTTCCTGCAGAAATTGCCCCCATGATCATTGCTGGTAAAGTTTTGTCACAACCTCCAAGTAATACAACAACGTCTACAGGCTGCGCCCTAATCATTTCCTCAACATCCATAGACATCAAGTTTCTAAACATCATACTAGTTGGTGATAAATAAACTTCTCCTAATGATATGACTGGAAAATCAACTCCTAAACAATTTTGGCTTTGAATGCCTCTTTTTAAAGCCTCGATCATTTCTGGAAAATGTCTATGGCAACTATTTAATCCACTTGCAGTATTTACGATACCTACAATTGGTTTGTTTAAAGACTCGGTTGTGTACCCCATCGATCTAGCAAAAGATCTTCTTAGATATGAAGAAAACTCTTTGTCTCCATAATTTGTGAGACTTTTGTCAATTCCTTGGTCTTTGATTTTTTTTGCCATTAATAAATTTTAAATTTAGTATATTTAGGAACAAGATAATCCAATATACCAAGTGATCCACCTTCTCTACCAAACCCTGATTCTTTTACACCTCCAAAAGGTATTTCAGCAGATGCTAACAACATATCATTAACCCCAACCATGCCTACTTCTAAATTTTCTGATGCCACATGTGCTCTTTTTAAAGAGGAGGTAAATACATATCCAGCCAAACCAAAGTTTGTACTATTTGCCATTTCAAAGATTTTACTCTCATCTGCAACTTTTATTATTGGCGCAACTGGACCAAAAGGTTCTACTGAAAGAATATCAGCATTATCAGGTACATTTTTTAATACCGTTGGTTCATAAAAAAAGCCTTTGTTAAATTTTTTACTTGGTGAACCTCCTGTAAGAATTTCAGCTCCTTTATTCTCAGCATCTCTTACAAGTTTATCAATATGATCTAGTCCCCTTTTATTTGCCATTGGTCCAATATTTGTATCTGGATCAAGTCCATTTCCTAATTTAAGTTTTTTTGTGTTCTCTGTAAATTTTTTACAAAATTCATCGTAAATTTTTTCCTGTACATAAAAACGAGTAGGCGAAATACAAACCTGACCACAATTCCTAAATTTTGTATTGGAACATGTGGTTGCAGCATAATCAACATCTGTATCATCATAGACTAAGACTGGAGCATGCCCTCCTAACTCCATAGAAACTTTTTTGATACCTTCTGCGGCCATTTTTAAAATTTCTTTTCCAACTTCAACTGATCCCGTTAAAGATACTTTTTTAATTATTGGAGATTGAATTAAGTATTTTGAAATAAAACCAGACTTGCCAGTAACAAAGTTTACTACACCTTTTGGTATTCCTGCATCATGGCATGCCTTGATGACTTCCATGCAAGTACCCGGAGTTTCACTAGCTGGTTTTACAATGACTGAGCATCCAGCGGCAATTGAGGCTGCGATTTTTCGTGCTGGTAATAGTGCTGGAAAGTTCCACGCGCTAAAGGCAGCAACGACTCCAACAGGTTCGTACCTTACTTGTAAACGAGTATCTTGAGTTCTTGACTCAATTAACTGTCCATAAATTCTTTTGGTCTCCTCAGAAAACCATTCAAATTGATCTGCGGATGCCATTGTTTCTCCTTTAGCTTCAGCCAAAGGCTTTCCTGTTTCAAGAGTCATTATATTAGCAATGTCATCTGCTCTTTCCCTTATTAAATCTGCAATTTTTTTTATTGTCTTTGATCTTTCCCATGGAGAAGTTTTTTTCCAGCTTTTCATAGCTTGTTTTGCAGAGTTTAAAGCTTCATCTAATTCTTTTTCAGTAGATGAAGGAATAGTTCCAAGAACTTCTTCATTAAAAGGATTAAATACTTCAACTTTATCTTTTGTATTATTAGACCATTTACCCTCAATAAAATTTCCTAAATTTTCGTACATGATAACCTTTCTATTTAAATTTTTTGTTTTGCATATTCAGCTTGAACATTTTCACACCAATTTCCAACATTCCAAGATCCGTATGCCCCCATACCACCTAACTCATCTGTACCGCTATAAACAGGAACATGAACTACAGATAGTCCATCAAATTTATATGCTTCTTCTAATGCTGCATTAAACTCTTTGGAATTATAACCACCAAAAAATCCTTTCACACCTTTTACTGAATTTGCCATTTGAACATAGTCAACTTCAACCCCGTCATTAGTTTTGAATTCTTTTTCATATTGAGCATATTGAAGACCAGTAATTGCAGCCATTCTTCTATTGTCAAAAATAACAACCATCCCTTTTAATCCTAAATAAACTGCATCAATTAAGACCTGAGGATTCATCATAAAAGATCCATCTCCTGTAAAACTAATTGGGTACTTTGGTTTATCTGCAATCGCTGATGCTAATATGGCACTCGCTGAAAATCCCATGTAAGATGCGCCTGTTTCAGTGTATGTATCAGAGGGCTCGTTATCTTCAGCAATTTGAAAACCATTTGCTTGTACATCACCAGCATCAAAAAATTTTACGCACTTATTTTTATTAGAAAAATTAACTGCAGTCTTTATTGCAGCAGGCTGAGTGAGCAAATCTCTGCCAAAGGCATCGTCTTTTAAAACTTCATTTTGATAAATTCTATTTTTGAAATCATTCCACTCTTTTTTCTTTTTTCTACAATCTTCAATCCAATTTTTTTTGGTATTCGATCTATTAATTTTTTTTGATTGTAATGCGGAATTAAGCTGTTTTAAAATAACACCAATATCGCCATTTAATCCTAACGTATTGTTATAATGCATCATGTCAGATAGATCTGCGTTAATATTAATTACGGTCTCAGCATTAGGGTAACCAATTCCTGAACAATCTGATTGGCATACGGATCTAGAGCCAATTGAAACTAATAATTTTGCATTCTGCATTGCATAATTTCCAGAAATTGATCCTTTGCTGCCTCCAACATGCATATTGTTTTCATGAGCATCTGGTAAAACACCTAAACTTCCTGGCGCTAAAACTACAGGAGCGTTAAGATGTTCTGAAAATTCTGTAAGTTCTTTTGAAAACTTTACAGATCCACCACCAGCTTTGATAACAATGTTTTCATACTTATTTATAATTTTTTCAAATGCTTCTACTTGATCATCATTTAAATTGTTTTTTAATTCTAAACTGTCTCTTCCTGGTAAAGTTATTAAATTCAATCCTTTAATAACTTTTGGTTGAGTATTAATAGGTAACATAAAATAAAACGGTCCAGCTTTATAAGGATGTTTTGTTTTTAAATATCCTTTTCTCATCGCATCTCTTATAGACTCTGGAGTATGAAAAACATGCGACTCTGACATGAGAGCGGTTATTTTGCCATAGATATCCTGTTCTCTTTTAGGAACTTGTTGCATGTTATAACCTTCTCCATAAGTCGTTTCATCACCATAGATATGATACAAACCAACCCCATTTGAAGAAGCGGCAAGTGATCCAGCCATGGCTTGTAAAGCGCCAGGTCCTATTGATGTCACAACTGCTGGGACTTCATTATATTGCCAACGTAAAGCTGTAGCTGCATGCGCCATTTCAACTTCATTTCTAAAATTATATGTTTTGGTAACACCTTGCTCTTCATAAATTCTCAAAATCTCTGCAAAGTCAGTTGAACCATGACCAAAGATAGCAAAATATTTTCTAACATTTTGTTTTAATAAACCTAAAATTATTCCCTCTGATAATGAAACATCAATATTTTTAGGCAAAGCATTTTTATCAATACATTGATTTAAATCATTATTGTTTTTCGCAATTATTTTAGCTCTTTGCTCAACTGCTTTTAATGAAGTCATATTTGCACTTGCTCCTTAAGTTGTTTTTGTTTTTTTACATCTTGCATTCTTTTTTTAATTTGAAGCGCTATAGTTAGAATAATTAATGCAAAAAATAACAAACTAACAACAGAGCTAAAAAATATTGTGGGATCGCCAGCTGAAAGAGACATTGCCGTACGATATTCGCTTTCAATAGTTTTTCCCAAAACCATTCCAAGAACAATGGGTGTTACAGGTAATTGAATACGATTAAAAAAATAACCAATTAAACCCATCAAAATCATGACGTTAACATCTAAAAAAGAGTTTCTAATTGCATAAGATCCAACGATCACCATTACCAAAATGCCTACTCCTAAATGATGGGGTTTGACTTTTAAGATTTTTACAATGTGTTTAATAAAATTAACCTGGAAAATAAAAACAACGATATATGCAATTAATATTGCTAGATAGATGGAATAAACCTGGGGGGCATTTTCAATAAACAACATTGGCCCAGGTGATAGACCGTGAATTAACAAACCTCCTAAAATAATAGCTGTTGCTGGATCTCCCGGAATCCCAAGTGATAACAATGGAACCATAGCTCCCCCAGTAACTGCATTGTTTGCCGTCTCTGGAGCCACAACTCCACCAATATGACCTTTGCCGTACTTTTCTTTTTCTTCAGGATTTTTTTCTGAATTTTTCGCGTGAGAATAAGCTAAAAACGCTGCAATAGGTCCTCCTGATCCTGGTATTGCGCCTATTGATGTACCAAGACCAACACACCTTAACATTAAATTAAAATATTTTTTTAATAATGCAAAACTTGGTAATTTTGTTTTAACAACGTCAACGTTATAATTAGTTTTGTCTTCTCTGTTTAATCTTAAATGAAAAACTTCCAAAATATGCGGAACAGCAAATAAACCGATCATCGCAACCAATAAATTCACTCCTTGTAACATCTGTGTACTACCAAATGTGAATCTTGATATTCCTTCGATCTCATCAGTACCTATTGTCATAAGCATTAAACCTAGAACACCAGCAACTAGACCTCTAAATAATGATCTTTCGGAGAGACCACATATCGTAGAAAAACCAAACAATACCAACATAAAAATTTCAGCGGGACCAAATTTAATTGCAAACTGTGAAATAAAATCAACAAGCACAATCATAATAACAAGACTTATAAAACCGCCAATAGTTGAAACTATAACTGCTGTTCCTAATGCAATACTTGCATCACCTTTTTTAGTAAGTGAATAACCATCAGAAACAGTTGCGGCTGCAGATGGAGTTCCTGGAATACCAATTAAAATTGCAGAGATTGATCCACCTGTCATCCCTCCGATATAAGTTGCAAGTAATAATGATATTCCTGTAACAGGCTCCATTGTAAATGTAAAAGGAAGCATTAGCGCAAGTGCCATTGAATATGTTAGCCCTGGTATTGCTCCAAATATAATTCCAGCGAATGCACCAATTGAAATTGCAATCATCACCTCAAAAGTTCCAATTAAACCTAGTGCTGCAGTTAAATTTTCCATTAAAAAATTTCACCTCTTGGTAATGAAGATTTTAATAAAACTATGAAAATAAAATAAATTAATCCAGTGATTGTTACTGGAAACAGGTAATTAAGTTTCCAATTTTTTTCACCAAGCAAAAATCTTGTAATAAAAAAAACAATAATTGGAGTTGAAATTAAAAAACCAAAATACTTTAATAAATATGAATACGAGACAAATAAAATCAAACAAAAAATGATGTTTCTAATTTCATTTTTTTGTAAAGGGTTTGCTTTATTTTTTGGAACATAACCAACTTTATATTGATACAAAAATACTAATCCTAAAATAGACATACATATTCCTAGGAAAAATGGGATGGTTCTAGGTGTATTGGCATAGCCACCCAAATCACCTTCGATTTGAAAAAAAACTAATGTTATCCAAATGATTGAGAAAGCAAGAACACCCAATCCTAAGAATAGATAGAACTTGCTTTCTCTCATTTGAAAATTTATTTAGCTTTTTTTGCTAAACCAAGATCTTTCATAAGTTTCTTGATTTTTTTATCGTCTTTAGCAATTTGCTTACCAAACTGTTTTGAGTTTAAGTAATTAATTGTAAATCCGATTTTTTTAGACGCAGCTTTAAATTCTGCGCTATTAGCGTAAGCTTCAGCAGCTTTTTCTAAAGCTTTAATTTGAGCTTTAGGAGTTCCTTTTTTAGCTGCTAATCCTCTCCACATAGTTACATCAACTTTTTTGTAACCAAGTTCCTTCATAGTAGGAATACTAGAGTCAGATGCAATTCTTTCCTGACTAGTAACAGCTAACATTTTTAACTGACCAGCTTTATGGAAAGATCTAAATTGACCAGGCCATTGAACAGCCGCATCAATTCTTCCAGCTAAAAGCTCTGCAGGCGCTTTACCTTTTCCATAAGGAATATAAGTAACCTTTGCACCTAAAGCATCAAAGATAATTGCAGAGGTTAAATGCGTAAATGCACCTTTACCACTGATACCAACTTTTAATTTCCCAGGATTCTTTTTTGCATAATCAGCTAATTCTTTAACTGAATTAAATGTACCTGATTTTACAGCAAGAACAGGAACTTCAATTGACATTGCTGCAATTGGAGTAAATGCTTTATAATTAAATGAAGTTCTACCCCTGTGGTGAGATGTACTCACAGAGTTTGAATTCCATACAATATCATAACCTGATGCTGGTCTTGATTGAATGTATTTATATCCAACAGCTCCACCACCACCTGGTCTAGATACTGGAACAACTGTTCCACCAAGATTTTTTTCAAGACCTTTAGCAACTAGTTGTCCAACACTTTTTGCAGTACCACCAAATAAAACTGTCATTTCAATAGTTTTACTTGGGAATTTTGAATGACTTCCTGCAAAAGAGTTTGTAGATGCTCCAGCAAACAATAAAGTAATTGCAGCTAAAGCTCCTACGATTTTTTTGGTTAGTTTCATTTTTCCCCCTTGTGTTTAGTGTAAATTTAAACCTAATTAAATTTACGACTTCCGTTTTGCTTCTTCTCTTTAAGAGCATTTAAGATTTTTTCAGGTGTCGCTGGTAATGATTTAATTCTAACTCCTATAGCATCATAAATCGCATTCATGATTGCTGGAGAAGTTGGAACCATTGCAGGTTCACCAATTCCTTTAGCTCCTAAAGGACTGAGAGGATCTGGATCCTCAACAATTTTTGATGTAACTTTTGGAACATCTAATGAAGTTGGCAAAATATATTTTGCAAAACTTCCAGATTTAGTTCTTCCATTTTCTAACTCATAATTTTCCATTAAAGCTTGACCGACAGCTTGAACAACGCCACCTTCGATTTGGCCCTCTACTCCTTTTGGGTTAATTGCTTTTCCAACATCGTGGCACGCCCAAATTCCAAGTAACTGTACTTCACCCGTAGCAGTATCAACTTCAACTTCAGCAACTTGGCCGCCAAAAACATATGCTTGCCATGGACGACCTGAGCCGTCGACTGGATCTAAACCTGTATGATGAGATGTATAATTCTCTCCGGCAACAGGGATCACACCATATTTTTTTTTGCAAATATGAATAGCTTCACTCATTTCCATTTTGTAATTCGTTCCCTCGCTCCAAATTTCACCATTATGCGCTTTGATTGTATTAGCATCCACTTTCCATTCTTTTGCCATAACATCGAATAATTTTTGCCTTGCACCTCTGCAAGCTAAAGCAACTGCATTTCCAATCATGTAAGTTTGTCTGGTAGCTCCAGCGTGTGCAGCCTCTGGACTTCTTGAAGTATCATTTTCACCAATCATTACGTTTTCAGGCTTAACTCCTAATTCATCTGCAGCTACCTGTGCTAGTACAGTTAAAATACCCTCTCCAATTTCTGTAACACCAGTTGATATTTTTGCTGATCCACCATCGTCAATTTCTGCCCATGCACCAGCTTGATCCATTGCTGCAGTTCTTGCTATTCCATACCAGGACGCAGCTACTCCTCTTCCTCTTTTTTTTGTTAAACTCATCTTGCAGCCCTCTTGCCATTTCCGTTTGTTTTTAATCTAGCTCCAAGTTCACATGCATCTCGGTTATCTTTACCGAACATATCTTTTCTTGAATTACCTCTTGATTGAGGAGAGCCTTTTTCCCAACTAGCTAATTTTTCCAACTCATTTAGAACAGTATTAATGCTAGCTGAATTTAATTCTTGTTTTGTGTGAGTTATATTTCCTTTTACAAAAGCATTAATTCTTCTAATTTCAAAAGGATCCATATTTAACTTTTCTGCTGCAATATCTAACATCGACTCTGTAGCAAACTCTGTTTGCAAAGCTCCGAAGCTTCTAAATGCACCACTTGGAGTATTATTGGTATAAACTCCACGCGTATCCATTTTTAAATTCTCGATATTATAAGGACCAGCTCCTAATATAGCAGCTTTTCTCATCACACCTTCTGTTGAACAACCATAAGCACCTCCATCAGCTAACATGCTAATTTCTGCTGCAAGAATTCTACCTTCTTTTGTAAGACCCATTTTGTATTTTGTTCGACTCGGGTGTCTTTTAGCCGTAGAAACAATATCTTCTTCTCTTGTCATTACATATTTAATTGGCTGTCTAGTTTTTGTTGCCAATAAAGCTAACATTCCTTGGTAAATCATATCTTCTTTGCCGCCAAAACCACCACCAACAGGTGACATGATGAATCTAACTTTGTGGATTGGAAGATTCATAATTTTTGCCATCATATGTCGGTGATGAGTAATATTTTGGCTTGGAGAAACAATTGTTAAAACACCATCTTGATCAATGTAAGATACTCCAGCCATTGGTTCCAAATACGCGTGCTCGACAGGCTGAGTTGCAAATTCATCTTCAATAATTACATCGGCTTTTTTAAAAGCTTCTTCAGTATTACCTTTTCTAATTGGAATGTGTTTTACTAAATTGGTTTTGTAATGCTCATGAATTAAAATCTTTTCTTTCAACGCCTCTTCAGGATCATATAACGCTGGAAGATCTTTATATTTGATTTTAATTGCATTTACCGCATCTTTTGCCTGCTCAAGTGTGTCCGCAGCTACAGCAACAATAGCTTCACCAACGTATCTTACTTTATCCTTTGCTAAAACAGGTTGATCTTCAATAAAAACTCCAAAGTTATCTACCCCTGGAACATCATCGCATGTTACAATTCCTCTTACTCCTTCAATTTTTTTTGCTTTTGATAAATCGATATTTAAAATTTTTGCATGAGGTCTATCACTTCTTAAAACCTGCATATGAAGCATGTTTGGCATCTTCATATCTGCTGCATATTTTAATCTTCCAGTAACTTTACTTGGAGCATCAATTCTTTTTACATTTGCGCCAATAAAAGAGTTTGCTGGCTTCTCATACTCATCGAATACTTTCTCTGATTTTTCTTTATTAATAACGTCCCTTGCCATCTCAACTGCATCAAAGATTTTTTGATAGCCAGTGCATCTACAAATATTGCCGCCCATTTCTTCTTTAATTTGTTCTAAGTTAGCTTTTGGATTGTTTCTCAATGTAGACGTTGCTGCCATGACCATGCCTGGTATACAAAATCCACATTGGCTAGCACCCGTTGCGCAAAAAGCTTTTTGAATTTCTGACATTTTCTCAGGATTACCAATACCTTCAACTGTCTCAATTTTTGCACCCTCAGCCTTTGCAGCAGGTACAAGACAACTTTTAACTAATTTACCATTGATAAAAACTGAACACGTTCCACACTCACCAGCTCCACATCCTTCTTTGGTTCCAGTTAAATCCAAATCTTCTCTTAAAAAATCTAATAATCGGTAATGAGATTGAGTTGTTTTTTTAATTTTTTGTCCATTAACTGTTAGCTTTAACTCCATACTAGACATGAGCACCCTCCATTTTTAATTCTATTTTGTTGTCGAATTTCTGTATTGTTTCATCGATGTTGGTTTTTCCTAAAGACTTTAAAATTGATCTAATGATAAAATTTTGCAAAACTTCTTTTCTATATTCTCTTCTTGATCTTGATTGAATAACATCTAGATCTAATTTTGAAGCTGCATAAATATTATTTTCATCTATGGATTTTCCTTTTAAAAAATTTTCTGTCTTAGTTAATCGAGTTGGAACTTCACAAACACCGCCAACAGCAACTCTGACATCTTGAAACTTACTTTTATTTAATTTTACAAGTGAAGATACGCACACAGTTGAAATTACCAAAGATCTTCTATGTCCAACTTTTTCAAAGCATGCTCCATAACCATCTGTATTTTCTACTTCAAAATCAACCAAAAGGTCATTTTTGTTTAGTGCAACTTTATTTCTACCTTTAACAAATTTTTGTAAAGGCATTTTTGCTTTAATAATTTTTTTATTTTTAAAAGAAGCAACTGTGACTTTGGTATTTAAAGTTAGAAATGCTGGCATGCCATCTCCTGCGGGAGAAGCGTTAACAATATTACCACCAATGGTAGCAAGTTCTCTAATTTGATCATCTGCAAACCAGACTGATACTTGGGGTAATACTTTTAAACTTTTTCTAATTTTTTTATCAAGAAAAAGTTTTTGGTAATTAGTTGCAGCCCCTAATAAAATCTTTTTTGATCCGAATTTAAATACGTTTAACTCTTTAATTCTACTGACATCGACAACATTTTTAAAAAAAACATCGCCTCCTCGACCTTCTCTAGCCCAAGGTAACATATCAGTACATCCTGCTACGATACGACAATCTTTAACCTTTGATGTTAATTCAAAGTATTCTTTGAGAGTCTTTGGAATAAAGTAATTGTCGTATCTAAGCATAAATTATTAAGCTAATTTTTGATCATTTCTAACAACAACCTTGATAGCGTCCTCGATCCTTTCTTTTGTGTATTTCAAACCTGTTTCCAAATCTTTCATTGGAAATGTATGAGTATGAATTAGTTTTGCATCAAAACGCTTTTGAGCCATTAAAGCCATTGCTCTGTGACAAGCAGATTTACCTTCTCCTCTTGTTGCGAAAATATAAGCGTTATTTCTAACTAAATTTGCAATATCAACAGTTACAGGTTTTGAAGGGAAAGCTGCAAGACCAATTTTTCCACCTCTCCTAATCATTGATGAAGCATCATTAATTGCATTTTCTGCACCAGAACACTCAAGTACATAATGTGCACCAATCCCACCGGTTAGTTCTTTAACTTTTTTAACCGCATCCTCTTTTTTAACGTTTATCACATGAGCTGCTCCAAGTTTTTTACCAATCTCAAGTCTATTATCTCTTGTACCTGTTAAAATAACCTCAGCACCTAATGCACTTGCAACACCAACTGCACATAATCCAATTGGACCAGGTCCAGTAATCACTATGGTTTGACCAGCATACAAACCACCCATAACATCAAGCGTATACATACTAGTTCCAGCAGTTACACAAAGGGTAGCTTCTTCATCTGACATGCCATCTGGGACTTTAACTAATGTTTGAGTCCTATTTGTCATATATTCAGCAAATGCTCCGTCGGTGGTGAAACCATTTGCTTTATGTCCTCTGTCAGTAAAACTGTAATTTAAACAAGAAGTGTACCATCCTTTTCTACACATTTCACATCTGCTGCATCCAGCATGAATTTCCACACATACTCTGTCACCAGGTTTAAATTCATGGACACCTTCACCTAACTTTACAACTGTACCCATCGCTTCATGACCAAAGGTAAAATTTTTATTAAATGGTAGTTCGCCATTAATCATAGCTGGCAAACCATGAGACATAATTTCTAAATCGGTTGCACAAATAGCAACTGCATCAATTTTTAAAAGTACCTCTCCTTCTTTTGGTTCCGGAACAGGTTTCTTTTTTATCGTAATATTGTTTGGATCATTAAGAACCCATGCTCCCATCTCTTTTGGGATTTCAAATTTTTGATTATGTCCCATCATACTGTTATCACGCGGCATGTTTATCTCCTTTTTTTCTAGTTTTTTTAAAGTATTTTCCAATTTCAAGGGCAGAAAATTTCACAGAATTTTTTATTTTATCTAAGTATTTTTTATCTGATGTGATTTTAAATTTTGGTGAAGAACAACTAATCGAAGCAAAAGGTTTATTTTCATTATCAAATATTGGATAACCAACACAAAATACACCAGGTTGAAATTCTTCATCATCAGTTGAAAAACCATTTTTTTTAATTTTTTTAAGTTCTTCGCTCAATTGTTTTGCATTTGTTATTGTATAACTCGTAAATTTTTCTAACTTGTTTTTTAAAATCTTTTTTTGACTTGCATCTGACATGTAAGCTAACATCGCTTTACCTGATGCTGTCGCATGAAACGCATTATCTTTATTTAAAAAACCATGGTCGACCCTGACAGGATGTGTTGATTCCAGCATACTTAAGGTGATTAATTTTGTGCCTTCAAAAGATGCTAAATGAACAGCTTCTCCGGTAGCATCATTAATTTTTTTTAAAAATGGATCTGCAAAATTAATAAAAGAGTTTGCATTTAGATCTATAACTTCACCAAATTTTTTTAATTTAGATCCTAGAAAATATTTTTTACTTTTTAAATCTTGGTACAAATAACCTTTATCACAAATTGTAGCCAACATGTGGTGTGCAGCTGATTTTTTAAATCCTAAATGATCACAAATTTCTTTTAAGCTAATTCCCTTAGATGAATCCGATTCTAAGAAATAATCTAAAGTATCCATTGTCTTAGATATAGATTTAACTGACATGATTAAAATCTAATGAGACCGGTGTAGTTTGTCAATAATAAATAATAGTTTAATATTATTAAACTTATAAGTTTGTTAATAAAAAACCTATTTTTACAAATAATAAATACTTTAATTTAAACTTAAAGTTGTAATTAAAAGTTTAAAAACTCAATAAAAGCTCGTATTGAAATAATAATAAGAAATGCTCCAAATATTTTACTCAAGAGATTTTTATCTATTGAATGAACTAATCTTGCTCCAATAGGAGCCATTGTCATTGTAACAGGTACAAATACTAAAAAACCAGGAATATTTACATAACCAACTGATAATGGTGCAGCAAAGTCAGAAAACATCAAACCACTAAGAGCCATGGATGATGCGCCAAACAATGAAATAATAAAACCTATAGCTGCTGAGGTTCCTATTGCTTCCCTTATTGGGTGACCAAATAATCTCATAAATGGAACTCCCAATGAGCCACCTCCAATTCCAAGAGGAACAGACATAAAACCCATAAAAGCGCCTGTAATACTTTTGATAAAAGTTCCAACTGATTTTGGTTTTTCACCCATTTTTTCTCTAATAAAAATAAAAAATAAACCAACACAAAATGAAAATATTGAAAACATCAATAGAAGTTGCACAGTTCTTAAATTAGTAGCCATATAAGTTCCAATAAAAATTCCAATCACAACTGGTAAGCCAAATGATTTAACTAAATCGAAATTTACAGCTTTAAATTTATAATGAGTTTTGGCTGACATTATAGATGTTGGAATTATGATAGCTAGAGATGTTCCTAATGATAAATGCATAATAATATTTTCATCAAAATTTAAAGTTGAAAATGCATAATAAAGAGCTGGTACCATTAAAATTCCACCACCAACGCCAAGTAAGCCTGCGATAAATCCAGATGCAGCAGCAGCAATGGCCAATACCGTAATCAAAGTTATTAGTTGATTAATTTCTAAAGTGATCAAGTTATGTAACCGCTTCTATTTTTTCGTTATTTTGTACAACGCTTAAAATATGTTTTACCTTTTGAAAATCTGAATCTCTTGCCATCATATTATCTGATAAATACCTTTTCCATTTACCAGCTCCACGTTGACCATGATAAAGACCTACGGTATGTCTCATGATTTGATTCACTCTTGTTCCCTTCTTAACCTCATTGCTCACGTACTCAATTAACTTCTCTACAATTGTTTCTCTTGAAAGAATATCATTGTTTTGAAAAATTTCTCTTTCAATATCTGCTAAGAAATATGGTGACTGATAAATAGCTCTTCCAATCATTACTCCATCAACTTTCTCTAAATGAGATTTAATTTGATCAGTGTCTGTAACCGCTCCATTGATAATAATTTCAATTTCTGGGTTTGATTTTTTTATTTCATACACCATTTTATAATTAAGTTTTGGTATTCTTAAATTCTCTTTTGGACTTAAACCTTTTAAAATTGCTTTTCTTGCATGAAGAATAATTGTTTTTACTCCTGTATTTTTAATTTTTTCTACAAATGAATTTAAATAATCAAAATCTTCAACATCATCATAACCAATTCTAGTCTTTGCTGTAACTGGTAGTTTCGTAGATTGAACCATTGCAGAAAGACAATCAGCAACTAGATCTGGTTCCTTAATTAAACATGCGCCAAATTTATTTTTTTGAACCTTTTTACTTGGACAACCCAAATTCAAATTAATCTCATCATACCCAAAATCTTCAACAATTTTACAACACTCCACTAATTCTTTTTTATTACTTCCGCCAAGTTGTAATGCTACTGGCTTTTCAAATTCGCTAAATTCTAATATTTTTTTTTTATCTCCATTGAGAATTGCTCCGGTTGCAATCATTTCTGAATATAAAAAAATGTTTTTACTAATTAACCTTAAGAAATATCGATCATGACGATCTGTACAATCCATCATTGGCGCCATAGAAATTTTACGATTTAATTTAGACATATTTTTTTATTTTATCAGAATATGAAATAATACCTTTGGTAATAAAATCCTCATGAATTTTCTCTAACTTTTCTAACTGATATCCATAGTTTACCATAATGCCGAAAGACTCTTTGTACCCATAGTCACTAATATTTCCATTAATTATAATGTTATAAATACTGGCGCCATTTCCAAGGTGAAATCTTGATACTGGATTTAGAGGTTTATTATTAATTTTTTCATTAATTAAATAATTAGCTACTAATTTTTTAATAGCTGTTTTCTCCTCTATAATTTTAGGTTCTCCTATTTTTAAATCAGATGATCTTAAAAAATTTAATTTTGTGATGTCATAATCTTTTAATATATCTTTTAATTTTTCATCGTTTAACGATAAAAACCAATCAGAAAAACCAGGTAAAGGAGAAAGAGTTCCAAAATTTTTTATTTTAGGATTTTCCTCTTGAATTTCAAAAACAACTCTTTTTATTAAAAAATTTCCTAATGTCACTCTCATTAAACCTTCTTGGCAATTGCTGATTGAATAAAAAGTGGCAGTATCATAATTTGAATTATTATCTGTTTTTGGCTTAACAATTTCTTGTATAGAATTGCCAATACCTTTTGTAAAAGCAACCTCAACAAATATTAAAGGTTCATCTTTTAATACTGGATGAAAGTACGCAAAAAATCTTCTATCTTCTTGCTGCAATCTACGTTTTAAATCATTCATGTCTTTAATTTGATGAACTTTTTCATACTTTATTATTTTTTCTAATATTGCTGCTTTTGACTCCCAAGTAATTTTTTCTAGCCTTAGAAAGCCAGGATTAAACCAGGATTTAAATAAGTGCCTTATATCTTCATCTAAGGTTTTAAGCTCAGGATTAATAGGTAAAAATTTTATCAAATCTTCTCTCATTGAAACGAGGAAGGGGGTTCCGTTTGGAGCCATATTTAATCTTCGAATGAGTTCTTGTCTGTTTCCTTCAACAGCAGTTCCTAATTCATTTAATGCCTTTTCATTTTTTTCTTTAAGATATTCTGCAATTTTAATTTTAACTTTTTCTTTATTTGGTGAGAATTTTTTATTTATTTCTTTAAAAAAATTCAATTTTTGATCTGTATTAAAGACACTATAAATCTCAGTGATCTCTCTAGCAATTGCAATACCTGAAGCAATTCCTTTAAAGGATATTAAATCGTCACATAGTTGAAGTGCAGTTGGTAAATCTTTTTTAACAGTTTTTTTCCCTATTAAATTCTGACCTGCATCTGCTATTGAAGAAAAAAGTTTTTTAAAATCCAGCATCTTTACCCATTAACTTATCTGGTAACCATGTAACAAGCTCAGGGAAAATACATAAAATCACTATGCAGATCATCATCATTACCATGAAAGGAATTGATCCTCTTAAAATTTGGTTTAAGCTAACATCTGGAGTTATACCTTTGATGATATACAAATTAAGACCTACTGGTGGTGTAATTAAGCCAATCTCCATATTAATTGTGAATACAATCGCAAACCAATAAGGATCAAAACCAAATTCAGTAATAATTGGAAGTAAGATTGCAGAGGTCATAACAATCACTGCAACTGGCGGTAAAAAGAAACCCGCAATTAATAAAAAGATATTGATATAAAAAAACAATAACCATTTATTTAAACCCATCTCAACAATAGTTTGGGCAATAGATTGTGTTACGTATAAAGACGATAAACTAAATGCAAATATATACGAGCCAGCAATAATGAACATGATCATTACGCTCTCTTTCATTGAAACTTTTACGATATCCCATATTTTTTTTGGCTGATAAATTTTATAAACCACAGCAATCATCACAAAAACAAGGAACGCACCTACGCCCGATGCTTCAGAAGGGGTAGCAATACCTCCGTAAAGTACATAAAGAACCCCAACTACTATCGCCAAGAAAGGAAAAACCCTTGGGATAACTTCTACTTTTTCTTTAAAAGTTGGTGGAATTCTATTTCTGGCTCTTTCGGCATAGGATTTATCAATAAAGTAAGAATAAATATAAGCCCAGAGCATAAATAATCCGGCAAGTAGTAAGCCCGGGATTACACCGCATAAAAACAATCTTCCTATAGATGTTCCTGTTGCTAAACCATAAACGATAAGAACGATACTAGGCGGGATTAAAACACCAAGAGTTCCACCAGCAGCAATACATCCAGTTGCAAGTTCTGCCGAGTATCCTCTTTTTCTCATCTCAGGAATTCCCATGGTTCCAATCGCAGCACACGTTGCTGGACTTGATCCGCTAAGAGCTGCAAATATTGAACAAGCTCCAATATTAGAAACCACTAAACCACCAGGCAATCTCCAAAGCCATCTATCTAAACCAGTATATAAATCCTTACCCGCTGGTGAATTCGCTACAGCCATACCCATCAAGATAAACATTGGAATGGATAACAATACAAAAGAATTTAAACCTGCATAAAAGGTTTCTGCATACACATTCAGAATTTGAAAACCTTCTGCTAAAAATAAAAAAACTAAAGATGTAAAACATAGACCAAATGCAATAGGTATTCCTGAAAACAACATAGCAACCGTAAAAAGGCCCACGATCAGACCAAGTAAAAGCGGATCCATGTTTGTAATAAACTCCATTAAAATTCCTTCAATTTTCTAAAAAGTTTAATTAGTTCAGCAATGTAGGACATTGTCATTAAAGTTGCTCCAATTAACATAGATGAATAAGGTATCCATAGTGGAGGGCTCCAAATCGTTCCTGTATTGTGATTATTTATGAATGCATCTGCAGTGATTTCAAAACTCACATAAAATAAAATTGAGAAAAAAATTAAGCACAAACTATCAGTAAATATCTTTAATCTTGTTACATTTTTTTCTGACATGAATGTATATAAGTATTCCATATTAACATGCCCTTTTTCACTCAAAACCCATGCGCTTCCAATAAAAGTAGATGCAACAAGCAACATTGTAACTAATTCGGTTTGCCATGTAATTGCGTTTCTAAAAAGATATCGCTCAAAAACTAATTCTGTAATTAAAACTATAGATAATAACAAACAACCTGCAGCAAATATTCCACAGATTTTTGCAACTTGTTCAGTAAATTTTATAAATTTATCTGTCATAAAAAAATACCCCTGCAATTAGCAGGGGTATTAATTTTAAGCTTTTATTTTACTGCTAAAGCTTGGTCAATTAATTTTTGACCACCTGGAACTTTGGTTGCAAAGTTCTTGTATGATGTTTTTTTAGCGATAGCTAACCAAGCATCGAAATCAGCTTTAGTCATGTAAGAAAGTTTAACACCAGCTTTTTTATAAGCTTTTTCCATAGTAGTGTCTAAACCAGCAGCTTCTCTTGTCATATACTTTTCCGCAACTTTTCCAGCTTTCATTAAAGCTTTTTGTTGTTTAGAAGTTAAAGAGTCAAAAGACTTCTTTGACATAAGAATTGGCTCGTACATAAACCATAGTCCATATTTTCCTGGAGGTGTCGCACACTTAACTTGTTCGTAAATTCTGTAAGATACAAAACTTCCTGAACTAGTGTTTGCTCCATCAAGTACTCCAGTTTGAAGACCATTATAGATCTCAGAAGATGGCATTCCTTGAATACCAGCACCTGCACCTTCAAGCATTTGGTTAAATGCTTTTCCTGCAGCTCTGAAAACCTGACCTTTAACTGACTCTGGATTCGTAATACAATTTTTCTTTGATACGAAACCACCTGCTAACCAAGCATCAGATAATACTACAACACCTGCATCATTGATGATTTTTTTAATTGTTTTCATCATTGGTGAATTGTTTACTCTTAATGCATGCTTATGGTTTTTAACCATTCCAGGCATTAATGTAATATCAAACTCTGGATGGAATTTTGCAGCATAAGCTAATGGGAATGCAGAAATATCCAACTGACCAGTTGTCATCGGCTTCCATTGCTCTTTTGGTTTATAAAGTGATTTAGCTGGATAAATTCTGATATTTACTCCAACATTTGCTTTTTTCATTTCGTCAGCAATGATTTGAACCATTTCGTGACGAACATCAAATTTACCGTCTTTTCTTTTGGTACCTGGCCATTGGTGACTTGCTTTTAATGTTTTAGCAAAAGACTCACCTACTCCAGCAAATAAGAAAACAGCAGCAAATAAATAGATAAATGATTTTTTAAATTTCATTTATGTCTCCCTTGTTAGTTAAATTATTGGCTATTGAACTATATTTTGGTATCAAGATCAACATGAATAAAGGTCCATTATCTGGATTATTAGTACTAGATTTAACAAGAGTGTTGGTTGGACCTTATTGTACAATGATACTTTCGGATCTTGGAGCTAGAGTGATCAAAGTTGAAGCTCCAGGTGTAGGAGATGACTCTAGAGGCTTTGGACCCTTTATTGAAGATCAATCAGCATACTTTATGTCGCTAAATCGTAACAAGGAAAGTATCGCTCTCAATTTAAAAGTTGAAGAAGATAAAAAAATTTTTGAAAAAATATTAGATAAGACCGACATTCTTGTTGAAAACTTTAAACCAGGAACTTTAACCAAATGGGGTTATGGCTGGGAAAATTTAAAAGATAAATATCCAAAGTTAATTTATGCGTCTGCATCTGGTTTTGGTCAAACAGGACCTTTAAAAGAATTACCTGCATACGACATGGTTGTTCAAGGTATGGGTGGGTTAATGAGTGTAACGGGTCAGCCTAATAGCGAACCAACAAGAGTTGGAACTTCAATTGGAGATATTACAGCTGGGTTGTTTACTGCGATTGGAATTAATGCTGCTTTATATGATAGACAAAAAACAGGTAAAGGAATGTATATCGATGTATCAATGTTAGACTGTCAGATAGCTATTCTTGAAAACGCAATTGCAAGATATTTGTCTAAAGGTGAAATTCCAAAACCAATGGGATCAAGACACCCGTCTATCTCTCCGTTTGAAGCTTTTAAGACAAAAGATAGTTACATTATTATTGCCGCTGGAAACGATAAGTTGTTTGAGGGTATGTGCAAAGTATTTGATTTAGAATTATATAAAGATGCAAAATTTAAAACTAATGCGGATAGAAATAAAAACATAGAAGAACTTAAAAAAATATTAGAAGATAAACTTAAAGACAAAACAACATCTGAATGGTGCAAAGTGCTAGAGGCTAAAAGAATACCTTGCGGTCCAATTAATAATATAAAAGAGGCTGTTGAAAGCCCTCAAACTAAAGCGCGTAATATGATTGTAAGTGCAATGCATAATAAAATTGGTGAATTTAAAATGGCTGGTAATCCAATCAAAATGTCTTCATATGAGGATAAAAATACCAGAGGCGAAATACCTAATTTAGATCAACACCGTGAAAAAATACTAAAAGAATTTGGAATTTAAGAGTTTTGCTCTTCAGCAGGAGTATCGCTTACTTCATCTGCATTATCATCTGAAAAGTCATCATCTTCATCTGTAACATCATTTGCTTTCATGCTTGGGGTAGGAACTTTTCTAGATCTTTTCGAAGGCAATATAGCTTGACCAGATTTAGAAACTTCACCTTTGTAAATTTCTTCAAATGCATCTCCTTCTGGAGCATCATACTCTTCTTGTTCCATTGCATCTTCTGGATGTTCTCTTGCTCTATCTACAGTTTGTGTTTCTAAAGTCTTTTGGTCCAGTAATTTGTCTCCAATTTCTCTTAAAGATAAAACTGTTTTTTTATCATTATCTTCAGAGACCATAGGTTTATCACCTGCACCTATTTGCAAAGTTCTCTCTTTTGCTAAAATAACTAGATCGTATTGGTTATCTACAACTTCTAAACAATCTTCAACTGTGACTCTTGCCATTGGCGAGGCTTATAATGATTTTGTCATGAAATTTCAAGCGGTAATAACAGGCTTATAACTCTTTATTTTCAGGCAAAAAAGAAGGTTGGCAAATATTGCATATAAAACCATAAATAAAAATATTTTTTGAGCATTAAACCCATCATCAATTAAGTATCCAAATAACACAGGGGACAAAGAAGTTGAAAAAACCATAAGCGCAACTGTAACTGATCTAATTGCTCCAAGATGTTTGGTGCCATACATTTCTGACCATGTGGACGTAATTAGCACATTTGCTGTTCCATTTGTAATTGCAATAAAAATAAAAAATAAAACTGGTGATAACGAAAATTGAAATAAATAAGAAATCACAAAGCCTATTATCATAGGCAGGAGGTAAAATGGTAATACTTTAATTGCACTAAATCTATCTATTAAATAACCAGAAACTTGTAGGGAAATTAATGTAAAAATTGCATAAGCTGTAAAACTTGGGGCTATATAAGTAATGCCCCACCCTGAACTTTCAAATAGAAAAGTCTGATTGATAAAAATGCCAGTTATTAAAAATGGAGGACAAAGAACAGCTGGTAGTAAAAAATAAAACTTTATATCTTTTAAAACCTCTCCCCTTGTCCAATTTTTAATGTTTAAATTTACTTTTAATTGATCCGGTTCTTCAGAATTATCTTTAAAGTCTTTTAAAAGATATAAAATAAGTGGCATTACAAAAATAAAAAGAAAAGTCGCAATAACGATCCAAACTTTTTTCCATATCATAAAATTTAAAAGTAAAATTACCAAACCTGGTAAAATACCTTCGCCAAATGTTAAACCAAGCCACGCAATACCAAGAGCCTTTCCTCTATTTCTATTAAAAAATTTTGCCATAGCTGTACTAGAAGTATGGCTCATTAAACCCTGTCCAAATAACCTTAAAAAAAATAATGCAAAAATAAGATGTAGGAGACTCGATAATTGACTTATAAAAATAGATGCAAAAAATAATGATAAACAAACAAAAATTGCAAAATTCCTAAGTTTAAAATCATCTATCTTCTTGCCTAACCAAATAATACTTAAACTACTCACAAGTGTTGCGATTGAATAAATTCCACCAAATTCAGAGTGGCTTAAATTTAAATCTTGTCTTATAAACGGGTTAAAAATACCTAGGAAAAAAGTTTGCCCAAAGCTTGAACAGAAAGTCATAAGGAAACCAAAAAGTAGGTATTTAAAATTTGATTTTATAAAATGAAAATTAAACATTATTAATTATAAGGAGTTATTTTTAAATGTCTCACAAAGTTACTTTTATCGGTTTAGGCGTCATGGGTTTTCCAATGGCTGGATATATATCAAAAGCTGGTCACGATGTAACAGTTTATAATAGAACTTCAGCAAAGGCTGATAAATGGACTAGTACTTACAAAGGAAAAACAGCTTCAACACCTGCTGAAGCAGCAAAAGATGCTGACTTTATTTTTACATGCGTTGGAAATGACAACGACTTAAGAGAAGTGACAACTGGTTCAGATGGTGCATTTCAAAATGTTAGGAAGGGAGCTGTATTTATTGATAACACAACAGCTTCGGCTCAAGTTGCAAGAGAATTATTTAATACAGCGACTGAAAAAGGTTTTGGTTTTTTAGATGCCCCAGTTTCTGGTGGACAAGCTGGAGCAGAAAATGGTGCACTAACTGTAATGGTTGGTGGACAGCAGTCAGATTTTGAAAAAGCTGAACCAATTATTGATTGCTACAGTAAAAAAATTAAACTTTTAGGTAGCGCAGGAAGTGGACAGCTCGCAAAGATGGTAAACCAAATTTGTATTGCTGGATTAGTACAAGGATTATCAGAGGGATTAAGGTTTGGGCAAAATGCTGGTCTAAATGTTGAAGATGTAGTTGAAGTTATTTCTAAAGGTGCTGCTCAATCTTGGCAAATGGAAAACAGATTTAAAACAATGTTAAATGATAAATTTGATTATGGTTTTGCAGTTGACTGGATGAGAAAAGATCTTGGGATTGCAATGGAAGAGGCAAAAACAAATGGATCAAAACTTCCTGTAACTGAAATTGTAGACCAGTACTATTCAGAAGTTCAAAAAAATGGTGGTAATAGGTTTGATACCTCTAGTCTAATAACCTTGCTTCCAAAAAAGTAATCAGGTGAACGAGAAAGTTCCAGATTTTTATAACAATAAAGATTTAATCTTTGATGAAATTTGGACTCTCCTATCAAGGGGTGTAGTCGATAGATCAGAGGATTTTAGGTTACCCGTTGTCATTGTTAATAAAGGGCAAATATCAGATGGAAGGATAGTTGTTTTAAGGGGAGCTTTCAAAGATAGAAGAGTATTAAGATTTCATACTGACCTAAGATCATCTAAAATAGAAGCTTTAAAGAAAAATAATAATATTTATTTTTTATTTTATAATAAAAAAAGAAAAATACAGGTAAGAGCAAAAGGAGAAGCTACTATACATTATAAAGATAAAATTACTGATGAGGCTTGGAAAAAAACAATGATAATCAGTAGAAAATGTTATCTCGCAACAAATGCACCAGGGTCAGTTTCTGAAAATCCTCACCCCGGTTACCCAAAAGAACTTGAAGGTAAAAATCCAAAAATTGAAGATACAGAAATAGGTTATGACAACTTCTGTGTAGTGGAAAGTAAAATTAGAGAAATGGAATGGCTATACCTTGCCTCTCAAGGTCACCGTAGGGCAAAAATAAATATTGAAGATAATGGCTCAGTTAACACTGAGTGGCTAACACCTTAGTTTATTTAAAACCTTTTTCGTAATTTTTCCAATTTGCAGAATATCTTCTTGCATTTTCTTTTATCGCTTCAATTTCTTGATCTGTTACTTCTCGTATGATTTTACCAGGAGAGCCCATAACTAAAGATCTGTCTGGTATTTCTTTGTTTTCTGTAATTAGTGAATTTGCACCAATAATACAATTTTTTCCAATTTTTGCGTTATTTAAAATTGTAGCTCCCATTCCAATTAAACTATCATCTTTAATTGAGCATCCATGAAGTATTACCATATGTCCAACAGTTACACCTGAGCCAACTATACATTCACATCCATCATCAGTGTGTACAACGCTATTATCTTGAACATTAGTTCCCTCACCTATTGTGATTTTTTCAATGTCACCTCTTAAAACAGCTCCAAACCAAATACTGCAATCATTTTTTAAATGAATGTTACCTATAACTTTAGCACTATCTGCAATCCAGTTCTTTCCATCTCTTTTTACGATTTTATCTCCAAGTTGATGAATCATAATTAAGGTATATATATAATAATATTTACTATGGCACTTGAAAAAACACCTATTTGTAGCTTTGGGGAAAAAATTTATGATTTTAATTTAAAGTCTGTAGATGAAAAAAATTATACACTTAAAGATATTAAGGGAAAAAATGGAACACTCGTTATGTTCATTTGCAATCATTGTCCGTATGTTAAGGCCATAATCAAAGAACTCAGTTCAACTGCCTTAAGTCTAAAAAAATATAACGTAAACTCAGTGGCAATTATGTCAAATAATACTGCTAATTATCCAGATGATAGTTTTGATAATATGAAAAAATTTGCACAAGAAAATTATTTTAGCTTCCCTTATTTATTTGACGAAACTCAAGAAATTGCAAAAAAATATGGAGCTGTATGTACTCCTGATTTTTTTGGATATAATTCCAATCATGAACTCCAATATCGTGGTAGGTTGAGGGAAATGAAAGACTTAGTTCCGGTTGATGGAAGTAAGAATGAATTGATGGAAGCCATGATAGAGATTTCACAATCAAAAAGTGGTCCAAAAAACCAATATCCAAGTATGGGATGTAATATTAAGTGGAAATAAAGTGATAATAATTACTACTAGAAATTTTCTTCCTGAGATGGGTGGAATGCAAATTTTAATGTCAGATATTGCTAAGCATTTATCTAAACATTCTAAAGTGAAAGTTTTTGCGGAAGATATAAAAAATGCACATGAATTTGATAAAAATCAAAAATATGAAATTCAAAGAATTAAAGGTTTCAAATTTATAAGAAAGTTTAGAAAAGCAAATCAAATACAAGATTATTTTAACCAAAATAAAAATATTTCTGCATTAATATCAGATCACTGGAAGAGTATAGAAAAACTATCTAAAAATATTTGCCAATCAGTACCAACAATTTGTTTAATTCACGGAAAAGAAATTAATCACCCTAATGGCTCCCCTTTGAATATAAGAATGAAAAATTCATTATCTAAAACTAAGTATATAATTGCAAATTCTGAATTCACTAAAAACCTAGCTATCGAAAAAGGAATTCAGGAAGAAAAGATTAAAATAATCAACCCCGGAACTGATAATATTGATGAAGATTGTGATGAGAGTGCAGCCTTAGAAATTTATAACAATGCAAATCCAAAAATTATTACAGTCTGTAGATTAGAAAAAAGAAAAGGTTTAGAGCAAACACTTCTTGCCTTAAAAAATTTTGAAGCAAGATATGAAAATTTTAGATTTATTATTATTGGTGATGGTGAAGAAAAACAAAATCTACAAAAACAAGTAGAAAATCTTAATTTAAATAAAAATATTATTTTTTTAAGTGAGGCGTCTTTAAAGTTAAAAAATTCATTAATTAAAACAGCGGATTTTTTTATTATGCCCTCAATACAGGTAGGTAAATCAATTGAAGGTTTTGGAATATCTTTCTTAGAAGCGGCTAAATATGGAACTCCCTCTATTGGAGGAAAAGCGGGTGGCGCGGCTGATATTATAAAGCATAATGAAACTGGTTTATTGTGTGACGGAGAAAAGTATGACGAAATTTATAATTGTTTAATTAATATTATGGAAAATAATAAATTTGAATCCATGGGCGATAAAGCAAAAAAATTTTCTGAAGAATTCTTTTGGGATAAACAAATTAAAAAATATTTAGATCTTATTCAAATTTAACTTAATGAATTTTATTAAAAATAATTTAAAGTGGCTTGGTACCATCTTGGTCTTCATTGGGATATTATTAATGTACTTAAATATTTATCCGTTAAATATTTTTTTTCATGGTCCCGGAATTGTAGCTTGGACTATTCATGGGTATATCCATAAGGATAAGGCGGTACTAACAAATTTTGCCCTACAAATTCCTTTTTCGATTATTGGTTTTTACAAATATTTTTTTATGTAAAAATTTTATCTTTCACAAACTTTAATACCTGTTCAGGAGTAATTTCCCTAAGGGAGTTAGACTCAATAACTTTAAATTTTTCTGTTTCAATACTTACTTTTTTTGCAGAAGTATGATGACCAAACAATGCAACACCCTTGCACCCTAAGTGAGCAGCAATATGAGCTGGTCCTGTATCATTTGCTATAACAAAAGATGACTGCTTTATTACTTTTGCAAGTTGACCAATGCTTGTTGGTTTATCATTATTTAAAATCATCTTAAGACCTATATTTTTACATTGACCAATCTCACTTGGCCCTGGCGCTGTTATTAATTCATATTGAGGTAATTCATTTTTTAATAATTGAATTAATTCTTTAAAGTATGGCCAAACTTTATGTTTTAATTTTGGAGAACTAAAAGGAGCTAAAAAAATATATTTTTGCTCTTTGATTTGAAAACTTTCTTCAATTGCCCATGAAAAATCTGGTTTCAATACATGGCTTGTGTCATTAATATTAGATCTATCTAATTGAACTTTAAAACGTTCTATAACACCTTCCTGATCAAATAGTTTTTTTGTTTCATTTTTTTGCAAAACCGTAAGTGAAGAAGACCAATTCTTAATTTTAAAATTTTTTCTGTAAAAATTAGTCCTTGAAGAATTCTGAAGGTCAAAGCAAATATCAAAATTAAAACTTCTGATATTTTTTATTAATTTTAATAAATAAAAAAAATTCCATCTTGGTAACCTTTTGTCTACTATTACCTCATCAATGAATGGACATCCTTCAAATAGATTTTTAAATTTAAAAGTTGTTAATATAAAAATTGTACTATCTTTAAATTGATTTCGAATATCTTGTAAGGCGCCCGATATCTGAACTATATCACCAAGAGAACCATGTTTAATAATTAGAATATTTGACATAGGCTGATTTAGTATTATCAATTAGTTATGAATTCAGCTAATAAAATTTTTGCCGAAATATCAGTAGGTGAGCTATTAGATAAAATAAGTATTTTAGAAATTAAGCAAAAAAATCTAAAAGACACTGAAAAAACAAAAATTGTCACCAAAGAACTTGAGAGTTTAAATAATACTTTGAAAAATGATGTAAGTATTACTGATGAAATTAAATCTTTGTACAATGATTTAAAAGCTATAAATTCAAAACTATGGGACATCGAAGATGGTAAGCGAGACTGTGAAAGAAATAAAGATTTTGGAGAAAAATTTATTGAATTAGCAAGAAGTGTCTATATTGAAAATGACAACAGAGCTAAAATAAAAAATAAGATCAATCAATTATCTGGGTCAAATATCTCAGAAGTTAAAAGTTACGATAAATATTAATCAAAACTTATACTTGGAATCTCTGACCTAATTTTTTTAACTTTCTCAATATCTATCTCAGAAATTATCAAACCAATGTCTTCTTTTTTTTCAGATAAAACAACACCATCAGGTGAAACAATCATTGAATGTCCGTAAGTTTCTCGATTATTAAAATGTTTTCCAGTTTGAGCCGGGGCTAGAACATAACAAAAGTTTTCTATAGCTCTAGATCTTAGAAGAATATGCCAATGTCTTTCACCAGTGTTTTTTGTAAATGCTGATGGTACCGCTAAAAAATCAGCACCTTTTTTCATTAATTGCCTATAATGATTTGGAAATCTTAAATCATAACAAATTGATAAGCCTAAATTTCCCCATGGTAATTTTGTTACTGATAAACTTTCCCCAGCTTTAAATTTTTTAGACTCTTCATAACTTTCTCCATTTGGTAAATTTACATCAAACATATGAATCTTATCATATGTTGTAACTATCTCTCCCTTTGGACTAATTAAAACTGATCTATTAAAAATATTATTATTTTCTTTAAATGGTGTTCCACCGATTAAAAACCAAATTGAATTAGATTTTGCATATTTAATGATTTCATTAATGCAAAATCCTTTTTCATAATCTTCAGATTTTTCCTCCAAAACACCTTCATCTAAAGTGAGTAGGAAAGTATTTTCCGGAGTTAAAATAATTTGAGCTCCATCTTTAACAGCTTGATCAGATAGTTTTATAACTTGATCTAGATTTTCTTTTGGCTGATCATTAGATGTCAGCTGCAAACAAGCAGCATTAAATTTCATTATTTATTAATTGAACTTATAAAATTCCAACTACAATCAAAGCTTGGAATGTAGATTTCTGAAATCTTTGAATTGCCAAATGCGCTTTCTAAAGTTTCTCTCCAATTATTAACTTGAGATGGTTTTTTATCTTTTGATCCAACTTGAGCAGTAATAACTCCATTTTTCTTTGTAATTCTCTTAATGTCATTTATATTTTTTGCTGCAAGATCAATACAAAATTGGTCATCGTTTAAATCTATAAACAAATGATCATATTTTTCATTTTCGCAAGAAACTATATTTTTAAAAGCATCACCCCAAATACAATTTACGTTATTGCTTTTGTGAATATTTTTAAAGACCTCAGGTAAATATTGTTGGCATGCATCTACAACTTCTTTATCCAATTCAAACCAATCAATATAATCAAAATTATTTTTTACACACTCTCTAGCGACTCCTCCATCACCTCCGCCTATAATTGCAGCGGTTGAGTTTTTTGAGCATAACCCAAGTCCAGATTTAACAAATGTACTTGAGTATAATTCTTCATCTTTCTCAGCTACTTGAATTTCACCATCTATAAATAATGCATTACCAAATTCTTTAAGCTTTAATATTTCGATATGTTGTCCAGCTTGAGATTTGAAGTTTTTAATAACTTCTTCAACCATATAAAACTTTTTAATACCTTCAGAACTATAAATATCTTTATAATGATGAACGGTATCTCTTTCGAAATCTTTTTTAATTACTGATGTATGAGGTAATTCTTTTTTTAAAATCTCCAATGATATACTTGGACTAACAGCGCCACATGTAAAAAAATCAAAACTCACAATCCCCTTTTCAGGAAAAGTATGAAAGCTCATATGACTCTCTTTAAGCAAACACAGTAAAGTTACACCTTGTGGAGTAAAAACATATTTGGAAATATTTACTATTTCAACTTTTGCTACTTCAGCAATTTTTTTAAAAATTTTTTCATAAAATTCTGCAGAGTGATTTTCATATACTCCAAGAAAATCTAATGTGATGTGCTCGCCTACTTTATTCATTAGGCCTCCCTTCTTTCAAAAAAATTAAAGCTTGCTAAAGCTTAAACTTCAAAACCTTGTTCATCAGAGATCTCGACAAGATTTTTAGCCCTTAACTCGCGGTATACAGAGACTCTCAGTATTATCAACCTTTTTTGATTACTGTTTATAATTTTTAACTTTGGCTAAAACTTTATTCATTTCAGAATTTGCTAAAATTTTAGGTTTGCCAACTCTCAAACATTCCAGGTACTGTTCAGCTAAATGCTCAACTTCTTGGGCTAATTCAAATGCATTTTCTAAATTATTTGAAAATGAAACCTGGCCGTGATTTTCTATCAAACAAGCTGAGCGCTCTTTTAAAGCTGCAATAACATTTCTAGATAATTGACTGGTACCATAGGTTGCATACTTTGCACATCTAATATCTATGCCACCTGCTACAGCGACCATGTAATGAAATGCAGGTATCTTCTTTCGGATGCAAGAAAGAACCAAGGCATTTTTAGAATGGCAGTGAACTATCGCTTTGCTTTCATTTCTGTTTTTATAAATATCTTTGTGAAATTTCCATTCAGATGATGGTTTATTTTTACTCTTATTAAACTCTCCTTTCATATTCACAAATACAATGTCTTTAGTTTTTAATTTCTCATATTTCATACCACTTGGAGTTATTAAAAAACCATTTTTGTACCTTGCTGAAATATTACCCGATCTTAGTGGCGACAGGTTTGTTTTATTTAATAATTTTGAAAATTTAATTATATTTTTTCTTATTAATAATTCATTCATTAAAAATTTTCTCTTAATTCTTCTGGTTTAAAAATTCCCTTTTCAGTTATAAACCCCGTAACAAGTTCAGCTGGGGTAATATCAAATCCTAAATTAAATCCTTTGCTGTTCTTTGGATAAATATTTATTTGTTTTAATTTTCCATCTTGATCAAAACCATTTATTAATTTTAACTCATCATCAGATCTTTCCTCAATTGGAATATCTTTTCCTTTAAGAATTTTTTTATCGTAAGTTGTACTTGGTAAGGCAACATAGAAAGGGATATTATTATCTTTTGCAGCTAAAGCTTTTAAATAGGTTCCAATTTTATTTGCAACATCCCCATTTTCACTAACGCGGTCTGTTCCTACAATGCACATATCTATCATGCCTCTTTGCATTAAAAGTCCTCCAGTATTATCAGCTATAATTTTATGCTCAATTTCTTCATTTAATAATTCATAAGACGTAAGTGATGAACCTTGGTTTCTAGGCCTTGTTTCATCGACCCAAACATGAACATTGATACCAGCATCTCTAGATTTATAAATTGGAGCAGTTGCAGTTCCCCAATCTATTGTTGCAAGCCATCCAGCATTACAGTGCGTAAGAATATTTACTTTCTCTTTTTTAATTCTTTTAATTAATTCTAAACCATGATTTCCAATACTTTCTGAAATTTTAATATCTTCTTCGCAAATTTTTTTACATTCATTTAAAATTGAATTTTTAATATTTGAACTATCAATATTTTTTAGAATACGATCAGCTGCCCATGCTAAATTTACCGCTGTAGGTCTTGCGGTTTTAATATTTGTAATTTTTTCATTTATATAATCAAAATTTTCATTCTCTTTTGCCGCAAGATAAATGCTATAAGCTGCAGTCGCTCCAATTAGTGGAGCACCTCTCACAAGCATATTTTTTATTGCTACAAAGCAGTCCTGATAAGTGTTAAGTTTTTTTATTATAAATTCAAAAGGTAATTTTGTTTGATCTATTATACAAACATTGTCTTCATTTTCATTGTGCCAAATAGTTAAATAATGCTTACCATTAATTTTCATTTAACTTTTCAAGACTCTTCCAGCGATATTTTTTAGCTCTTGTTTTGTTGTCTCTGTCCAATGTGAACGATCAGTGATTATTGCTGTATCTAAACAATTATTTGCTGGATCTTTTGGATCGATAAAGTTTTCAAAATTTTTAACAACTTCTACTATCATTTTTCTCGCGTTATCTGCATTACTCAACAATGTCTTTATAACTTGCTCAACAGAAACATCCTCGTGATCTTCATGCCAGCAATCATAATCAGTTACCATTGCAACAGATGTATAGCGAATTTCAGCTTCTCTAGCTAATTTGGCTTCTGGCATATTAGTCATTCCAATCACATCACATCCCCATGAACGATATAAATTTGACTCAGCTAAAGATGAAAACTGAGGACCCTCCATAACTAAATATGTTCCACTTACTTTATGTTTTAAATTTAGTTTTTTTAAAACCTCTTCGCATGCCTTCATTAAACCAGGACTTGTTGGTTTTGCCATAGAAACATGAGCTACAATTTCTTTATCAAAAAATGTTTTAACTCTTGCAAAAGTTCTATCTATAAACTGATCAACTAGAACAAATTTCCCTGGTTCTAATTCCTCTTTTAGTGATCCCACAGCTGATACTGAGATAATATCAGTTACGCCAAGTTGTTTTAAGGCATCAATGTTTGCTCTAAAGTTAATATTAGACGGATTAATTTTATGTCCTCTTGCGTGCCTTGGCAAAAAATAAACTTGCTTGTCTTCAATTTTTGCTTCTAAAATTTGATCTGAGGGTTTGCCCCAAGGTGTATCTACGTTTAACCACTTCTCATCTTTAATACCATCGATATTATAAAGGCCACTGCCTCCAATGATTGCTAATTTATTCATATTTGTTTAGGTATATTAAATATCAAAAAAATGAAATTAGAAAAAACCATTAGAAGTATTCCAAATTATCCAAAAAAAGGAATTTTATTTAGAGATATCACTTCTCTATTAGAAAATAAAAAAGCTTTTAATTATACAATAAAAAAAATGCGGTCTATTTCAAGCAAAGTTAAATTTAATAAAATTGCAGCTATTGAATCACGAGGATTTATTTTTGCCTCTGTTTTAAGTTTTTTGACAAAAAAACCTTTAATTCTACTTAGAAAAAAAAACAAATTACCTGGTAAAACTATCTCTCAAAAGTTTAAATTAGAGTATGGTTATGACACTATTGAAATTCACAAATCTTCATTGAAGAAAAATGACAAAATTTTAATCATCGATGATTTAATTGCTACAGGTGGAACTGCGCTTGCTGCTGCTAAATTAGTTGAAAAAACTAAAGCTAAAGTCTCAGGTTTTGTCTTCCTGATAGACCTTTTTGATCTTCCGGGTAACAAAATACTAATTGCTAAAGGTTATAAAACTTTTAGTCTTATTAAATTTCCAGGCCACTAAATTATTTTATATTACAAGCCTTCAAAGCAAATTTTGAAGCTTCAGCTTTATTTGCCCATTTATCTAAAGTTGGATTTATTTTTTTCAATTCTTGGTACTTCATTCTGTAATTTTTGTAATAACATTTATCTTTTGCAGTTTTTGAAAAACATCCATAAGCTATTGCAGCTAAAATTATTGAACCGCCAATTACAAAATATTTAAAGTTTTCACATAATAATTTGACTACACATCCCCAATGTCCTTGCATAAATGGACATGTTTTATTCTTTGAACTTTTCATATCATCTATATGATTTCATTCATTGCTACAGTCAAGAAAAGAGTTTTCACTGTCATTATTTTTGTTTCTAATTTAATTTTTGGGTACTTTTTCTTAAGTTTTGTTTTAAGAGCTTTAAAAGCATTTTGATGAATTTTATATTCAATATTTCTATTAAATTTTTTTTGTTTATTTACCAATTTTGCAGCACCGCAATCATAATGATTTACAGCTATAAGTTTTTTAATACCGTGCAGCTTTAAAGAGATACCTAAATTTTGCCAAAAGACATTATGCCAAGTTTTAAATTTATTTGAAGTTACACCAACTGCAGATCCTGCAATTGAAAATAAACTATATTTTCCAGACAATTTTTTCTTCTTTAGGATATTATTAATCTTTGGCTGACAACGAGGATCAATGCAGCTTAAAACCATTGCTTTATATTTTGATGGCATAAAAAAATATTAAATTGATTCCTTGATTAATGGTAGCGGGAGGCAGAATCGAACTGCCGACACCGGGCTTATGAGTCCCGTGCTCTAACCAACTGAGCTACCCCGCCATTGCTGGATTATCTACAATATAAAATCCTACTTGTCACGCCTGTGTCTTAATAAAATAACCTTAAAGTACTAAAATCATAACCGCTACAATTAATAAAAGTATTGAACTAATTTGATTTAGTTTTTTTTGAGCAGAAGGGCTTTGCATAAGCTGTCTTACAGGTGAGACTAATGCAATTAATATTATGTTACCAATAAAAGGAACTAAAGCAGAAATTGATGCAATTATTACCGCATCAGTATTTGTTAATTGATTTAATACAAAGAAACCTGGCATAATACTTATATAAAAAAGAATAGCTTTTGGGTTTGAAAAATTGACTAGTAATCCAGTCATAAAGCTTTCTAAATAAATAGAGTTAAATTTTAATTTTGATGAGACCTTGGATAATTTAATATTATTTAAATCATAAGACGGTTTTAACCATAACTTGATTGCTAAATACAAAAAAAATCCTGCAGCAACCCAAGTTAATATTTTTGTTATAGAAGGTACAGCTTCACTAATAGAAGATATAGATATCACAGCTAAAAAAGACCAAGTAAAATCTGCAATAATAACTCCGCAAGCTAATGGTAACCCACCAGACCATCCATTTGAAAAAATTCTAGCTAAAAGAACAACCCAAACAGGACCTGGGGTGAGAAACAAAATAAACATCGCAAATGCATAAAAATACAATTCAGTGATCGACATTTATTTAATGATTAGTGAGAAGCTTTTTTTTCTAATCTTTTCTTGTGTAAGATTGGTTCAGTATAACCAGATGGTTGGACTTTGCCTTCAAAGACTAAATCACATGCTGCTTTAAAAGCAATTGAATTATCAAAATTACCATCCATTGGTGTATAGTTTTTATCTCCAGCATTTTGCCCATCAACAACTTTTGCCATTTTCTTCATAGTATCCATGACTTGTTCTTTGGTGCAAATTTCATGATGTAACCAATTTGCAATATGCTGAGATGAAATTCTAAGTGTTGCTCTATCTTCCATTAATCCAACATTGTTTATGTCTGGAACTTTTGAACAACCAACGCCTTGATCGACCCATCTTACAACATAACCAAGAATACCTTGGCAATTATTTTCAATTTCTTTTTGAATTTGCTCGGCTGACCAATTTGGTCTGTCTGCTACAGGAATAGTTAAAATGTTATCTAAATTTGCTCTACCACGTGATGCTAATTCTTTTTGTTGATCAAAAACATTAATTTGATGATAATGTGTTGAATGCAGTATTGCTGCTGTTGGTGATGGTACCCAAGCACAGTTAGCGCCTGATTTTGGATGACCAATTTTTTGCTCGATCATATCTTTCATTTTATCTGGCATAGCCCACATTCCTTTTCCAATTTGTGCTTTTCCAGAAAAACCACACTCTAATCCAATATCAACATTCCAATCTTCATAAGTATTTAACCAACTTGATTTTTTCATATCACCTTTGAAGATCATAGGACCTGCCTCAAAAGATGTATGCATTTCATCACCAGTTCGATCTAAGAAACCTGTATTAATAAATACTATTCTTTTTTTTGCATTTCTTATTGCTTCTTTTAAATTTACAGTTGTTCTTCTTTCTTCATCCATAATACCCATTTTAATTGTATTTGGTTCTAGCTTAAGAACCTCTTCTACTTTAGAGAAAATTTTATCTGCAAAAGCTACCTCTTCTGGGCCATGCATTTTTGGTTTAACAATATAAACTGAACCAGTTCTAGAGTTTTTCTTTAATTTAAAATCATGTTTTGCACATAACACAGTTATAAAAGCATCCATTATACCTTCGGGAATCTCTGAACCATCGTTCAATTTAATTGCTGGATTGGTCATAAGATGGCCAACGTTTCTAATTAATAATAAAGATCTACCGTGAAGTTTTGCAGGATTGTCATTAATATCTAGAAACTCTTTGTCTTCATTTAATTTTCTAACTATTGTTTTTCCACCCTTTTGCATTTTTGCTTCAAGGTTGCCTTTCATAATACCAAGCCAATTTGAATAACATTTTACTTTATCTTCAGCATCTACTGCCGCAACCGAGTCTTCTAAATCCATAATAGTTGAGATCGCAGATTCAGATACAATATCGCTGATATTAGCTTTATCTGATTTACCTATTGGATGATTTGAATTAATTTGAATTTCTATATGAAGGTTATTGTTTTTTAAAAATATTGAAGTTAAACTTTCTTTATCTCCTTTGTAACCAACAAATTTTGAAAGGTTTTTTAATTTTGTAAACGATCCATTTTCTAGTTGTATATTTAAATTATCACTCGCTTTAGTAAAAGATTTAACATCTGACCAACTGCCATATTCTAATTTAAAATTAACATCTAAAAACTCACGACCAAGTGCTATAACCTCCTCGCCTCTTTTAGGGTTGTAACCACCAGATTTTTCTTTACCATTATCTTCGCTGATAATATCTGTACCGTAAAGAGCATCATATAAACTGCCCCACCTCGCATTAGCAGCATTTAGTGCGTATCTCGCATTATCAATTGGAACAACTAATTGCGGGCCTGCAATTTTGGCAATTTCATCATCGACATTTGATGTTTCAATTTGAAATTTCTCTTTTTCTTCAACTAAATAATCAATTTCTTTTAAGAATTTTTTATATTCTTCAAAATCAATTTTATCTTTATTATTTTTATGCCACTCATCTAATTTTGATTGGATCTCTTCTCTTTTTTTTAAAAGATCTCTGTTTTCAGGGGCAAGTTCGTTTGCCACTTTCACAAAACCATCCCAGAACTCTTTTTCGGTAATATCTGTACCTGGTAGTATTTTAGAATTTACGAATTTATATAATTTTCCATTAATAGTTGTTTGATCAACTACAGCATCTTTTTCACCTGAGAAAATTGAAAACAATTTACTAATAACCATAAGCGCTTAAATGAACCACGGGTTCATAAAAGTCAATTTGAATTTGATTTTATTGTGAATTAACTATCTTTTTTTAAAGGCTAGGTATTCTTCATAGCTTATTGACTTATTACCATTTTTATCAACTTGCTTGAATTGTTTTTTACCCTGAGCCTTGTCTTTGAAATAATAAAGATACTCTTTCAAAGATATTTTTTTGTTACTGTTATAATCTATTTCTGCAAATCTGATTTGAATTGCTTTCTCGTTGAAACTTGGTTGGTTAATAGCTTTTTTCTTTTTTGGAATATTTAAAGCTTTAACTTCTTTTGTTTGTTTAATATCTGAAACTTTGTTTTCTTTTACTTCTTGAGCATTCTCTTGTTTTGTAACTTGAGTTTGTTTTTTAACTTCTGGCTTATTCTTTCCACCCGGTATTGCAAAAACAACAACGATAAGAGCTAGCGCAGCTGCAGCTGCATAAATTAAAATATTTTTATCAGTTTTTTTTGATACTGATTTTTTTGAAACTTTTCTCTTTGAAACTTTTTTAGATTTTTTTGTCTTTTTGGTTTTTTTCTTTTTTGCCATAAGTAATTCAGCTTTTAGTTGAATGTTAAAGTTTGGTCAATACCAATCACCAACAATATGAGAGAAAACCGTTCTATTTTGCTGGTTTATTCTGTGTTCAAATAAATAAATAC
This sequence comes from Candidatus Pelagibacter sp. HIMB109, assembly GCF_052048155.1. NCBI lineage: Bacteria > Pseudomonadati > Pseudomonadota > Alphaproteobacteria > Candidatus Pelagibacterales > Candidatus Pelagibacteraceae > Candidatus Pelagibacter > Candidatus Pelagibacter sp. HIMB109. The sequence goes on from NZ_JBNAIK010000002.1 coordinate 72,428, forward strand.
CCTGCCAAGTACCTAAAACTATTTTACTATTCTTAATACTTAACGTTAGGTGAGTATTTGTTAAAGCTGTCTTAATATGAGCTGGCATGTCATCTTTGCCCTCGATACCATGAACGTATAACTTTGGGTCCATGGGTACTAACTTATCAAAAAAATTTAATAAATCTCTTTGTACATCAGAGTCGGCATTTTCTTGAATAATTAAAGAAGCGCTAGTATGCAAAATACTTAAATTTATAATTCCATTATTAATTTTAGAACTTTTTACAAACTCTAAAACTTCATCTGTAAAATCAATTAGTTTTTGACCATTTGTATTTAGATTAATGTCTTTAAAAAATTGTTTCATATTAAAATAAATGCTGAAGTTAATATTAATAAAATAGCCATTAAAATTTCAATAAATTTTTTTATTTTATTATTGGATATAAACACTCTTATCGTTGCACCAAAACCTGCCCATGTTGTAACAGCGATAACTTCTAACAAAGGAGCACTTAGAGTTAAAAACAGCACCCCAACTATAAAATTTTCTTGATTTGGAAAAAAAACAGTCACCGCTGTCATCGAGGCTACCCACGCCTTAGGGTTTAGGTATTGGAATAAAATAGATTCATACATTTTCATTGGGCGTCCAGATAACTTACCTTCGTTAGTTTTTACATTCAATGAACCGAACATTTTATAAGCAAGGTAAAATAAATAAATACACCCTAAGATTTTCAAAATATTTTGAATATCAGGATACATTTGAAAGAATTTTCCAAGTCCACATGCTACTAGTGCAATTTGTGTAACATGACCCAGTGGAATACCGATCATGTGAGGAATAGTTTTTTTAAAACCAAATTTTATGCCAGATATGGTTAACATAATGTTATTTGGACCTGGTGTCATAAACATTACAAAATAGAAAGTAATTAACCCGATAAAAAGTTCGGTAGTAATCATAAATAAGTTATTTTTATTTTAAGAATAAATTATAGCAACAAATGCTACGATAAAAACAGCTGCAGCAGATACGAATAAAACACTTTGGACTTTTTCCTGCTTGTCCTCTTTTGCTCTATCTTCTTTTAAATTGAAGTAATCTATATTATTTTTTGAGTTCTCTTCATTTTTAGTGAAATCTAAAGGTTTGTTATTTTTAAAAGTTGAACTCATATTCGATCTAGTAAATAAAATAAAAATCTGCTAAATACAACTTTTAATTTAATAAAAAACATAAAATGGGATATCCAAAAAAACATCGAGGTCGAAGAAAAATCGGATCTAAGAGAAGAAGAAATAGAAGAAAAAATAAAAAGAAATAATTATTTCTCCGTTCTATCTATCCATCCACCTCCATACACTCTCGTTCCAAACTCATCCTGCTTATAAAATACACACGCTTGACCAGGTGAAACTCCTGTCTCGCCGCTTGAAAGCGTTACTTTATGTCCATTATCATACACATTACACTCTAGTAGATTTCCTGTGGATCTCACCTTAACAAAAAAATTACCATTTAATTGCTCTTTATCGCAAAGATAATTTATTTCTTTTAAATGAATAGTTTGAACCAAAAGTTCTTCTCGAGATCCTATAACTACCTGATTTTTCTTTGGATCAATCTTTATTACAAAGAAAGGATCTGTTGATGATACTTTTATTCCTTTTCTTTGACCTATTGTAAAATTTGCGATTCCACTATGTTTTCCCAATACTTTTCCCTTGGTATCTACAATTTCACCTTCAACAAATGACTCTGGTCTTAGCTTTTCCACAATTGTCTTATAATTACCGTTTGGAACAAAACAAATATCCTGACTATCTGGTTTATTTGCAACTTGTAATTTTAAATCTCTGGCAACGTCTCTAGTTTTAGTTTTTGGCAATGAAGCTAAGGGAAATCTAAGATAATCAAGTTGTTCTTGGGTAGTATTAAATAAAAAATAGCTTTGATCGCGATTTAAATCCTCTGGTCTATACATCATGGCGCTATGATTAAATATTCTCTTAACATAATGTCCCGTTGCTAATGCATCAGCATCTAAATTTTTTGCCGATTTAAAGAGATCTCTAAATTTTACAGTTTGATTGCAATCGACACAAGGAATTGGAGTTTCTCCTTTTATGTAACTATCTGCAAATTTTTCTATGACCTCTTCTTTAAATATCGACTCATAATTGAAAACTTCATGCTTAATTTCAAGTTGATCACAAACTTTTTTTGCATCATAAATATCTTTCCCAGCACAACATGTCCCTTTTGTTTTTCCAATTTTTCCGTAATCAAATAACTGGAGTGTAATTCCAATTACATCATAGCCATCTTTTTTTAAAAGAGCTGCGACTACAGAGGAATCAACGCCTCCTGACATTGCGACAACAACTTTTGTTTTAGATTTATCTTTATCAAAACCAAGTATATTATTCTCTGTAATATCTGTGATTGCTAAACTCATAACATCGGTATATCACGATAATCATATTTTAAAATGCATGTATATGACTTTGATCCTGGTGACTTTGTAATCCACCCGTCTCACAAAGATTGGGGTATCGGTCAAGTACAGTCAATTGTAGATAATAAGGTAACAGTAAATTTTCAAAATGCGGGAAAAAAAACTATAAATACCTCCGAAATTACTTTGGAAAAATATGAAGAATAAAATTGATACACAAAAGCTAATCAAAAAACTTATTCCAATTTTTTATAAGGCGGGATCTAAATCAATACAATGTGCAAAAAAGCTAAAAATATTTACCAAAGATGATGGAACACCTGTTTCCAATGGTGATTTAGAGGTTGATAAAATATTACAAAAGTTTTTAAAAAAAATATCACCTGAAATAGAAGTTGTTTCTGAAGAAACTATTAAAAATACAAAAATTAAAAAAAGACAAACTTTTTGGTTAGTTGACCCAATCGATGGGACAAGTTCATACATAAAAGGTGGATCAGAATATACAATTAATGCAGGCTTAATTATAAACCAAAAACCAGTAGCTGGTATTATTTATGCACCAAAAAAGAAAAGATTGTTTTACTCGTTTGGAAAAAATAAAGCCTATGAAATTTATGATAAAAAGAAAAAAATCAAATTAGATTGTTCAAAGATAAAAAAAAGAGACAAAATTGCATTAACAAACTCATCAAAACCATCTGAAATTATAAGACGAATTTTAAAAAAATATAAAATTAATCATTTTGTGAGCATGAGAAGTTCTCTAAAATTTTGCATGATTGCAAGTTCAGAATTTGACTTTTATACTGCCAGAGCAAGAGCAAGGGAATGGGATTATGCCGCTGGTCATGCAATTGCAGAAGGCGCTGGAGCAATTGTAAGAACTCATCAAAATAAAAAAATACTATATGGCAAAAGGGGTTTTAAAAATCCTTCATTATTAATAAGAAGGAATTCAAAAATATAATGGCCAAGACTATATTAATCATAATCATAAGTGTATCAATTTTTGGTATCATTGTTTTTAGTGTTGTAAGACAAACAATGCAAAAAAAGATAAATGAATTAGTTGAGGAAGAAAAGCGAAAGAAAGGTAAAAAATAAACTAAAGCTTTTTCTCATAAATTTTGAGTTGTTTTTTGTCTAAAGCTAAAACTTCTTTTGATAAATCATAACTAAAACCTGATCTGGCTAAAACACCCATATCTTTTTTATAAAAAATTTCCTTATTGGCATCTGGACGGTACGGTCCAAGTCTTCTCTTTTTACATATTCTTATTGCAGAATAAAAATCAGGATTTGTATGATCATTTTGAATTTTCTCAATAGTCTGCTTTAAAAGTTCGCTTCCGATACCTTTTTGAGACAAATGTTGTTTTATTTTATTTAAAGAATAGCCACGTTTTAAAAAATTCTTTGATTTAATTTCAGAGTAAAGAGTGTCATTTAAAATACCTTTTTCTTCTAAATCATCTAAAACAATATCAATTTTCTTTATAATCTCACTTTTTTCAATTGTATTACTCTGGGCATCAATTGCTTTTCTGAATAAATAAATTTGCAAACTTTTTTTTGAAGGTTGATATTTATCTAAATACTTTAATGCCAATTCCTTTATTTCTTCTACTGTATCTAAGTTTTGATGGATTGATTTAGATTGATTCATATATAAACTAGGACGTTACCATATGTTAGAAACGATCAAAGATTTTTTTACCTTAGAAATGATATACCAATTTGCAAATATTGGTGTAATTCCTCTTTGGCTGTTAATTATTTTTTTTCCAAGTTCAAAAATTACTCAGGGTTTAGTAAATAATCTATTTATCCCTTTTGTTTTAGCGCTCACATATGGCTATTTAGCTTTTGAGCAAATTTATCCCTCCGGTGCATTTGAGAATTTAATAAAAAAAGATCCTCTTGATGTCTTAAATAACTTTAGGCTTTATTTAGGGTTAGATGAGTTAATGTCTTTAATGGATAATACACTGTTTGTTTTAATTTTTTGGATACATTTTTTAACATTAAGTTTATTCCTCGGTGTCTGGATCGCAAATGATGCGATAAGATTAAACATTCATAAATATATTGTAATATTTCCTATAATTTTAACTTATTTTAGTGGGCCTGTAGGTTTATTTTTATATTTATTTTTGAGATTATTAATTGCTCAAAAATTAAAGCTGCATGAATAATGAAGAAAATTGATTTTTATTTTGATATTAGTAGTCCCTATTCCTATCTTGCTCATGAACAAATAAAACGTTTTGAAAAAGAAAATAAAATTAAAGTTAACTATATGCCAATACTCCTAGGTGGAATTCATCAATTAGCGAATATTACAGCGCCTGGATTAAATCCATCAAGAGCCAAACATATGATCAAAGATTTAAAAATTTGCGCAGATTGGTTTAAGGTTAAGTTTCAGTTTAATAGGTACTTTCCATTAAAGACAGTAAATATAATGAGAGGTGCTTTAGTCGCTGAAAAAGAAGGATTTCTTATTAATTATGTTGATCAATTTTACAAAGCGGCATGGGTAGACTCGCTTAACTTAAATGATGGTAAAATTTTAGAACGTTTTATTAAGAACATGGATATTAATCCAAAAAGTTTTATTGAAAAATTAAGTGATCAAAAAATTAAAGATGATTTAAAAACAAAAACCAGCAATGCTTTTAAAAAAGGCGTTTTTGGAGCGCCTACTTTCATTGTTGGATCTAAAATGTTTTTTGGTCAAGATAGATTAGAGTTTGTTTTTCGAGAGGCGAAAAAATAAATTAGTTAATTTTTTCAATTTGAAACCCCCCATCTTCTATAGCTTTAAACCCTCCTTCTACATGACAGATATTTTTAAATCCCATATCCTGTAACGTTTTTACAGCTAACGCGCTTCTCCAATTGGATGCACAATATAAAATTTTTGGCTTATCAATAGCTAATTCTTTTTTGAAATATGGACTTGATGGATCTAGCCAGAATTCTAGCATTCCTCTTGGCACATGTTTTGCTAATTTAACTTTTCCTGTTTTTTTTAATTCTCTAATATCTCTTATATCAATTATTACCGCTTTTTTATTTGTTTCCATGAGCATTTTTAATTCTTTTACAGAAATTGTCTTGATTTGCTTCATAGCCTCTTTTACAAGTTCTGATACAGATTTAATCATCATACATAATATTACCAATGAAAAAAAAAATTTACAATTTTTTAAAAAAAAGACTTGCTAAATTGGCAAGAATGTTTGAGCTTGAATTAATTGATCAATATAATTTCACTTTTTTTTCAAATAATAAATATTTAACTGAAGGCTTGAATATAAAGAACAAGAGCATTTCCATTCCTTTTGGAGAATTAAAGATTGAAAAAAAAGTTAATAGTATTTTAATTATATTAAGAACATGCACATCTGAACTTTTAATGGACCAAAAAAAAGACAGGGTCTTTGGTAAGGAAAAAAAAGAATACACTTTCAGAACATTAAATTCTTTAAAAAAAAATATTAATTTTTTAAAAAAAAAATCACCAAATTTATATATAGAAATTTTAATTACTGACACAAACTCAAGTGATGAAGATATCAATAATATGAAACAAAAACTTGAAAATATTGAATGCAGAAGTAATTTAATAAAAATAAATGTAGAAAAGCATAAGAGTAGTATCACTGGCAGCGGCGGTTATTCTAATGCAAAAATATCTAATATGGCTAATTTCCATGAGTCAATAAATATAGCTGAAAAAAGCAATTCAGATTTAGTATTTTTCCTAGAAGATGATTACATTTTGAGAGAAAATTGTTTACTTGAAATGATTAAAAGTTATGAAAAATTTAGCACTTTATTAAAAAATGAAATAATCTTATTACCTGCTGACTATCCTTATCTGTATGAAAAAAATAGTCTAACAGAAATATTTTCTGGGTTTGAAAATCATTGGAGAAAAGTTGATGAAAGTTTAGTTACGTTTATGACATCTACTAAATTAATAAAAAAATACATTAATGAATTGTTACAAATGACAAAAGAATGGGAAGATCCATGGGAACAAACCTTGTATGAAATTTACAAAAAAAACTACTGCCTTTCACCAATTCCCTCACTTGCAATGCATTGCGCAAATATAAATTCTAGATATGGAATTCCTCCAAGTTTTAATTGGATAGAAGAGTGGGAAAAAAATAATGATTAAAGAAAATAAATTATTAAAAGACTTTAAATTACCGTTAACAAATGGGAAGATTTTCCACTTAAAAAAAGATTTAAAACAAAATTTAATTATTTATGTTTATCCAAAAGATAATACACCAGGTTGTACCACTGAGTCTATTGAATTTGCAAAAGATTATAAAAAATTTAAAAAATTAAATACTGAAATTATCGGAGTTTCAAAAGATAGTATTGAAAGTCATTTAAAATTTAAATCAAAGTTTAAATTTCCATTTGAATTACTTTCTGATGAAAATATAAAACTTATAAAAGAACTTGGTGCCTGGGGTGAAAAATCAATGTATGGAAAAAAATTTATGGGCATAAAAAGAACAACCGTTCTTATTGGAAAAAATCAAAAGGTAATAAAAATTTGGAACAATGTTAAAGTAAAAGATCACGTCAAAGCTGTTTTGGATTTTATTAAAACAATTAATTAATCAATAAACTGACTTTCTTGTATTCCAAGGTAAAATAAAACTGATTTTAAATCTGTGAATTTAATTTGATGATTTATATTGTCTTTTATGATCTGGTGAGCATGATAACCAATACCTAAACCAGAATGTTTCAGCATTTGCAAGTCATTTGACCCATCTCCAACTGAAACCATTTCTTGAAACGAAATATTTTTATCTGAAGAGATTGTTTCCATGTATTTGTATTTTGAATTTTTTTCACCCGTTATTGGAATATAATCACCTGTAAAACAATCTTTTTCATCAAAGTTAAACTCGTTGCTAATAACATTTTTAAAACCTAGTTTTTCTCCAACATATGTTGAGATTGGTTTAAAGCCACCAGTTATTAGATTACTTTCAAAACCTAAATTATTGAGTGTACTCACTAGAGTTTTGCCACCAGGATTAAATTTAATACCTTTTAACACTTCATCTATTAAACTTTTTGGCTGACCTTTTAATATTTCCACTCTGTTTTTTAGTGTAGTTCTAAGATCAATTTTACCTTCCATTGCTAACTTACTTGTCTCATCAACATTAAAATCTGAGCCAGTAATTTTTACTAAATCGTCTAATGTTTCATTTGCAATCATGGTTGCATCCATATCACAAAGTAAAACTTTAAAATCTTGAAAATTTTGATCCCTAACACAAAAATCAATTTGTTTCTGATTAAAGGTTTTATTTAAATCTTGAATTTTATTTATATCAAAATTCTCTATTTCAATCTCTAATGCATGGTTTGAAAGTGTTCTGGTGCTTAATATTTTAAAAGAAAAATTTTCTTTACAAAAATTTATTAATTCATCAGCTACAAATTTTTCATTTGCAACTAATGATAAAAATTTATTATTCATTAAAAGTGAGTGTTTTTGCTTGAATAACTAATGGTAATTTTTTTATACTATCTAAGACTTTTTCTTCTATCGGATTGTCTGTAGATATAAGGGCAATGGCTTCTCCGCCACTATCTTTTCTTCCAAGATTAAATGTTGCGATATTAATATTATTATCTGATAATATTTTAGATAAATTACTTATTAAACCCGGTTTATCTTCGTTGCTAATATAAAGATTATGTTTAGCAAGTTCAGCTTCAATTTTGATACCTTTAATATTTACTATTCTTGGATTACCACCAAATAAAGTTCCCGAAACTGATCTTGTTTGTTTATCTGTCTCGATAGTAAGAGTTACGCATGACTGATATTCGCACGCTTTTTCATGCTTAGTCTCTGATATCTGAATAGATTTATTTTTTGCAACTAAAATTGAATTAATAACATTCACACCATCAAAATTTGATTTTAACAGTGCGCAAATCATAGTTTGCATTAATGGTTGAGTATTTATTTGTGATACCTGACCTTCAAACTCTATTTCAATTCTTTTGATAGCATTCTCTGTTAATTGACCGGCAAATCCACCCAATTGCTCAGAAAGTTTTAAGTAAGGCTGCACAGAATTATACTCTTTAGCTGTTAATGAAAAAGTATTCACGGCATTTGTAATGGCGCCAGTTTTTAAATAATCTGAAATTTGTTCTGCAACTTGCAACGCAACTTTTTCTTGTGCTTCAGTTGTGGATGCCCCCAGGTGAGGTGTCATAATTAAATTTTTGGTTCCAAGTAAAGGACTATCTTTTGGAGGCTCATTTACAAAAACATCTAATGCAGCACTTGCGACATGACCACTTTCCAGATTTTCTTTCAGAGCTTCTTCATCAATCAATCCACCCCTTGCACAATTTACAATTCTAATACCTTTTTTCATTAGTTTAAATGAATCTTTATTTATAATATTTTTTGTCTTCTCAGTTAAAGGAGTATGCAAAGTTATGAAGTCAGATCTTTTAAATAAATCATTTAATTCAACTTTTTCAACTCCCATATCCTTTGCTCGCTCGTCTTGTAAAAACGGATCAAAAACAATCACTTTAAAATGTAATCCTAAAGCTCTATTGGCAACAATAGAACCGATATTACCGCAACCTATCACTCCTAGAGTTTTTCCAGTTACCTCTACTCCTTTGATTGAAGATTTTTCCCATTTACCTTCATGAGTAGTTTTATCTGCAAAGGGTATTTGTCTTGCAGTAGATAAAATTAATGTAATTGCGTGTTCTGCTGTTGTTATAGAATTTCCAAAAGGAGTATTCATTACAACTTTTCCATTATTAGTAGCGGCCTCAAGATCAATATTATCAACTCCAATACCAGCTCTTCCAATCACTTTAAGTCTTTTGGATTTTTCAATAATATTTTTATTAGGCTTTGTTGCGGATCTAACAACCAGACCATCGCAAGTTTCTAATTCTTTTATTAATTCTTCTTCGCCTAGACCAGTTTTTACAACTGCTTCAATTCCATTTTCTTTAAAGATGCTTACCGCTTCTTCACTAAGCTTATCTGCAATTAAAACTTTATACATTTAGCTGCTTACTACAGCATAAGCCCAATCTAACCAAGGTAATAAATTTTCAATATCGGAAGTTTCCACAGTCGATCCACCCCATATTCTAAAACCAGGAGGTGCTGTTCGATATGAATTAATATCGTATGCTACTTTTTCTTTGTCCAAAAGATTGTTGATTTCCTTAATTTTATTAGATTGTTCTTCTTCACTTAACTTTAAAAAGTTACTGTCTTTAACTTTCAGACAAATGCTGGTTGAAGATAAATTTGATTTATCCTCACATAAAAAATCTGCCCAATCGCTTTGTTCAACCCAATATTTGACTGCATCAAGATTTTTAGTTGATCTATCAATTGCACCTTTTGCTCCACCTATAGACTCAACCCAAGCTAATGCATCAAGAGCATCCTCTACACAAAACATTGATGGGGTATTGATAGTGGCTCCTTTAAAAACTCCATCAGCCAACTTTCCTTTTGATGTTAATCTATATATTTTTGGTAATGGCCATTTAGGTTTATATGTCTCTAAACGCTCAATTGCTTTTGGAGATAATGCAATCATTCCATGGGCACCTTCACCACCTAATACTTTTTGCCAAGACCATGTGATAACATCAAGCTTTGCAAAATTCATTTCCATGGCAAATACAGCGGATGTCGCATCACATAAAACTAAACCCTTTCTATTATCTGGTATCCAATTTGCATCAGGAACTCTAACTCCTGAGGTTGTTCCATTCCAATTAAAGAGAACATCTTTACTAAAATCTACTTTTGATAAATCTGGTAATTTACCATATTCAACTTTGTGAACATTGCTTCCTTCAATTTTTAATTGGTCAGTAATTGTTTTTGCCCAGTCCAATCCAAAACTTTCCCAAGCTAAAACTTCAGCGCCATTTGGTCCAAGTAAATTCCACATTGCAGCCTCAACAGCTCCAGTGTCAGAGCCAGCTAATATTCCAACTTTATAATCAACTGGTAAATCTAAAATTTTTTTTGACTGTTCAATAACTTGTAATAATTTTTCTTTTGCAGGTTTTGCTCTATGTGATCTGCCCAATGTTTCCAAGTCAAACTTAGATGTATTCCAACCAGGTCTTTTTTTACAAGGACCTGAAGAAAAATATGGACTATTAGGCTTTGTTGTTGGCTTAGACATTTAGATTTTTAGCGCAGCCGTTTTATGGCTGCGCTTTTAAGAATTAATTATTTAGGCTGCACACTCCAAAGGTAATTTGTGCTTTAAAGCTACCCCAGATAAAAAGTTCCACATAAATTTAGCAGTCGTTAGTGCTGCTTTTTCTGCTTTTGCTTGTTCTTCAGGAGTAAGTTCGTCTAAAAGTTTTTCGCATTCAGCTCTATGGATTACATCTGCATCTTTATGAACTTCAAAGAACTGCAGTCCTTCTTTGGTATCGACACCATAGTGTTGTTTTAATCCAGTAATCTTTACATCGGCAACTTCTGGAACTTGTCTTTCATAGGTATAAAAAGAACCAAGTCCTTCGGCATAACTAGATCTTGCTTGTTTGAAAAAATTATCGATCATATCTTTTGTGAAACTATCTTGATCTTTAGTTTCAATTTCCTTGTCATCAGCTCCCAACGCCATTGCAAACTGTTTCCAAAGTTTAGGGTGATCATTGTCTCTGTCTTCTTCTTCTTGTAAATTTTCCAAAAGCACTTTTCTTTTTGAAATATCTTCACATAAAGAATGTGTTGCACTGATATATCTTGGGAAAGCTTTTACGTGCTGATAATACTGCTCAGCATAATCTTTTATAATTTCTCTATTTAATTTTCCTTCATTCCATGCTTGGTAAAATGGATGTTTTAATAGATGATATTCATCTAATTTATCTGCTAATTTTTTTGAAAACATATCGACTCCTATATAATTAATTAAGCTAACTTTATTTTTATTGATCAATAATTCAATCAATAAAAACGTGATTTATTTAATTGTGTGAAAAAATAAGATTTAAAACAGCCTTATTTTATTGAAAAATAAGGCTGTTTTGAAAGACTATTTATTGAACATGTCTTTTAAAGCTTTTGCAGGTAAAAACTTCACTTTTTGAGAAGCTGAGATTTGGATAGTTTCCCCAGTTCTTGGGTTTCTTCCTTGTCTTGCTTTTCTTTTTGCTACTTTGTAAGTACCAAAACCTGCAATTTTTACCGCGTCATCATCTTTAAGCGCATCTAAAATAATATTAGTTATGCTATCAAATGTTCTCTCGGCATCAGCTTTACTTAAGTTTAGTGTGCTAGAAATTTTAGCAACAAGCTGTTTTTTGTTCATTTTGGTCCTTTCGAATCGTTAATAATTAACATTCTTTCAAAAACTCAATAAAATCAACGAAAAATCATTTTGGGGGACTTTTTAACCACAGATTTCAACTAGTAGTTTGTAAAAAACGACTTTTTAAAACAATCCTAGACTTTTAAGATCATTAAAAGTTGCAAAAAACATTAGAGTAAACAAAACAGCCATTCCAAATTTATAAAAATAAATTTGAACATTTTCACTTAACGGTTTTCCTCTTAAAAATTCAATTAAATAAAAAAATAAATGACCTCCATCTAACAGGGGTATTGGAAATAAATTAATTAAGCCTAAGCTGATTGATATATATGCCATGATCGATAAGAAAGGTATCAATCCATGTTCAGCAACCTTTCCTGAAATTTGTGCAATTTTAATAGGACCTCCTAATTGATCGGCACTTTCTTTTCCAACAATCATTTTTCCTAAATAAGATAATGTCATTGAAATTGTATTATAGGTTTCTTTAATAGATAAAAATATCGCTTTTGATGGACCAAGTTTTTCTCTTTCCATTTTACCTTTAAGAGGAGCTATTTTTATTCCAATTAATTTTCTTTCAATATTATTACCAAAATTGTCCTTGGTAATTTTTTTTTCAGGTTCAATAATAAAAGATAAAGGTCTTTGATTTCTTAAAACCTCTACCTTTACTTTATCGGATTTACTTGTGGTTATATATAAAGCAACATCATTAATGCTTTCAATTTTTTTCTCATCAATAAAAGTAATTTGATCATTACTCTTTAATCCAGCTTTTGAAGCAGGTGAATTTTGTTGAACTTCAGTTATAATTGGAACAGTAATATCTTTTCCAACAGTCATAAATATTAATGAGAAAATAAAAATAGCCAATATAAAGTTAGCTATTGGACCGGCAGAAACAATTATTGCCCTTTGATATAATGGCTTTGTAGTTAATAATTTTGAATGATCTTTATCATCAATCTTAGATAAACTGACAGGTTGAGAGGCTGAATTACTATCTCCGAAAAACTTTACATATCCACCAAGTGGAATTGCACATATTTTCCATCTTGTTCCATCTTTGTCGTTAAAACCAAATAATTCTTTACCAAAACCTATAGAAAAATCAGTGACACCAACTTTATATTTCTTTGCAAAATAATAATGTCCATATTCGTGAACAAATACAACAACAGAGATTAAAATAACAAAAGATAAAATATATTGTAACATTAAAAACCCTTTATACTTAAAACAAGTAATATTCCAAAAATAAAAACTAATGAACCAGAAATTAAATTAATTTTTCTTAAGAAATTTGAAGTTAATTTATCCTTTAATTTTATTGACAAAGAGGAAAGCGCTAACCACCAAAAAAAAGATCCAAAAAAAATACCTGTAATTATAAGCAAAGATCCAAAGTAACTGATTTCTTCCATTAAATAATTAACGTAAGAAAGAGCAGCCACAAAGGCAATTATGGTCATTGGATTGCTAATTGTTACTAAAAAGCCAGTTAATGCATCCTTGAAAGCTGTTTCATGAAGGGCGTTATCAGAATTTGTATTTGGAACTTTGGTCATCATTCTTAAACCAATAAACATAATGCAAAATGCTCCTGCTAGCCTTAAAACTGGTTGATTTTCTAATGTCTCTCCTGAAATTGCAAAAAGCCCAAATACTGCAAAAAAGCCGTAAACTAAATCTGCAGTTGCAACTCCCAAACCAGTAAATACACCTGCTTTTAAGCCATATTGAATTGATCGATTTATGCACAATAAAGCGGCAGCTCCTACTGGTAATGCAACAAAAAAACCTATTATGAGACCTGTAAAAAGATAAATCATTACAAAAAATATCAATTTACATAATAAATTGACTGGATTCTATTAATATGTTGTTTTATAAAATCTTATTAACAAAAAGGAATTATAAAAATGGCAATTTTTGACGACGAAAATAATAATCAATCTACAGGAAGCCCTTTTACAAGGTCTACTACTTCAAGAACATCATCAATGGATGGTACCAAAGAAGGTAATATTCATATCGGCTCTGGTGTTTCTGTAAATGGTGAAATTAATGCTCCAAATGAAGTTATCGTAAATGGTAAACACACTGGGAAAGTTGCTGCTGGAAAAATAAGCGTCAAAAATGGTGGAGGTGTCGATGGAGAGACAGCTGTAGAGACTGCTGAAATTGAAGGTAATTATGATGGTAACTTACAAGTTGCTGGTACATTATCTGTTTCTTCTTCAGGAGTAGCAAAAGGAGAAATAAGATATAAAGATTTAGAAATTGCTTTAGGCGGAAAGATTAGTGGAACAATTGCTGAAATGTCGGATGAAGATTTCCAAAAATCAAAAATTAAATTAGTTAAAGATGAAGAAGAAACGAACAAAAAATCTGGTGGCGGTTTCTTCGGTACAGCTAAAGAAGAAGATAATTAAAATATAAAAGTCTAAATGGCATCATCAAATTCAATTCTTTTACCTGATGTTGAATTAAAAGGTAAAATAACTGAAAAAGATGATATTATTCTTGGATGCAAATTCGACGGTAACATCGCAGCACATAAAGTAAATTTATCAGAAACTGCAGATATCAATGGTGACATTAATGCTGATGAAATTGAAGTTAATGGAAAAATAAAAGGTTCTTTATCAGCAAAGAGAGTAAAAATTAATAAAGGGTGTAACTTCGAAGGAGATGTTGTTGGCGAAAGTATATCAATCGAAGATGGTGCCAACATAAAAATTCAAGCATTTACAAAAAAAGGAGCTTAATACGGCTTTACTTTTAAAGATAAGTATCATTTTACTTATCATTTACTTTGCTATTTTATTTTCCTATCAATTAATATTAAAATCAAAAAAAAAGAACCTCAATCATAGTTATAAAGCAAAACAAAAAGAGCTTAAAACTAGATATAGATTACTAAAAGACCTTCAAACAAAATTAAAAAAACAAAAAAAACCGAGGTTAAAAAAAAGAGTTTTGAATGCTTAAAAATTCCATTCAGCAACTTTATTAAATATAAAGTCTCTAAAAGCTTTTACTCTTGCAACATTTTTTAAAGATTGTGGGTAGACAAAATGTGCTTCATATTTTGGTCCCTTTGTTTCAGGAAGAACTCGAACTAAACCTTTATTATCACCCACCATATAATCAGGCAATGCTGCTAGACCAGCTCCAGCATCAACAGCTAACATTAATGAATAAATATTATTAACTTTCATTACAGGTTTTCTTTTTTGTTTAGATCCTAATTTTAAAATCCATTCTTTTTCAGATAATGGTGAAGGTGTGCCTTTCCCGTAAGTAATTAAATCATGTTTATCTAAATCTTTTGCAGTTTTAGGTGTCCCTTTTTTTGCTATATATTTTGAAGAACCATAAATATGGTAATTGATATCAACTAACTTTCTTTGAATATAATTAAGCTGTTTTGGAGGTCTCATCCAAATAGCTATGTCAGCTTCTCTTAAGCTTAAGTCTAACTCATCATTTGTAACAATTAACTCTACTTCAATATCTGGATTCTTATCCCTAAATTCTTTTATTCTTGGAGTAAGCCAAATTCCACCAAAACCAACAACTGTGGTAACTACTAATTTTCCAGATGGTTTATCCTTTCTCTCAACAAGATCAGTTTCTACTTCTTTAATTTTAGAAATAACTTCGTTCGCAGTTTTATATAAAGTTTCTCCATTTTCAGTTAAAGACAGTCCTCTTGCATGTCTTTGAAAAAGGCTGCATTTAAGTTCGTATTCTAAAGATTGAATTTGTCTACTTATTGCAGATTGACTTAAATTTAATACTTCCCCAGCTTTAGTAAAACTTCCTGCTTGGGTAACAGCATGAAAAATCTTTAATTTATCCCAATCCATATTATTTATTTACGTTTACAATAACTCTTCCTGAAATTTGGCCTTTTAATATTTTAGATGAATTTTGAACTAAATCTTCAAGACCCCATTCTTGGACACCTTCGGATAACTGATTAAAATCAATATAAGTAGTTGCTTGTGACCATAGAAATTCTCTTCTTTTTGCAGGAGCTGTAACAGAGTCTATTCCCCAAAGCTTAACTCCTCTAATAATAAAAGGCATAACAGTTGTCTCTAATTTGTAACTACTTGCCAATCCACAAGCAGCTACAATACCATTTGGTCTTGTATGAGATAATGCTTTTGCAAGTATTTTACCACCTGTTGTATCAACTACCCCGTCGTATAAGCCTTTATCAATTGGTCTTGCATCTTGATCAAGTTCTGAACGATCTACTATATTATTTGCTCCTAAGGATTTTAAAAAGCCTGATTTATCTTTTTTTCCAGTTACGGCTGAAACGTTATACCCAAGTTTACTGAGTGCTAAAACTGCAACACTTCCAACTCCACCTGTAGCACCTGTCACCAAAACATCTTTTATTGGCTCACCTAATAGAATTGTTTCTCTTGCTTGAATAGCCAAGACACACATTAGAGCTGTAAGGCCTGCTGTTCCTAATATCATTGCCTTTTTGCTATCTAGGTCATTTGGCATTTTAACTAAAAAATCATCTTGAACTTTTGCATACTGAGAATACCCACCAAAGAAAACTTCGCCTACTCTCCAGCCAGTTAATATGACTTTATCCCCCTTTTTGAATTTACCAGATTCACTTTCCTCAACAGTTCCTGAAAAGTCTATACCTGGTATATGAGGATAATCTTTAACTAGGTTTCCTCCATTCTTTAAAATCATACCGTCTTTAAAATTTAAAGATGAATAATCTACTTTAACCAAAACATTACCATGAGTTAAAAAAGACTTTTCAACCTCTTTGACTTCTCTGGTAAAGTTTTCACCATCCTTATTTAAAACTATAGCTTTAAAACTCATAAAATTTTAATTTGATTGATGTTCTAATTTACTCTGTCTTTCATTATAAAAAAACACTCTGTCCGTATCAAGATCTGCGTCCTCTTTTAAAATAAAGCAAATATTACAGTATCCACAAACTACATATCCCTCGTTTGGCTTGATTTTATAATAAACTTTAGGGCTATCTATTTGTGTCGCTACATGAGTTGTATCAACATAAACTTTTTTTAAATTTTTATATTTGTCAGGAATATCAAACATTACTTTTGGTTAATATAAGATAAAAATCTTTGCTGAAGTGACTGACTATCTCTAAATGAGCCTGTGAAATAATTTGTTACAGTTGTAGCGTTTTCTTTCATTACTCCTCTAGTCGTCATGCATTGGTGAACAGCATCAATACATACCGCGGTTCCATGAGCTTTTAAACCCTTGTTAATCGCATTAGCAATTTGCATGGTTAATCTCTCTTGTGTTTGCAGTCTTCTTGAAAATGCCTCAACGACTCTAGCTAACTTGCTTAAACCTACAACTTTTTCTGAAGGGATATAAGCCACATGAGCAATTCCAATTATTGGTGCCATATGGTGCTCGCAATGACTTTGGATAGATATGTTTTTTTGAATAACCATATCGTCATATCCTTCCACATCTCCAAAAGTTTTTTCCAAATATAACTGAGGGTCTTCTGCATATCCTGAAAAATATTCATCAAAAGCTTTGATTACTCTTTTTGGGGTTTCAATCAGGCCTTCACGATCAGGATTTTCCCCAATGTATTTTAATATTGTTTGAATAGCTTTTTTTGCTTCCTCTTTACTAATTTTTTCTTCTAATTTTGCTCTAAATTCTGTTACATTTTTATTTGTCATTAAGTCCCTGTATAATTAAATTTGATTAATCTAATATACAATTATAGATACACATAACAATGTTTAAAAAAAGAATATCTGTAGAACAAGTAGAAGAAGGTAAAGAATTATGCCCTAAGTTTGATCAAAATGGGTTGATACCAGTGATCACCACTGATCATAAATCTGGGGAAATTTTAATGCACGGTTATATGAATGAGAAAGCGTTTAAAAAAACTATAGAGACAAAAGAAGCGCATTATTTCAGTAGATCAAGAAATGCTATTTGGCATAAAGGTAAAACAAGCGGATGGGTTCAAAAAGTAAAATTTATAAGAATAGATGACGATCAAGACTCTGTATGGATATCAGTTGATATTGGTGATGGAGCGAGTTGTCATGTTGGATACTACTCATGTTTTTATAGATCAATACCGCTCGAAAATAAAACTGATGATATTGAGTTAAAGTTTGAGGAAAATGAGAAAACATTTGACCCTGAAATTGTATACAAGGGTCAACCAAACCCAACGAAGCTTTAAAATGAAAGTTCTAAGCCCTTTTGGACCTAAGATAGGTAAATTTAAACTACCTATTTCTATTATTAAAAAAATAAATACTGAGGTTGATAGAATATTAGAGAATAAACAATTAGCAAAAAAACTTAATTATTCAAAAAAACTAGTGGGTGAGGTTAAACAAGAATTTGAGTTGCCAAAAACTTTCGTAAAGAAAAACCTATCAAAGCTTATTACTAAAGAAGTAAAAGTTTTTTTAAAAAAATCTATTAATAAAAATGCAAAAAAAATAACAATTAAAAACCTATGGGTAGTAAGACAGTTTCAAAATGAATATAACCCTATTCATTATCATGATGGACATTTGTCTGCGGTTGGATATCTAAAGATTCCAAAAAATTTTAATAAAAGTAAAAAAGACATCAAAACTAATGGAACAATTGATTTCATCAATGGCTCTAAGAGTTTTTTAAGTGATAGTATTTATAATCATGTTCCGAAAGTTGGAGATATGATATTATTTCCAAATTACTTAATGCATACAGCCTATCCATTTCATACAAGTGGTGAAAGGCGATCCTTTTCATTAAATATTGAATTAGAAGAAAAAATCGCAAACGTCTTTCATGACTAAAAATCAACTCAATGTTCTTGGTGAGAAATTGGAAAATTGCTCATTAGATCCATTAACAGGCTGGTACAGAGATGGATGTTGCAATACAGATGAAAACGATATTGGCACTCATACTGTATGTGCGAAAGTAAACGATGATTTTTTAAAATTTTGTAAAGATAATGGTAATGATTTGATTACACCTAGGCCAGAATATAATTTCGTAGGATTAAAAAATGGTGATAGCTGGTGTGTTTGTGCAACATGGTTTAAGAGAGCAGTAGATGCTGGTCATCCATGTAAGATTTTTATTAAAAGTACCAATAAAAAAACTTTAGAAATTATAAATTTAGAAACTCTTAAAAAATTCGCTATCGATTTATCGTGAGTAAAATTGAAAAAGTAATTTTTGATCTTGGGAAAGTTATAGTTAAATTTGATCCAAGAAATCTATACAATAAAGTTTTTGATACCCCAGAAGACACCGATTTTTTTTTTAAAAATATATGTCCTTGGGAATGGCATATTCAACAAGATTTAGTTTATGACACAAAACCCGCAACTTTAAAAAAAATTGAAGAACATCCAGATTATAAATATGCAATAGAGTCATTTTATGGTCGCTTTCAAGAGATGATAGTTGGTATTTATGAGGAAAATCTTAAAATTGCATTTGACTTAAAACAAAAAGGGATTTCGATTTTTATTTTAAGTAATTTTCCTGGTGATCAATTTGATATTTATGCATCTAAAAATAAATTTATTAATGAGTTTGACGACATGATTATATCTGGAAAAGTTGGTCTAAAAAAACCAGATGTAAAAATTTATGAATTAGCCATTAAAAAATTTATTTGTGATCCTAAAAAAACACTTTTTATTGATGATAGACCAGAAAATACTGAATCAGCAAAAAAAATAGGGTTTCAAACAATAACTTTAGATAAACCAAATAAGCTAAAAGAATACTTAAAAGATTTTACTTTTTAAAATCAGATTTTTTATCAAAATCAATTAATATTGAACTTGATGAAATACTAACTTTATTAAAATTATTCATTAGAAGGATTTTTTTTGCTCCCTGATCACCTTTGATATTTTTGATTTTAGGCTTAAAGCTTATTGGAAAGCATACTGGATTTCCATTTCTATTTTTATAGCAAGGAACACAAGGAATTTTTTTATTTTTATTAAAATAATTAATAATTTTATTATAAGTAGAAGATTTAATTTTTGGCATATCAGATAAACACACCATAAAGCCATGGCTGCTTTTATTTATTTTTTTCAAACCGGTCAGGATAGAAGATGCCATTCCTCTTTTATAATTTTTATTAAAAATGACTTTAATTTTTCTGTTCTGAGGAATTTCTTCTAGTATCTTTTGTTTATCTTTACCAAGTACAACAACAATATCTTTGACTTTGCTTTTTAATAAAGCTTTCAAAGAATATGACAGTAAAGGTTTTTTTTTATATTTAACAAGAAGTTTATTATCTTTCCCATAACGTGATGATGTACCGGCCGCTAGTAAAATTGCAGATATCACTGCTTGTAAATCTCAGTCATCAGTTGAAAAATAATTGATAAAGCTATCTCTGGTGCAGATCTTCCTCCAAATTTAATTCCGATTGGTCCAAAAATTTTTTTTATCTCTTCTTTTTCAAAACCATTTTCAATCAAACGATTACATCTATTCTCATGAGTTTTCTTACTTCCTAGCGCACCAATATAAAAACATTTTTTATTTAAAGCCTCTTGTATTGCGGGATCATCAATTTTTGGGTCATGGGTTAAAGCAATCAAAGCCGTATTTTTATCTAATGTACAATGTTTAAAAGCCTCGTCTGGCCACAAATTAATTATATTTACTGACGGAAATCTTTTCTCAGAAGCAAAATAACCACGCGGATCAATAATATAAATATCCAGGTTAAGCGATTTTGCATACTCAACGAAAAATTGAGATATATGAACAGCTCCAATTATTACAACTTTGATTGGTCGGTGATAATTTTTTACAAATAAGTTTGTTCCTTTTATTAAGCCATCTTTTCTAGATTTATAAAGTTCAATAATTTTTTTTTCATTTTCTTTTAGCTCTTCTTGTATTTTTTCATTTAAAGAAAAAATATAACTTTTAGCATTGCTAATATCAGTAATAACTGAAAATTCTTTTTTAGAATTTTTTAAATTAATTATTTCTTGAAGTAAGTCTGAATTCATTTTTTTAATTTTTCTAAAAAAATTGCTATCTCACCTCCACATGCAAGACCAACATTCCAGGCGCTTTCATTTGAAACTTTGAAATCAATTTTTTTAAAATCATTTTTATCATTTAATAAATCTAGGCATTGTCTTACAACCTCACCTTCTACGCATCCGCCTGATACTGAGCCTGAAAAATCACCAGAGTCATTTACAATCATCAAACTACCTACTGGCCTTGGTGAAGAACCCCATGTTTGAATGACTGTTGCAAGAATAACTTTTTTATTTTGCTCAATCCATTGATGAGCTTCATCTAGAATTTTTTCGTCAAAGGTATTATTCATAAATAGTACCTTATCAGATTATGATAAATTATTTAAATTATTTGCAATTAGCGACTGCTTTTTGGGCAGCAGATAAAACTAAACTTGCTCTATATTCTGCTGATGCATGGATATCTGAGTTCATTTCGCTATAATCTAAATTTAGGTTATTTAAAGAATCTGAAGAAAAATTATTACCTAATTCTTTTTCAATTTCCTTGCATCGATAAACAACCGCTTGAGCGCCAGTCACTGCGCAAATTACATCTTTTTTGTGTTTAGCAACATAAACTCCAACCATTGCATATCTTGAAGCTGGATTTGGAATTTTAACATAGCTTGAACTTTCTGGTATTTTAAACTCTACAGCTGTAACTAACTCGTCTTTTTTTAGTGCCGTTTCAAACATACCTTTAAAAAATTTTGATGCCTCTATTTTTCTGTCAGATGTATGAATTGTAGCATCCAATGCTATACAGGCAGATGGGTAACACGCACTCGGATCATTATTAGCAATCGATCCACCCAATGTTCCTTTATTGCGAACTTGAGCATCACCAATCATCCCAGCTAAATGAGAAAGAGATGGAATAGCTTTTTTTACATCTTTAGACGCTGCTACTTCAGCATGTGTTGTTGCGGCACCTATCGTAACAGATTTGCTACTAACTTTGATACCTTGAAGATCTTTTATGTTTTTGACATTAATTACATCGTCAAAACTAGATAACCTTAATTTCATTGAAGGAATTAAAGTCTGGCCTCCAGATAAAAAAGCAGATTTTTTTGATGCAGCTTTGACTGCATCTTTTACGTTCTTTGCTTCGTGAAAATTAAATTGTTTCATTTACCCCCCCTTATGCCGCTTTTTTTTGAGCTGATTTTTTATCTTTTAATGCTCTCCAAACTTTTTCAGCAGTTGCAGGCATTGTAACTTCTGTTCCAATTGCATCTACTACTGCGTTCATTACAGCTGGAGGAGAAGCGATTGCACCTGCCTCCCCACAACCTTTAACACCTAATGGGTTTGAAGTTGCTGGCGTGCATGTGTAATCAATTCTAAACTCTGGGAAATTATCAGCTCTTGGCATACAATAATCCATGTATGATGCTGTCACTAGCTGACCTGTCTCATCATAATATGCATTTTCATATAATGCTTGTCCAATTCCTTGAGCTAAACCACCATGAATTTGGCCTTCAACAATCATAGGATTGATTAAGTTTCCAAAGTCATCAACACAGGTATAAGTATCAACCTTTGTTTCTCCAGTTGTTGGATCAATTTCTACTTCACAAATATGTGAACCTGCTGGGAAAGAGAAGTTTACTGGATCGTAAAATGCTGTCTCTTTTAAGCCTGGCTCCATACCTTCCGGTAAAGGTGATTTTATTTCACCATATGTTCCTGGTAAATAACAAGCAAAAGCAATTTCACCCATTGTTTTTTTCTTATTAGTATTAGGTACAATGAATTCTCCATCTTTAAATTCAATGTCTTCAGGTTTAGCTTCTAGCATATTTGCAGCTACTGCTTTTCCTTTTTCTACAATTTTATCACAAGCTTTTGAGATTGCAGAACCACCTACAGCAAGTGATCTTGAACCATAAGTACCCATACCAAATGGACCTTTATCCGTATCTCCATGTACGATTTCAATATTCTCAACTGGCACACCCAACTTGTCGGAAACTATTTGGGCAAAAGTTGTATCATGACCTTGGCCATGACTATGTGTTCCTGTAAATACTGAAATATTTCCAGTTGGATTAAATCTAATTTCGGCAGACTCCCATAAACCAACACCAGCACCTAATGACATGACTGCTGCTGATGGAGCAATACCACAAGCTTCGATATAAGTTGAAAAACCAATACCTCTTAGCTTACCTTTTGCTGCAGATTCTGCTTTCCTTTTTTCAAACCCAGCATAATCAGCTAGATTTAATGCTTTATCGAAGTGTGCATCATAATCTCCTGAGTCAATGTTATGAACTAAACATTGTTGATGAGGAAACTGTTTAATAAAGTTTTTCTTTCTAAACTCCGCTCTATCCATACCCATTTCTTTAGCGGCTTTATCCATTATTCTTTCAATTAAATAAGTAGCTTCTGGTCTTCCTGCACCTCTATAAGCATCAACTGGAGCAGTATTTGTGTAAACTGCTTTTACGTTACAGTAAGCAGCGGGTATATTGTAAAGTCCTAATACTAATGGACCATATAAATATGTCGGTGTTACAGTTGCAAATAAAGATGCATAACCACCTAAGTTTGCAATTGTATCAACTTTTAAACCAGTAACAGTTCCATCACTTTTAACTGCAACAGCTGCTTTTGTGATATGATCTCTTCCGTGACAGTCAGAAAGGAATGACTCTGTTCTTTCACAAACCCATTTTACTGGACGTTGTAGTCTCTTTGCTGCCCAAGCAATAACTACATCTTCAGAATAAGGATAAATTTTTGATCCAAAACCTCCACCAACATCTGGAGCAACAATTCTAAATTTATGCTCTGGATGAAGTGCGTTAAATGCTGACATCACTAATCTCGACAAGTGAGGGTTTTGACTTGTAGTGTACAAAGTTAATTCATCTGAAGATGAATTGTAGTCACCAATAGATGCTCTAGGTTCCATAGCATTTGGAACTAATCTATTGTTTACGATATTCATCTCAACAACTTTATCTGCACTTGAAAACGCTTCGTCGACCTTTGCTTTATCGCCAAGCTCCCAATCAAAACACAAATTTTTATCAATACCATCGTGTATCGCTTCAGCGTTCATGGCATCGCCTGTATTTGCAACTGCCTTTAAAACTTTGTAATCAACATTTACTAAATCAGCAGCATCTTTTGCTTCTTGTAAACTTTCAGCAATTACTAATGCAACGTGATCACCTACATAATTAACTGTATCCGTAGCCAATGCAGGATGAGCAGGGCATTTCATGTCTGTTCCGTCTTTACTTACAATTTTCCAACCTGCAATTAATCCTCCGATTTTGTCATCTGCTAAATCTTTACCTGTTAAAACATCGATAACTCCAGATGCTTTTTTTGCTTTAGCTGTATCAATTCCTTTAATTTTTGCTCTTGCGTGAGGAGAACGAATGAAAACTGCATATGATTGGTTATGTAATGTTATATCCGCAGTGTATCTTCCTTTTCCTGTTAAAAACTTTTTGTCTTCTTTTCTTTCAACTTTTGAACCAATCATACTTGCCATTTTTATTTCTCCTTTTGTTAAACTTTTCCAATTGCACCTTTAACTGATGCAACAATATTTTGATAACCTGTACATCTACAAATATTACCTTCTAAACCTTTTCTAATTTCTTCTTCAGTTGGGTTTTTGTGTGATTTTAATAAATCAATAGAACTCATAACCATTCCTGGAGTACAATATCCACACTGTAAACCATGATGCTTTTTAAAAGACTCTTGAACAGGGTGTAATTTTCCATCCTTTTCCAATCCTTCTATAGTTGTCACCTCTGAACCATTAGCGTCAGCAGCAAACATTGCACAACTTTTTACTGATTTGCCATTAACATGAACTACGCAAGATCCACATTGGCTTGTATCGCATCCAACATGTGTTCCTGTTAAATTTAAATTTTCTCTAATAAAAGAAACTAATAAAGTATTATCATCAACTTCTTTTTCTATTTTTTTTCCATTAACCTTAAGTGATAATTTCATCATTATTAAACTTGTCTCCCTAGAAACATCTTCGCATACTGAGATGAAAAAACAAGTGCGTCAGAAAATTTCAATTAAAAGTTGTTTAAAAAAATGCTAATAAAATCAGGCCCACAGAAACTAATGTTGCAAACGCATAAATTAATTTTTTGTTAAATACTTTTTTTTCAACAGAAGTTTTTGTTGTAGATTGCGAAGTTTGACTTTGAGGGGATATTGTTTCGGAAAATTTGCCAAAAAAAATATCAGCCATTTTTTTTGCCGTCATATCAATCAATCTACTACCTACTTGTGCAATCTTTCCTCCAACATTTGCCTCAACATCATAAGTCAAAACAGTATGACCCGCATCTTCGGTCAAAGTTACTTTAGCTTCTCCAGATGCAAAACCTACTGGTGAATTACCTTGTCCTACAAGCTTATAACTATGTGGAGGATTGAGATCTTGAAGTTCAACATCACCGGTAAAACTTGCATTAAATGGCCCAATTTTGTTTGTGGCAGTTGCTGTAAAACTAGTGTCAGAATTTTTTTTAAACTCTTCGCACCCGGGAATGCACTTTTCTAATATCTCTGGATTATTTAGCGCTTCCCAAACTGACTGTTTATCGGTTGGAATTTTATAAGAACCTGTTAGTTTCATTAAACTTCTTATAATTATTTTTATGGACGAAGCTACAAAAAAAGAAATTCAATCACAGGCATTTGAAAGACTTATTAATCATTTAAGAAAGAGAAAAGATGTTCAAAACATTGATCTTATGAATTTGGCTGGTTTTTGCAGAAACTGTTTATCAAAATGGTTCAGGGAAGAGGCTGAAAAAAAAGGTGTTGAGATCTCTGATCCAGATTCTAGAGAAATGATTTACGGAATGCCATACTCTGAATGGAAAGATAAATTTCAAAAGTGAATATAAGCTTAACTGATATTTTACTTTTTTTTATTTTAGTAACGTTACTTAGTTATTATTTTATACCATGGAAAAATTTCGAAAAAGCTGGAACTGCGATTTTGTTAAGATTTTGGTGTATCATATTAGTAATTACAAGCTTTGTCTTGATATTAATTAATTTTCTTTTTAGTAAATTTGTAATTTAAATGATCGAATTTGCTGATCTTAATTATAGAGAAGTAAAAAGTATTTTTTCCAATAATTTTAATTTAGATAAAAAAAAATCTTCAATGAGAGCCAATCAAGTTTGGAAGTTTTATTACCAAAAAGGATATTCTGATCCTAATCTCTTTTCAAACTTAACTCAGAGTTTACGTGATGAATTATTAAAAATAGTAAATTTTTCCAGACCTAAAATTAAAAATAAACAAGTATCAAAAGATGGAACTATTAAATGGTTATTAGAGTTAAATGATAAAAATTTAGTTGAAACAGTTTATATACCATCTGAAACTCATGCTACACTTTGCATTTCTTCGCAAGTTGGATGTACTTTAAATTGTAAATTCTGTCATACCGGTATTCAACCACTTGTAAAAAACTTATCATCAAATGAAATTATTAGTCAGATCTTGATTGCAAAAGATGAATTGAATGATTGGAAAGAGCAAAAAAAAATTAACAATATTGTTTATATGGGCATGGGTGAACCATTTTATAATTTTGAAAATATAAAAAAGTCAGTTGAAATTTTAAAAGATGAAAATGGTCTTAACTTTTCTAATAAAAAAATAACTGTATCAACTTCTGGAATATCTCCGAATATAAAAAAAGCAGCTGACGAGCTAGGTACTTATTTAGCTTTATCTTTGCATGCATCAAATGATGAAATTAGGAATACAATTATGCCGATTAATAAAAAATATAATATTCAAGATATTATTAATAATTGTAATAAATATGCAAAAAAAAATGGAGAAAAAATATTTATCGAATACGTTCTACTTAAAGACGTCAATGATAGTGAACAATGTGCAAAAGAGTTGTCAAAAATTATGTCACAATTTCCATGTAAATTAAATTTAATTCAATTTAATCCATGGCCAGGGGTTAAATATAAAACCGCGACAAAAGAACAAACTTCTAAATTCATAGAAATAATAAAGAAGAATGGTCACATTGTTACTCTTAGAAAATCAAGAGGTGACGATATTTTAGGAGCTTGCGGCCAACTAAAGACCGCAAGCGAGCGTGAGAAGAGGTCAACACTTTCTAAGTGAATTAGATAAATTATTTAATAATTGAAAGTAAAGATCTTTATTATTTTTAAGATCTGCACCAAGAGGGTCTAATACACCAGTTTTAATATTTGTATCTTTTGCAATTGCCTTAATTATTTTTGGATTAAATTGAGGCTCTGAAAATATACATTTTGCATTTTCTCTTTTAATAACTTTTCTTATATCCTTTAATTGCTCTGCACCTGGGAGTACATCTGTATTTACAGTCAAAGCACCAAGTGTTTTAAGACCAAAACGTCTTTCGAAATATTGATACGCATCATGAAAAACTACATATTTCGCATTTTTATTAATAACCCTATTAATTTCAGAAACTAAACCATCTATTTTTGCATTAGCTTTTTTTAAATTTGAGTCATAATTTGCTGAATTTTTCTTATCCATTATTTTCATATTCTTAGCCATAGCATTTAAGATCACTTTTGCATTCAAAGGATCTAGCCAAATGTGGGGATCATGTTCGCCATGGGCATGTCCATGATCATCGTGTTTTTTGTGTCCATGATCATCGTGTTTTTTGTGTCCATGATCATCGTGTTTTTTGTGTCCATGATCATCGTGTTTTTTGTGTCCATGATCATCGTGTTTTTTGTGTCCATGATCATCGTGATGATCTTTATATATATTTTTTTCTCTAAATTTTATTTTTTTTATCTGACTGATTTCCATCAATTCAATTTTTTTCGCTTTTTTAGCGACTGTACGAAGTGGTTTCTCCAAGAATGCTTCGATGTCTTCACCTACCCAAAATACTAAGTCAGCATTTTGTAGCATTTTTGCATGTGAAGGTTTTAGGGTAAAATTATGTGGAGAGTTGCTACCATCAACTATAAGTTTCGGAGCACCAATACCGTCCATTAACATGCTTGCCAAAGAGTATATAGGTTTTATAGAGGTTACCACTTGTAATTCAGCTTTAGCATGTGAAAAGCCTAAAAATAGTATCAAAAAAACTGAAAAAAAGAATTTGTTTATTTGATTTTTCATGGTTAACATCGCAAATTATTGTTATAATATAACTTGTTATAATATAACACTTTATGAAGTCAACAGCTATATGAAAAAAAATAATAAAAAAACTTTAGTCAAATTAGAAAATGCAAGTGTTGAAAAAAATAAAAAAATACTTGTGAAAAACATTTCATTTGAGGTGAAACAAGGAGAAATTGTAACTCTTATCGGGCCAAACGGATCGGGTAAAACAACAACTGCAAAAATGGCTTTGGGTATAAATGAAAACTTTGAAGGTAATGTTCAAAGATATACCAGTCAAATTGGTTATGTTCCTCAAAAGGTAGTGATTGACTGGACATTGCCAATAAGGGTTAATGATTTTATGCAATTAACTTCAAAGATCAATCCGGAGGAAATCAATGAAGCATTAGACTTTACCGGTGTAGATCATTTAAAAAATAAGAATTTAAATGAATTATCAGGTGGTGAATTCCAAAGAATACTGATTGCGAGAGCAATAGCAAAAAAACCTGAGCTTTTGGTTCTTGATGAACCGGTACAAGGAGTAGATTTTAAAGGTGAAATTTCACTTTATGAGCTTATTAAATCTATATCTAAAAAAACTAATTGCGGTATTTTACTTATATCCCATGATTTACATGTAGTAATGTCAGCTACTGATTATGTTGTGTGCCTCAATGGACATATATGTTGTTCTGGTACCCCAAAGAAAGTAGCAAATAGCGATCAATACAGGGAGTTATTCGGAGATCGAGCTTCTACGATGCTTTCAATTTATGAGCATAATCATGATCATAGTCATTCAACTGATGGAACAATAAAAAAAAATAATTAGTTATGTTAGATGATTTTTTTATAAGAGCGTTAATTGCAGGTCTTGGCGTTTCATTGATTACAGGTCCAATGGGTTGTTTTACAATCTGGAAAAGACTTTCTTTTTTTGGAGATACCCTAGCCCATTCTGCCTTACTTGGAGTTACAATGGCATTAACATTTGAATTAAATATTCCACTCGCTGTATTTGTTATCTCATCAATAATTGCTGTAATGCTTTTATCACTTCAAAAAAATACACGTCTTCCAGGAGATGCTCTTTTAGGTTTATTGGCTCACTCATCATTAGCAACTGGGTTAGTCGTTATCGGTTTTTTATCAAATATAAGATTTGATGTTATGGGATTACTTTTTGGAGATATCCTTGCAGTAAATAAAATAGATATTTTAATTATTTGGATTGGTGGTGCAATAATACTAATTATTTTAAAATTTATATGGAAATCTCTTTTTGCGGCAACTGTTAATTATGATCTTGCTGAAGCTGAAGGTATGAAACCGGATAGAGCAAATATCATTTTTATAATTTTAATGGCTGCCATGATTGCTATAGCTATAAAAATGGTAGGTTTATTATTAATCACTGGCATGCTGATCATGCCGGCTGCTATGGCCAGAAATTTATCTGATAGCCCAACTAAAATGGTAATTTTATCAATTGTAGGAGGAATAATGTCAGTATCAATTGGTTTATTTGCATCGCTAGAATTTAATTCACCATCAGGTCCATCAATAATAACAGCTGCATTAATTCTATTTTTGCTGTCTTTGATAAATTTTAAAAAATCAAATAAAGTTAAAAATTATTAAATATAAAAATGAAATCTCAAAAATTAAGCAAAAATGAAAAAGTGGTTTTAGAGGTAGTAAAAAAATCAACCGGACCAATAAAAGCTTATACAATCTTATCTGATGTTAAGAAAAATGGTTTAAAAGCGCCACCTCAAGTTTATCGAGCTTTAGACAAATTAATTAAAAAGGGTAAAATTCACAGAATTGAAAGTAAAAATGCGTATTTAGATTGTCAAAATTCTAAATGTAAGACCTCATCAAAAACAGCTTTTTCCATCTGCCAAAGGTGTGAAAAAGTTACCGAGATACTTAACACAAAACTATCAAAATTTTTATCAAGTTTTAAAGATGATGCTGGAGAAGAATACCTAGAATATAATTTAGAATTTTATGGTATTTGTAAAAAGTGCAAATCCTAGTTCGGTCTACTCTTCATTGAGTCTTGGGATTAATTCAATAAAATTGCATGGGGCAAATCTAGAGTCTAATTGGAATTTTAATATATCTTCCCATGCATCAGTTACTGCACCTGATGAACCTGGTAATGCAAAAATATAGGTTCCTTTTGCAAGCACTGCCATCGCTCTTGATTGGATCGTCGAAGCACCAATTTTTTTATAACTAATTAATCTAAATAATTCCCCAAATCCTGGGATATCTTTATCCTTAATTTCTTCTAAAGCCTCAGGCGTAGTATCTCTGCCCGTTAACCCCGTTCCACCAGTAGTTAAAATGACATCTACATTTTTATCATTACACCACTCTAAAAGAATTTTTTTTATATCATCTTTGTTATCTTTAACAATTTGCTTATGAGATAACCCGTGACCCTTCTCTTTAATTTTCTTTGCTAAAACTTGGCCGGATTTATCAGTAGCCTCAGTTCTAGTGTCTGAGATTGTTAAAACAGAAATATTGATTGGCTTAAACTCTTTAGTACTATCAATAGGCATGAGATATTTATACTATTAAAAAATTATCTTGGAAGATCAATAAATAAAATTTCACTATCTTCTAACGATGTTATTTCAACATCTTTTAACTCTGTAATTTCTGCTCCATCGCCTTTTTTAATTTCAGTATCATTAATTTTAATTTTTCCTTGTGAACATAATACATAAGCTTGATCTCTATCGATAGTTTGTTTCACACTTTTACCTTTGTTTACTCTTCCTGCATAAATTACAGCATCTTGGTGAATTTTTAACGAGTCTGAATGATTGTTATCAAAACCAGTAACCAAAGGTTTTAACTGTCCTTCAACTGGTTCTTTGGGAAATTCTTTTGCATCCCATCTTGGTTTTACATTTTTTTTATTTGGAAACATCCAAATTTGATAGAGGTTTGTATCCTCATCTTCTAAATTATATTCTGAGTGAACAACACCAGTTCCAGCAGACATAACCTGAACATCACCTGCGCCAGTTTTGCCTTCATTGCCCATATCATCTTTATGGGTAATTGCTCCTTTTCTCACATAAGTAATTATTTCCATATTGTCATGTGGATGAGGATCAAAACCAGTTTTTGGACCTACTATATCATCATTAATAACTCTCATTGGACCAAATCTTACTCTATTTGGATCTTGATAACTTGCAAAACTAAAATGATGTTTAGCTTTTAACCATCCGTGGTCTGCTCCACCTAGATCTTCATATTTGATTACATTAATCATAAATTATTAATTTTCTCCTGTGCTTTTTTTAAATTATCATCATTTATATTTAATTGAGATGAGTCAATAATTTCTATATCAGAAATACCTAAAAAATTTAATGCTTGCTTAAACCATGGTGTACAAAAATCTACAGGACTATCAACTGGAACTCCACCTGAGGTAACTACTAAATAAACTTTTTTACCTCCACCTATCAAACCAATTGGGCCAGTGGGCTCATATTTGAAAGTTTTTCCTGCCCTTGCAACGAGATCAAACCAAGCCTTGGCAGCTGCCGGTGGTCCAAAATTATAAATTGGCGTTGAAATTACAATTGTATCTGCAGCTAACACTTCATCGACAAGCTCATCTGAAAATTTAAATAACTCTTTATCCTGTTCAGTTCTATCCTCTTCAGGAATTATAAAACCTGCACCTTTAATTCCTGCTACAAATGGGATATTTGAAGAGATATCTCTGTAGACCAATTGATCATTATTTTTTTTTAATTTGTTAACCAGTTCTTTGGCAATTTTTCTTGATACTGATTCCTCTTTCCTGGCACTAGAGTCTAGATGTAAAATATTCATTAGAGCTATTTAGTAATTGCTTAAGTAATTACAAGGTTTATTAGGTCTTTAAATGAAAAATATTTTTACAAAAAATTTCATAATACTTGATGGTGGAATGGGACAAGAACTTCTAGCTAGAGGTGTAAAGCCTGTATCAAACTTATGGTCTGCAACTGCATTGATGGAAAAAAAATATCACCAAATTATAAAAGATTGCCATCTTGATTTTATCAATGCCGGAGCTGAAATCATATTAACAAATACTTTTGGATCTAGAAGAAGGCGACTTGAAGATAATCAAATTGAAAACCGTTTCGAAGAATTAAACTTTACGGCGTTAAAACTTGCAAAAGAATCTGTGAAAGAGTCTGGAAGAAAAGTGTTAATTGCTGGCAGTTTGCCTCCACAAAACTTTACTTATCTTCCTGAACTTGGCGACATAGATAAAATGAAAAAAAACTTTTTTGACCAAGCGAAAATTTTAAATGAAGGAGTAGATTTGTTTTATCTTGATGTTTTAAGTAGTTCAGAAGAAATCGAAATTGGTATTCAATCAATACAAACATTCAATAAACCTTTTGTGGTTGGAATTCATTTTAAAAAAAATGGCTTATTACCCTCGGGTGAAAAAATAAAAAATGTTATAAATAAAATAAAATCTTATAATCCTTTAGCAATAACCGGCTCTTGTGTAGCTTATGAAGATGTTATTGATGCTAAAAATAGTTTCATAGAATCTGGTTTACCTTTTGGATTTAAAGTAAATGCATTCAAAGAAATACCAAAAGGGTGGAAACCTGACTCTTCAAATCCAAATTTAGCGCTGGGTAAAAATGAAGATTTAACTGCTTTTAAATTTCAAGAAATTTCAAAAGAATTCATTGATATGGGTGCAAAACTAATTGGTGGATGTTGCGAAATTACACCGTCACATATATCCAAAATTCAAGATTTAAGATGATAATTTTAACAATATTATTTTTAATAACTGCCTGTATCTATTCAAGCGTTGGGTTTGGGGGTGGATCAACTTACTTAGCGTTATTATTGCTTTGGGGAATTCCGTTTACTGTTTTTCCAATTATCGCGCTTTGTTGTAACATCATTGTCGTTACAGGAAACTGCATTAATTACACAAGAGCTGGAAACTTAAATCTTAAATTACTTGTACCTTATTTAATTGGATCTGTTCCTTTAGCTTTTTTTGGTGGAACCCTTTCGATTAATAAAGAAATATTTGAAGTATTACTTTTTGTAATTCTCACAATTGCAGGATTGCTATTATTAATCAATTTTAAAAAATATGATGATAATGAGAAAAGTTATAAAAAGATTTCATATCCAATTTCAATTGGGATTGGCTCAGTGCTTGGTTTTATTTCTGGTGTTGTGGGAATTGGTGGAGGAATTTTTTTAAGCCCAATTCTTTTTTTAATAAAAGCTGGCAAACCTAAAGAAATTGCGACAGCTGCCTCGCTGTTCATATTAATAAATTCTATATCAGGTGTTTTTGGTCACCTCTCTAAAAAATTTGTATTCAATGAATTATTAAATTATTGGCCTTTATTAATAAGTGTTTTTATCGGTGGTCAAATAGGTAATTTTGTTAATATAAGAATATTGTCTACAAAAGTTCTTGCATTTGTTACAGGCGCACTTGTATTGTTTGTTGCAATCCGAATGGGTATAAAGATTTTATGATTAATTAGATAGTTTGACTTGCTCTAACTGTTTGGCTAACTTCTTTAGATACTAACCCTAACTCTTCAGCTTTTTTCTCTACTTTTTTAAGCTGTTTCACTGAACGTCTGTACAAGAAGAATGTTAAACCTAGTGCAAAAAAATAAGCTGGCCAAACAAAAGCTGCGTAACCACCCATATTTAAAATTTCCATAATTACTTTATATACCCGCTTTGTAGTTACTTTTGCAACATAAATTCAAGCAATTTCAATTTTTTAAAGATGAGCAAAATAAATAAGTCATAAAAAAATCTTTAAATTATTGTATAAAAACAGTACTCTAAAACCATGGGGGGAAAACTAAGAGATACATTTGGGCGCACCTTTCCTTATATTAGATTATCCATCACCGATGTCTGTAATTTCAAGTGCGGTTATTGTCTGCCAAATGGTTATTTTAAACCAAATAATCATCCTGGTTTTCTAAATATTTTTGAAATAGAAAATTTAATCAATGGTCTTTCAGATTTAGGTGTCTCTAAGATTAGAGTCACAGGCGGAGAACCAACCGTGAGGAAAGACTTTTTTGATGTAATGAAATTAATTAAATCAAAAAATGGAATAAAAAAATTAGTTGTTACTACTAACGGTTATAAACTTAATCAACTTACAGATAAATTTCTTGATACAGGCATAGATGGCATGAATATTAGTATTGACTCATTGAATAGGTCGAAATTTAAAGAGATCACAGGTCATGATCGATTACCAGAAATTTTAGAAGGTATAAAAATTTTACAAGATAAAGGATTTAAAAATATTAAAATTAATGCTGTTTTATTAAAAAATATAAATGATAACCGAGAAGAATTTGATGCTTGGTCAGAATTTATAAATCAAAATGATATCAGTTTTAGATATATCGAGCTAATGCAGACTGGTGATAATTTAGATTATTTTAAAAAGTATCATCAAAGTTCCAAAGTATTTAAAGAATATATTGAGACTAAAGGCTGGAAAAATATTGACCGAGCATTAGATGATGGACCTGCTTTAAATTACAAAAATGAAAATTTAAAAGGACAATTTGGCGTTATTGCACCCTATTCGAAAGACTTTTGCAAAACATGTAATAGACTTAGAATTACTGCCAAGGGTGAGTTAAGACTCTGCTTATTTGGGAACACTGGCACTGATTTGAGAAAATATTTACAAGATCCTAAACAAAAAGATGAGTTGGTTGATCTAATCTTAACCCAACTAAGATTTAAAAAAGAATCTCATTACCTTGAACTTGGAAACACAGGTATAACTCCTCATCTAGCATCAGTAGGAGGATAACTTGAAACTTAAAATTGTAACTAAAGAAGATCTGAAAGATTGGACCAAAGAACTTTTTCAAGAAAAATCATTTAATATGATTGATGTTTCTGACAAGGAAATCACTTTGAGAAGAGCTTTGGCGACAGGGTCAATTATAGTTGGAAAAGAAGTTTTCAATTTAATTAAAAACCGTGAAATGCCAAAAGGCGATCCAATAACAATTGCAGAAGTTGCTGCTGTGCTCGGTGTAAAAAGAACAAGTGATCTTATTCCACTTTGTCACCCATTGCAGATAGATCATACTTCAACAAAAATTGTCTTAGATGAGAACAATTTTGCTTTAGATGTTTATTGTCTTGTGTCTGCAAATGCAAAAACTGGTGTTGAGATGGAAGCTATTATGGGTGTGAATGCTGCTTTAATAACAATTTATGATTTAAGTAAAATAGTTAATCCGGATTTACTGATACAGCAAACTCGACTTTTAGTTAAACAAGGTGGAAAGAGTGGATTATGGATTAATCCAAATGGTGTTCCTGAATTTTTATCTCACCTTAAATAGTCATGACTTCATATAAAGAAGCTCTTCAGAAAGTTCTCAAAACTTCAAAAAAAAATAAAGTAAAAAAATACACTAAAGATCTAAATAACGAGGTTTTAGCTGAAAACATCAAAGCAAAGAGAAATAACCCATTTTATAATAATAGTTTATTAGATGGGTTTGCGTTTAAATCTTCGGACACGGTTAAAAATAGTTTTTTTAAAATTAATGGAGCGCTTGCAGTTGGAGAAAAAAAAACAATTCAATACGTTAAAAATACCTGTTACCGCATAAGCACAGGTGGAAAAATTATAGCCCCTTTCGATTGTATGCTGCCTTATGAACAAGTTGAGGTTATTGATGGACTGGTTCAAATTCGTGCAAAAATAAGGAAATATCAAAATGTTAGATTAGAAGGATCAGACTTTAAAAAGGGCAAGGTATTAATAAAAAAAAATGAAAAATTATCTCCAGCAAAAAAATTATTAATTAAATCATCAGGAAATCACATCACATCAACTTACGAAACACCAAACGTTGTATTATTTAGCTCTGGTGATGAAATTTCAGATCACATTGAAAACAATG
Source organism: Candidatus Pelagibacter sp. HIMB109 (assembly GCF_052048155.1). Classification (NCBI taxonomy): domain Bacteria; kingdom Pseudomonadati; phylum Pseudomonadota; class Alphaproteobacteria; order Candidatus Pelagibacterales; family Candidatus Pelagibacteraceae; genus Candidatus Pelagibacter; species Candidatus Pelagibacter sp. HIMB109. Next base: position 108,515 of record NZ_JBNAIK010000002.1, read on the forward strand.
AAAAAGTTATAAATTCTATACCTGAATATTTTAAAAGCTTTTCATCAAAATTTAACTTTAACTTTACTTACCTTGGAATTGTCAAAGATAACCATAAGGCAATTAATAATGTTTTTTCAAAAATTAAGAATTTAAAAAATACAATTATCATTTCAACAGGCGGGGTATCTGCTGGTCATAAAGACTATTTTCCTAAATTTTTAAAACAACAAAAATATAAAATTCAATTTCACAGAATTGGAATGCAGCCAGGTAGACCTACCCTATTCGCAGTCAAGGATAGTAAATATTATTTTGGCTTACCTGGAAATCCTATATCAACAATTGTAGGATTTCATTTCTTGGTCGTCCCTTTAATACTTTCTATGCAAAACCGAAAGGTTGGTTTTAAAACTGCAAAATTATTACATAATTATAAAAAAAACCCTCAGTTAACTGAATTGCGAAGAGCATTTGTTAATCAAAAGGGAGTAAAAATTATTCCTGATCAAGAGTCTTACAAACTTAATAGTTTGGTCAAAGCAAACTGCTGGTTATTACTTGATCAAAAAAATAAAATAATTAAAAAAGGTGATCTAGTAAAATTAATTGATTATGAAAATTAAAGTAGAATTATTTGGTGTTTGTAGAGAGCTTTCTGATAAAGACCATATTGATCTTGAGTTAAATGAAAATTCTAAAATTAAAGATGTTAGAGATCTAATGATTGAAATTGTTAAAACTAAATTTCCAGAAAATAATAATTACTTAGAAATGGTTAAGAAATCTGCATTTAGCTCAAAAGATGAAATTGTTGAAGATGCTTATAAATTACAAAACAATGATGCTGTATCAATTATACCGCCAATAGGAGGTGGGTAATGTTTCATTGTGATGTAGTAGATATAAAAAATATTTCTTTAGATAAGGCTCAAAAATTTATTGAGTCACATAAATGTGGTGCATCTTTATTTTTTATTGGAACAGTAAGAGATCATAATAATGAAAAAGAAGTCACAGGAATTACTTATGACTCCCATGATGTAATGGTGAAAAGAAGTTTTGAAGAAATATATAATGAAGCAATTAAGAAATTAGATTTACAACATCCAGTAGCATTTGTAGAACACGCTAAAGGCTATGTGCCACTTGGTGGAATTTCAATTATTATTGCTGTTGCATGCAAGCATAGAAAACAAGTCTACGATTTTTCAAGATTCATTATCGAAGAAATTAAAAAAAGAACACCTATCTGGAAGAAAGAGCATTACAAAAGTGAAGATGCTGAGTGGCTAGATGGGCAAAAATTAGAAATTAAAAAGTAAATGCTCTATAAATCATAGCTGCACCACCCAATATAACACATACTTCGATTATAATTGTATGTAACTTGACCCCAAGTTTATCAGCAATTTTTTTAGCAGTATAAGATCCAAAAATCGAAACAATACCAATCATTGATCCAACATAAAGAGCATCAAGATTTAACAATCCAAGATTCCAAAATGAAATTAATCGAATAATAACATTAATCAGCGTAATAAAAGAATCTGTTCCTATAATTTGCGCACCGACCATTCCATTTGCAGCTAATGCTGTAAGTAATACTGATCCAGGTCCTAAAATAACTCCACTTATAGTACCATAGAATACAGCCATTACTCCCAAACCAAACCATCCAATATTTAGATTAATTTTTTTAAATACTCTTCTTAAGATAACAATAAACGCTAATCCAAAACCTAGACAAAAATATAAAGTCTTAGGTGAAACTGCTGCATAAAAATTTGTACCAGCAATTAGAAAAGGTGTTGAGATAACTGCAAAATAAATACCTTTTTTCCAGAAAATATTTTTTCTGTAATAGTACATTCTTGAAAAATTAGAGAATAAAACAAAAACTGACATTAATGGAACAAGTAACTTGATTGGAATAAATGGTGACACCAAAAGACCAAGTGTCATTCCACCACCATATCCGGATATTCCCGAAACCACTGATGCAAAATAAGCGGTTAAAATTAAAATACTCAATTCAAAAAAACCAAGACTTGCAAATAACGCTGCAATATCAAAATCAGTTTCCATAATATTAATTATTGAATAATAATTTTTGTAAAATCTGGTTTTTGAAAAATTGTATCAACAAAAGAATTTAAATTTTTTATTTCTTTATCACTTATTTTAGAAAATTTTAAATTTGCTTGATATTTTTTCTCAATGTCTTCTTTGGTAACAGGTTGTTTTCGGCCACCTCTGAAACACGGCTGATGCTCTTCAAAAACTCCATCATCAGTTTCACAAATCAACGTTCCAGTGTAATTTTTTGGGTATTCATCATTAGGGTCAATCTCATATTGAACTTTATTAGCTAATTCTAAAATCTCTTTGTCTTTAATACTTTGTTCATTAAATTCGCTTAGACCCGCATCACCTCTTAAAAAACCAACTGCAACACAATATGGAACAGAGAATTTAGCTGAATATGGAGTGGATGGATTTTTCTTTTCTTTTGAAGGTTCCCATAATCTATGAACTGTTCCCTCTCCAACTTTTGCTAAAATTGATTTAATTTTTTTTGGATCTTTTACTTTTTCTTTTAATTTTACAGCACAATCTACAAATGGTTGAGCCATAGTTCCGCAGGCATAAGGTTTAAATGCTAAATTTTCTGTCTCCCATCTTGATCCTAACTTGTCAGTTAAATGAGAATAATCTCTTTCAATCTCTCTTAATGCAAATGCTTTAAAGAAACCATGCTCACCTTCAAATACTGTTCTTGGACCATAAAAATCAGATTTTGCCATTAAAGCCGCATTCATTCCTGAATTTGCAGACCAACCTGGATGTACTCTTTTGGTCCACGATCCTTCAGCTAAGTATTCAATAATACCAGAAGTAAAACTTCCTGCTACTCCAAGTGCAGATGATATTTGTTTTTCTGACATATCAAGAACTGATGACAAACCTACAGCAACTCCAAAAGTTCCACATACAGCTGTTGGATGAAAACATTGTTTGTGCATCGCTGTAGGAGCAACTAACGCTAATCTACAAATAAGTTCAGAACCTACAATCATTCCCTTTAAAATTTGATCTCCAGATAAATTAAATTTTTGTGCAGCAGATAACATTGCTGGTATCATGGATGCTCCAACATGCATTGGATTACCTTCGAATGTATCATCAAAATCTTCTCCGTGTGCAGCGGTCCCAGCAATGATCGCCGCTGAAAACATATCAAAATCTTTTCCGTGACCAAGAGAGATAAGAGAGCCTGTTCCTTTATAAGTTTTTACTAAACTTTGAACATAATTCTCATTTCTAGCAGAAACGATGACTCCGCAAATATCTTTAAATAAAAACTCTAAAGTTTTTCTTGATTTATCTGAAATATCTTTTGTTGAAAGGGATTTTGCCCAACTTGAAAACTCTTCGGCTATTGTCATGGGGTATAGCTACCACCATTAACGTGTAATGTTTGGCCATTAATATAATCAGCTTCTTTTTTGCACAGGTTGGCAATCACCTCTGCAACTTCATCAGGATTTCCAAATCTATTAAGAACAAGATTTGGTGTTTGAGGATGTCTTAACCAATGACCTTTAAGAGCTTTTTCTTTACTGTCAAAATCTTCTATAAAACCAGGTACAACGCAGTTGCACGTAACACCTCGTTCTAAAAACTCCATACTTACAGCTTTTGTTAAACCAATTAATGCAGCTTTTGAAGTTACAACATGCGCTCTTTCTTTAGCTCCGATGTGAGCTGATAAACCACCAATATTAATAACTCGCCCCCACTTTTGTTTAGTCATGTGACCTATTAATGCTTGTGTACAAAGAAATGATGCATCAACATTTACAGTCATTACTCTCTTCCAATCTTCATAGGTGATTTTCTCAAAATCATCATGAATTCTTAGACCTGCATTATTAATTAAAACCGAAGGAGTTCCTAACTTTTCAGCAGCACTTTTAATTTTATCAATTGTTTTAATATTTTCTAAATCGCCATCAATAAAATCAGATTGAACTCCATATTCCTTAACGATAGCTACAGTTTTTTTTGCTTCATCAATACTTTTTCCACCTGTATGAATAAGAATATTAAAACCTTGATCAGCTAATTTTTTGGCTGTTGCACGGCCAATTTTTTTAGCACCACCAGTAATAATAACGACTTTGTCTTTGTTAAAATCTTTAGACAAATTATGACTTTGTTGAAGAGAATTTTTTTCTTATCTGTCCCCAAAAAGGAGTTGATAAGCTCACAAAGGTTAATATGAAAAAGAAAATAAAAACACCGCTATCAAAGAAATTCATAAAATTGTTTTCGTAAATGACCATTGATTGAGTGAAAGTTTCTTCTACCATTTTACCAAGAATTAATCCCATCACGAATGGCGCTGGTGAAAAACCATTTCTTAAAGCGAAATAACCAATAATACCAGATATCAACATAACCCAAACATCAAAGAATGCAGAACTATAAGCGTATGAACCAATTAACGAAAAAACAAATACTGATGGCCATAAAAATCTTTTAGGAACAAATGTAACATAAGAAAAAAACCTTGCTCCAACTAAACCAATTGCTAAAAAACCAATATTTGCAAATAACATAGCGCCAAATATTGCATGAACTAAGTGTGGTGTTTCGGTAATTAAATAAGGACCTGGTCTAAAGCCGTGCATAACAAGAGCAGCTAATATTAGTGCTGTTGTTCCACTGCCTGGGATACCTAGTGCTAGTGTTGGAACCATAGCTCCTCCAGCTGCTGCATTATTCGCAGCTTCTGGTCCTACTATTCCCTCTGCATGACCTGTTCCAAATTTTTCTGGTGTTTTGGACCATCGCTTTGCTTCATTATAACCCATCATAGCGGCTACCGTTGAACCTTCAGCTGGTAAAATTCCAATGAAAGTTCCAAGACCTGAAGATCTTAAAATTGTACCTTTTAAAGCTTTCAATTCTGCTATTGTTGGAAGTCTTAAAGCTTTTGCATTCATTCTTTCAACCGCAGCATTTAAAGTTCTTGATTGGTTTAATAATTCTGACATTGCAAATAAACCAATTAATACAGGCACGAATTTTATTCCTTCAGTTAATTCATCTACGCCAAAATCAAATCTTTCAACGCCTGTTGCCAAATGAACACCGATCGTTGAAATTAAAACACCCATAACACCTGCGATTAAATTTCTAATAGATGACTTTCCGCTCATTGCAGCTAACATCGACAACGCAAATAAAGTTAATCCAAAATATTCGACTGGACCAAATTTTAATGCAATTTCTGCAAGCACCGGTGTTGCCATTAAAAAGATAATAATTGCTATAATACCACCTATCACACTTGATATTGCAGCTAAACCCAATGCTCTTCCCGGTTCACCATTTTTTGCCATCTGATAACCGTCTAATGCAGTCGCAACTGCTGGTGGTGCACCCGGAGCATTAATTAATATCGCTGTGATTGATCCTCCAAAAGTACCGGCACAATATAAAGCAGCCATCATTGAAATTGACGCTACTGGATCAAGACTAATTGTAAATGGCATTAATAATGCGATAGCCATTGGTGAGCTTAAACCTGGTAGGGCGCCAACTAAAACACCAATTAAAACGCCACCAAATATAAGTAAAATATTTTTAAACTCTAATATTAATCCAAACCCTTTTATTACATCTTCCATAACTATTTTAAAAATACCTCCAGTAATCCAGGAGCAAAATACAAACCCAGAAGTTGATTAAACAAGAACCAGACAAAAGCTGGAAATAAAAGTGCATAAATTGCAACAGCAATATAATTTTTTTCACCCCAGACAAGAGGCAAAAGTAAACAGGTTACAAACATAGTTAATACCGCTCCAAGAAAATCTGTTAAAAAAACAATTGTAAGTAATAAAAAAATTGTAATCCAAGTAATTGGTAAAGTTTTTACATTTCTCTCTTTATCTATCTTTGCCACTTTTTGTGGAGTAATTTTAAATTCAAATGGAATAATTGCAGTTAAAAAAAGTAGAATAACAACTAAAATTTTTGGAAATACATCGGCATTTATTGTATCCCCTAATACTAATGGTGCTGGAGGAAATTTTCCAGCTTCATAATAAACAAACGCTCCAAATGCAACAAGCACAAGAGCTAAATATAAATCTTTTCTGTGAAAAAACTTTGCGCCTGAATTTTCAGGCGCAAAGTTAGATTCTTTTGACATATATTAACTTTAATTATTTAGTTAATCCTAGGCCTTTAAGAGCGGCTGCAGCTTTTTTGTAATTTTCTTTTAGCTGCTTGTCCCAAACTTCAGTACCAGCTGGACTAGTTTTTGGATCAAGACCCGCACCTTTTAGATAAGTCGCAAAAGTTTCATGCTTCATTGCTTTTACTAAACCTTTTGAAATCTCATCAATAGTCGATTGTGGTGTTCCTTTTAAAACAGCATAACCTCTTGTAGTTACAACTTTAACTTCATGACCCATTTCGTATGAAGTAGGCACTTTTTTAAAGTCTGACATTTTTTTATCATGTAACAAAATGATTGGCTTAATTTTTTTAGCTTCAATCATTGCAACCGCTTCTGAAGGATTCAATAAAGTCGCTTCAATTTTTCCAGATACTAAAGCTTGTAAACTTTGTGCACCTGAACCAAATGAAACAGCTTTAAATGGAACTCCAGCTGCTTGAGAGTAAGTGTACATTCCAATATGCTCAGTACCACCTATTGATGCTATACCAGTAACAATTGGCTTTTTCTTTGCTCTTTTAATGAACTTTTTAATATTGCTTAACTCTTTATTTTTAGCGTTAACAACAATAAAATTTGGCTCTTCCATTGCTCTAGCAACACCCACAAGATCACCGATCTTCATGTTTGATTTGCCCCTAGCCATTGTATACAAATGAGACTCTGTAAGAGCCATAATTGTACAACCATCTTTTGGTCTAGTTAGAGTATAATTTTGAGCTTTTGCACCAGAACCACCTCTTTTTCCAACAACCTGAATGTCGGTATTTAGAGTTCTTCTTGTTCTAATAGACATCATTCTAGCTGTCGTGTCTGTACCTCCACCATAAGAAGCATGGATAACAACTTGAATTAAACCATTGCATGTTTTTTTAGCATACGTTGGATGCTTTTTTGCAAATGATTCTGTAGCTAATGACGAAACTATTAGTGTAGATAATGCAACAAAGCTAAAAAGCTTTTTGAATTTTAAATTGAACATTTATCCCCCTTTAGTTTTTTAATTGATCAATTAAATTTACAGAAAATTAACATATGTCTATAAGATATCAATATGCAAAACTTCGTTTCACATTATGAAACTAAAAACAAAATAAATGAAAAAATTTAAGATAAATATTCAAAAACCTGGTGAGAAACTAATTAAAAATAATCAATTAGCATATCGCATTGCCACAATGGCATCTGAAGATTGGCGATTAACGAATGAAATAATCGAAATGGTTGGTAATAGAATTATAGATAATGCTGGAGTTGCAGTAGCAGCTTTAAATAGAGAGGCTGTTAAAATCGCAAGAGCTCAAGCTATGCAGTTTGAGAATAAGCATGGAGCTACTCTTTTTGGAATTCAAGATAATAAAAAGTACGACTGTCAGTGGGCGGCTTGGGCAAACGCAGTTGCTGTTAGAGAACTGGATTTTCATGATAATATTATGGCTAAAGAAACTTGTCATCCAGGAGATTGTATCCCAACAATTTTAGCTGTAGCTCAACAAAAAAATTGTAATGGTGAAGATTTAGTAAAAGCAATTGCAACAAGCTACGAAACACAATTAAGATTATCCATGTCAATTGCGTTAAATCCAAATCGAATAGATCATGTTGGTCACCTGGGTCCTTCAATTACTAGTGGATTAGGTAAACTTCTAAAATTAGATGCTGATACTATCTATCAGGCAATTCAATGGAGTGCACATACATCAATTTTCACAAGACAAGGAAGAAAAGGTGAGCTTTCAAGTTGGAAAGCTTATGCGCCAGGTCTAGTTGGAAAAAATGCAATCGATGCAATTGATAGAGCAATTCGTGGTGACACCTCTCCTAGTCCAGTATGGGAAGGTGATTACGGAATCATTCCAATATTATTAAAAAAAAATAATGATGATTTAGATATTGAGTTACCTGTTGGAGATGAACCTAGAAAAGGAATTTTAGGAACATTTACTAAAGAACATTCAGCTGGATACCACGGAAACTCTTTAATCGATATTGCATTTAATATGAGAAAAAAAATTAAAGATACTAAAGAGATTAGTAAAATTAATATTCATAGTAAACAATATACCCATATTGTAATGGGCAGTGGAAGTAATGATAAAGAAAAATATAGCCCTAAAGCAACACGTGAAACATTAGACCATTCAGCTATGTATATATTTGCTGTAGCGCTTGAGGATGGAGAGTGGCACCATGAAAAAAGTTACAGCGAAGAAAGAAAAAATAGAAAAGAAACTGTAGAACTTTGGAATAAAATTGAAACTTTTGAAAGTCCTGAATGGAATAAAAAGTATTATGATGAACCAGATCCTTTAAAAAAAGCTCAAGGTGCAAAAGTTGAAATTATTTTAAAAAATGGTGAAAAAATTGTTGATAGTTTAGAATTTGCAAATGCTCATCCAAGTGGCAAAACCCCATTTGGAAGACCAGAATATATTAAAAAAACGGAACCTTTGTTTGAAAGCATGGTAAATGAAAAAGAACAAAAAAGATTTTTAGATTTAATAAATAATTTGAAAAGTCTTTCTTTTGATGATGTAAAAAAACTTAATGTAATGTGTGATGAAAATAAAATTAATTTTGATAAAAATAATATTAAAGGGATTTATTAATGGATATTCAACAAACGCTCACAAAATATATATCTGAAGCATTATCACACGAATTACCAAAAGAGACTGAATTAAATACAAGGTTTCATCTATTAGATACCATGGTTGCTATTCTAACAGGAAGGCTTTTGCCTCCGGGTAAAAAAGGTTTTGAATTTTCTAAAAATCAAGGCGGTCCTAAAGAAGCAACATTATTAGGTAATGATATTAAGGTGTCTGCAATTCATGCAGGCTTTGCAAATGGAATGGCAGCGCACGCAAACGAAACTGATGACTCTCATACAAATGGTAGGTTTCATCCAGGATGTGCAATTGTTCCGGCAACATTAGCAATTGCTGAAAGAGAAAATTTAAGTTCTAAAGAAATTTTAAAAGCAATCGCACTTGGGTATGATATTGGCGTTAGAATTACCACAAGCTTAGGTTATGAAACTCCAAAAAAAACAATCTTTGCAACACATAGTTTAGGTCCAATTTTTGGGTGCGCAGCATCAGCTGGCGCATTGTTAAAGTTAAACCATCAACAATGTAATTATTTATTATCTTATACGATACAACAAGCTTCAGGTTTAGCTTGTTGGAATAGAGATCCTGATCACATTGAAAAGGCATTTGTATTTTCTGGAATGACAACAAGAAATGCAATTTATTCAGCGCTTCTTGCAAAAGAAAACTTTACATCCGTAACTGATCCACTTCTGGGAGAAAGAGGCTTTCATGAAGGTTTTGCTCATAATCCTAAACCTGATTTAATAATAAGTGAACTTGGAAAAAAATTTGAGATTGATCATTCTTCTTTAAAAAAATGGTCGGTAGGATCTCCTATTCAATCCATGATGGATGCAGTTGAATATCTTTTAAAAAATAATGATTTTGATCATAAAGATATCAAAGAGCTTACAATTGAAATACCATCAGACCGTTTTCATATTGTGAATGACAGAAAAATTCCTTCGATAAGTGCACAACATTTAATTGCTGTGCATTTAATTAAAAAGACTATGGGATACGAAGAGGCTCATGATGAAAATCTTTTTAATGATCCAGAAGTAGTAGCATTAAGAAAAAAAATTAAATCAGTATCAAGTGATGAATTAGCCAAAGCTAGACCTGAAAGACAATCAAAATTAACAATAATACTTAATGATGGTAAAAAGCTTTTTTATCATGCAAGTTCAGTCAGAGGAACACCGGATAATCCAATGGATAAAAATGACATCACTGCAAAATCTAAAAGATTATTTAAAGTATTTAATAATTCTAAAACTGATGATCTAATTGATTGTATTTTAAATAAGGACTTTACGATTAAAGAATTTGTTGAGCTTTCAAACTTAAATATTTCATGAAAAAAAATTTTTTGATTGCTACTTTTGTCGTAGCGATAGCCGAGTATATATCTGCACTATTATCTGATTATTCAATTGTGATATCATCTGCAATTGTATGTATCCTTGCGGGGCTTTTGATTAATCATTTTCAAATAAGTAACTTTGAAAATATTAATAATATTTTAACCAAAAATTTTTTAAAAATTGGAGTTGCTTTAATTGGAATTAAAATCAGTTTTTTTGAGTTTTATAATTACGCAAGTATTTCTTTTTTTATTATAGTTTTAAATTTTGTTTTAATTTTTATTTTAATTAAAGTTTTAAACTCATTTCTTGACTCAAATAAAGGAATGATAAATTTATTAGGAATCGGCTCTGCAGTATGCGGTATTACAGCTATTATGGCAGCAAGCTCGGTCATGAATAATAAAAAAAATGATATTACATGCGCAGTTGCTGTCATTACTCTGATTGGAACTTTATCTGTATTTGTTTCTCCATTTTTTGCAAATCTGATTTTTGAACAAGAACAAATCAAAGCGGGCATACTGCTTGGCGCAACAATTCATGATACATCTCAAGTAACAGCTGCAGGTACTATTTTTCAAAATATTTATGGTGATGCTCAATCTTTTAATTCAACAATATCAACAAAATTACTTAGAAATTCTTTTTTAATTATTTTGATACCTTTGCTGACGTTTTATTATTCATCTCAAGAACAAAAAAACAAATTAAAATTTTTTAATCTAATTCCGCCCTTTATTATTTTTTTTATGCTTTTGGCAGTATTTAGAAGTATAGTTGATGCAACAATTGAAGTCTCAATGTTATCTAATTGGGAAAAAATAGTTAGTTTTGTTTCAACGGTTTCTAAATATTTGATATTATTTGCATTATTTGGACTTGGGTCTAGTATTTCCATTAATGATTTAAAAGGATTTGGTTTTAAACCTTTCTTGGTTGGATTTTGTATTAGTGTGGTATTAATTGTTTCTACGACTATTTATTTGAAATTAATTTAGTGGAATTAATAAATTTATATTTGCCAGACTCTGTATCCTTGTCTGGAGCTTTAGCGTTAATATTAATTAATTTATTATGCTCATTTATTTCAACTGCACTTAGCTTAGGTGGAGGGCTTTTAATGCTAGTGAGTTTATCCTTCATTGTACCTCCGGTAGCTTTGGTTCCTGTGCATGGAATAATTCAACTTGGTTCAAATTTTGCAAGAATATTTGTTTCACTCAAAGATTTAGATATAAAAATAATATTACCTTTTATGGGTGGAACGCTAATCGGTTCATTCCTTGGAGCAAATGTTGTGGAAGTCTTATCTCCTGCAATTGGGCAAATTGGAGTGGGATTATTTATATTATACTCATTGTTTGGGAAGTTTCCAAAGCTTGGAAAAAAATATATTTTTTTTGGTGGAATTGCTTCATCTACCATGTCAGTCATGTTTGGAGCCTCGGGACCACTTGTTGCAACTTTAATAAAAAATATGAATTTTAACCCTATAAAACATGTTGCAACACATGGATCAATGATGACTTTTCAGCATTTATTTAAATCTTTTGCATATTTTTTTATTGGGTTTTCTTTTCAACAATATTTGCCATTAGTTACTGTAATGATTTTAGTTGGTTTTCTTGGAACTTATCTTGGAAAATTGGTTCTTATTTCAAAGGGTCAAAGTTATTTTAAAAAAATCTTAAGTATAATTTTATTTTTTGGAGCAATTAGATTGATTTATTTTGGTTTTCACAACCTCTAAAATTTGACTATAATTTTAAAAATAATTAATATTTGTTTATGGAAATTATCAAAAGTGGTCTAGCTCTTGGTGCTGAAGTCAAAGGCATGGACTTAAGTAAAGATTTAAGTTCACAAGAAGTTGACCAGATTAACAAAGCGTGGGATGAAAATTTAGTTTTGGTTTTTAAAAATCAAAATTTAACTGATCCTGATTTAATTAAATTTAGTAAAAATTTCGGTAACTTGGATCACCCAGCGCCAAATCCATTTGGTATAAATTTTTCTCCAGAGCATCCAGAAATTAATGTAATTTCTAACGTAAAAAAAGAAGGTAAGCCCACTGGAATTTTAGGAGATGGTGAAGCAACATGGCATTCTGATATGTCTTATCAAGATGTGCCACCTAAAGCTGGTATTTTATATTCTTTAGAAGTTCCAAAAGATCAAGGAGATACTCATTTTGCAAATATGATCGCAGCTTACGAAGATATGCCAGAAGATTTAAAAAATAGAATTGAAGGAAAAATTTTAATTCATGACTCTGCACACAACAGTGCTGGACAATTAAGGAAAGGGTATGAAGAAGTTTCTGATCCATCAAAAACACCAGGTGCAAAACATCCAATAGTCTTTAATGATCCCAATACTGGAAAAAAATCTCTTTTTATTGGAAGAAGACCTTACGCTTACGTTATTGGATTGGAACTAAGTGAAAGTGAAAAATTACTTGATGATATTTGGGCACATGCCACTCAAAAAAAATATACCTGGACACAAAGGTGGAAGCCAAATGAACTGCTAATGTGGAAAAATCTTTTCGTTCTTCATAAAAGAGATGCTTTTGACCCTAATACTAGAAGGGTAATGCACAGAACCCAAGTTACGGGTGAAATAAAAATTTCAGCTTAGACTAAGACTTCACCTCTCATAAGAGGTCTAAACGTTCTATACATAATTGCCGATTTTGCATGAGGCCTACCATCGACTTGTTCGATAACGGCACCAGCAGTCATAACTCCCGATGGATTTCCAGCTCTAAGTTCTAAAGGATTTGAGCCTTTTCTTTTGATTAAATTTGGAATTGTACCTTCAATTGCTGCTGCAACTCCTATATTAACTCCAGCGGTACCCATAATAGCTTTATGAGTTTTTCCCATTGAAAACATTCTTGCGGTAATATCTTGATCATCACCTTTAATATTTGATTTATCTAAACTGATATAATCTTTAGGTGATGTAACAATACCAATACGAGGAGTATTCATTGGAGCTTCATGTTCTGACTTTGATAAACCAGTCATGAAAGCACATTTTCTTCTTATCTTTTGAATGATTTCCATTTTTTCCACATTACCATCGAGCTCATCAGGACTTTCGGTTCCTTTAAGGCCTAAATCCTCTGCTTGAATATAAATTAGTGGTGTAGCAGCATCAACAACGCTAACTTTTATTTTTCCAAATCCATCAATTTCAATTTCATCTACAACATTTCCCGTTGGTAATAATTTACCAGTACCAGATCCACCTGGCTCTAAATAATCAAGTCTAACTTTTGAGCTTTCACCATAAACACCAGCGATAGTATAATCACCTTCAATTTCAGGTTTTCCATCTTTAACATTAAAAGTTGAATGAATAATTTTATCAGTATTAACTTGATAAATTCTTATTTTATTTTCACCCTCTTTTGGTTTTATAATACCCTCTTGAACAGCATACGGACCAACGGCACCTGATAAATTTCCACAATTATTATTCCACTCTGCAATTGGTTGATCTACTGCAATTTGAATAAAATTATAATCAACATCTGCGTCATCTCTTTCAGATGGACTGATAATTACACATTTTGATACTGAAGAAACTCCGCCACCCATGCCATTTAATTGTCTTCCATTTGGATCGGGACTTCCAATAACTTTTAAGAAAATTTTATTTAATTCTTTTTCATCTTGTGTTGGTAAATCTTTTTTTTGAAAGAAAACTCCTTTGCTAGTTCCGCCCCTATAATATGTTGCTTTAATCCAGTTTTGACCCATTAGGCTTCCTTATAAGCTGTAGGCAAAATACCTCCATTTTTCCAAAATGTAACTTCTTCAGGAACATCTAGCCTAACATTTAATTTCACATCTATTACATCGCCACTATCTTTGTGAATTTTCATCGTAACTTTTTTATTATCATTACTAATTCTATCTAAACCAATGATACTAAATTGATCAGTACTCATTATCTTTAATTCATCTATACCCTGTCCTTTTTCGAACTCTAAAGGTAATAATCCCATTCCAACTAAATTTGATCTGTGAATTCTCTCAAAGCTTTTGGCAACTATAGCTCTAACACCAATTAATAATGGACCTTTAGCTGCAACGTCTCTGGATGATCCACATCCATAGTTTTCTCCAGCTAAAACAATAATTTCTTTGTTTTCTTTTTGATAACCCATCGCGGCTTCATAAAGTCTCATAGTTTTATTCTCAGGATACTTAACCGTAATACTTCCTTCCTGATCAGGGGTCATGAGATTTCGTAATCTTAAACTTGCAAAAGTAGATCGTGCAACAATCTCGTGGTTTGCTCTTCTTGTTAAATAATTATTAAAGTCTTTTGGATCTAATCCTAATTCAGTTAAATAATCCCAAGCTGCAGTTCCTTTTGTAATTACACTAGATGGAGATATGTGATCTGTTGTTACAGAGTCTCCTAAAAGAGCGATAGGTCTTGCTAAATTAATATCTTTAATGACATTATTTTCAGCATTACTCATATAAGGAGGTTTTTTTATATAAGTACTTTCTGGCCAATCATAGTTACTAGAGTTTGAAACTTGAAGACCTTCCCAAAGATCTCCTCCATCATTTACCTCTTTATATTTTTCACTAAAAGTCTCTGATTTATAAAATTGATTAATAATTTTATTTACGCCTTCATTTGATGGCCACACATCTTTAAAATAAACATCTTTACCGTCTTTATCTTTTCCTAGGCTATCTTTTGTTAAATCCTTTTTTATTGTCCCTAAAATAGAAAATAAAACTATTAAACCTGGTGATGCCAAGTAGGATGCTCTAATATTTGGATGAATTCTACCTTGAAAATTTCTATTTCCAGACAAAACGGCAATTGAAAAAATTTTTTCTTTCTCAATAGTATTTGCAATATTGTCGTCTAATGGTCCTGAACTCCCGTTACAAGTCGTGCAACCAATACCCACCATGTTAAAACCAAGCTCATCTAAGTATTTTTGCAAACCTGTTTGTGATAAAATTTCGGCAGTAACTTTGCTCCCTGGTGCAAAAGATGTTTTAACTTTTTCATTTCTCTTGATCCCAAGCTCTACTAATTTTTTAGCAATCAGTCCTGCTGCAATCACATTTTTAGGGTTTGCAGTATTTGTACAACTTGTTATCGCTGCAATCATTATGTCTGCGTCTTTAATTTTAAAACTAAGTTTAGGAACTTCAAATTCCTCATTACGCAAATCTTTTTTGTAAAGCATTTGCGAATGTTCATTTGCCAAACTTGAGAATTGATCTAGATTAATCTTATCCTCAGGGTTTTTTGGGCCAGAAACACATGGGGTTATTGAATCAAGATCTAACTCTAAAACTCTATTATACATTGGAGCATCTCCAGGATTTCTCCAAAGTTTTTGATTTTTAGAATATTCTTCAACAATTTTAATCTCCTCATCTGTTCTGCCAGTCATTTTTAAATAATCTAAAGTTGAATTATCTACTGGAAACAAAACATTCGTTGCACCATATTCTGGTGCCATATTAGAAATAGTAGCTCTGTCGCCAACTGTTAAATTTTCAACACCATCCCCAAAAAACTCTATGAAACTTCCAACAACTTTGTTCTCTCTTAACAATTTAGTGATATACAAAACTAAGTCCGTTGAAGTGATACCTTCTTTTAAGTTATTTTTTAAATTAACTCCGACAACCTCGGGCACCGTCATTGGAATAGTTCTACCAAGCATTGATATTTCTGCCTCAACACCTCCAACACCCCAACCCATTACACCAATTGCATTAACCATAGGAGTATGGCTATCTGTTCCAATGCATGTGTCTGGATGCATTAAATTATGACCTTGTTTTTTCTCTCGCCAAATAACTTTTGATAAATATTCAATATTGACTTGGTGACATATTCCTACTCCCGGAGGTATGACGTTTACTTTATCTAAAAATTTTGAGCACCATCTTAGAAAAGAAAATCTTTCAGAATTCCTTTCATACTCTTTTTGTAAATTTTTAATTTTAGCTTCATCATTACCAAAAAAATCAACTTGCAAAGAGTGATCAATAACAACATCAACTGGAACATCAGGTTGAATTGAATCAGAACTAATACCTTTTTTTTGTAAAGCTTCTCTGTATGCTAAAAAATCAACTAGCATAACTTTTCCTAAAATATCGTGACTTAAAATTCTGTTTGGTGCAAAATTAATTGCAGAACCAATTTTATTTTCCAAAATAAATTTTACTTGTTGATTTGCGTTTTTGTTTCTTCCAAGTAAACTTTGTCTGATAATATTTTCAATTAAAATTCTGTAAGAAAATGGAATTTTCTCAATATCATTTATGTTGCTAATATCAGCAACATCATAATCTTGATTTTGAATTGTTATTTTTTTAAAACTATCTGGTATCATGCATGCTATTGTAGCATGTTTCTTAAAACATACTGAAGAATTCCACCATTAATGTAATATAAAACTTCATTATCCGTATCAATTCTACAAGTCGTATCTATAGTTTTTGCAGTTCCATCAGCATATTTGATTTCAACTTTAACATCTTGAAGAGGTTTTAAACCTTTCTCCACATCAATAACTGTAATCAATTCTGATCCAACTAATTTTAAACTTTTTCTATCCATGCCTTCTTTAAATTGTAACGGTAAAACTCCCATTCCAACTAAATTTGATCTATGAATTCTTTCAAAACTTTCAGCAATAACAACTTTAACTCCTACTAATTGAGTACCTTTTGCAGCCCAGTCTCTTGAAGATCCTGTTCCATAAAGTTTTCCACCAACAACAACTAGTGGTGTTCCTCTTTTTTTATATTCCATGACTGCATCAAAAACCGTTACATCTTTTCCTTCAGGATAAATTTTAGTAAATCCTCCTTCAGTACCTGGAGCCATTTCATTTTTAATTCGTATATTTCCAAAAGTTCCTCTCATCATCACTTCATGATTTCCTCTTCTTGCTCCATAGGAGTTAAAATCTTTTTGAAGAATCTGATGTTCCATAAAATAATTACCTGTTGGGCTATCTTTTGGAATAGATCCTGCGGGTGATATATGATCAGTTGTAATCATATCTCCTAGAATTAATAATGGTCTTGCGTCTTTAATTTCTTTAAAACCTTCTGGTTCATCTGGCATACCATCAAAAAATGGTGGTTTTTTTACATAAGTTGAACCTGGGTCCCATGAATAAATACTCGATTCTTCTGAAGTAATTGATTGCCATTCTTTAGGGCCTTCTGAAACTTTTGAATATCTAGATTTGAACATATTGGCATCCAAGCAAGACATTAGGGTATCTTCAATTTCTTTATTTGTTGGCCATATATCTTTTAGGAATACATCTTTTCCATCTTTGTCTTGTCCAATTGGATCTTTGTATAAATCAACATTCATTGATCCTGCAATTGCATAAGCTACAACAAGTGGTGGTGATGCTAAAAAGTTAGCTTTGACCACTGGACTAATACGACCTTCAAAGTTTCTATTTCCAGATAAAACTGAAACAGCTAATAAATCATTATCTAAAATTGCATTATTAATCTCATCCGGTAATGGACCAGAATTACCAATACAAGTCGTGCAACCATAACCAACAGTATTAAATCCTAATTCATCCAAATAAGGAGTAAGGCCCGCTTTGTTTAAGTAGTCCGTAACAACTTGAGAACCTGGAGCTAATGAAGTTCTGACCCAAGGCTTAGATTTTAATCCTAACTCTGCTGCTTTTTTTGCAACTATTCCAGCGCCAACTAAAACACTTGGATTTGATGTGTTGGTACAAGACGTAATTGCTGCAATAACGATTTTTCCATCTTCAAGTTCGAAATCATTGTTTTCAACTTTAACAGACTTAGGGTTATCTCTTTTTGAAATATCTTTTAAAACATTTTTAAACGTAGCCGCAGCTTCTGTTAGCAATACTTTATCTTGTGGTCTTTTAGGTCCAGATATTGTTGGAACCACAGTTGACATATCAAGAGATACCGTATCAGTATAAACTGTATTATCATCAGCCCACAAACCTTGTTCTTTTGCATAAAGTTTTACAAGTTCAATCGTTTCATTATCTCTACCAGATAATTCTAAATATTTTATTGTCTCATCATCAATTGGGAAGAAGCCACAAGTTGCTCCATACTCAGGGGCCATATTTCCAATCGTAGCTCTATCTGCTAATGTAAGATTCTTTAAGCCTTCTCCATAAAATTCAACAAACTTTCCTACAACTCCTTTGTCTCTTAAAATTTTAACAACTGTTAAAACTAAGTCAGTCGCAGTTGTACCTTCAGGTAATTTTCCCTTAACTTCAAATCCAATAACTTCAGGAAGTAACATTGATATAGGTTGTCCTAACATTCCTGCTTCAGCTTCAATACCACCTACGCCCCAACCTAAAACAGATAATCCATTAACCATTGTTGTATGACTGTCTGTTCCAACTAGTGTATCTGGATAAGCATATGTTTCTCCATTTACATCTGCTGTCCAAACTACCTTTGATAAAAATTCAAGATTAACCTGGTGACAAATTCCAGTTCCTGGAGGGACGATTCTTAAATTATTAAAAGCTTGCTGTCCCCATTTTAAAAAAGAATATCTCTCACCATTTCTCTCAAATTCTTTTTCAACATTTTTTTGAAGCGCATCTTTAGATCCAT
The DNA here is from genome assembly GCF_052048155.1 of Candidatus Pelagibacter sp. HIMB109. Classification (NCBI taxonomy): domain Bacteria; kingdom Pseudomonadati; phylum Pseudomonadota; class Alphaproteobacteria; order Candidatus Pelagibacterales; family Candidatus Pelagibacteraceae; genus Candidatus Pelagibacter; species Candidatus Pelagibacter sp. HIMB109. The sequence goes on from NZ_JBNAIK010000002.1 coordinate 127,377, forward strand.
TGATATCAACTTGAACTGAATGATCAATTACTAGATCAACTGGTGATAATGGATTAATCTTATTAGGGTCTTTGTTTTTTTCTTTTACTATTTCTCTCATTGCAGCTAAATCTGCTACCGCAGGAATACCAGTAAAGTCTTGTAATAAAACTCTTGCGGGCCTGTATGCTATTTCTTGTGGCGACTTCTTATTTTTTAGCCATTCTTTTAAAGCTAAAATTTGATCTTTATTAACTGATAGATCATCTTCAAATCTTAAAAGGTTTTCTAAAACAACTTTTAATGATTTTGGTAATTTTTCAGTACCATCTAAACCATTTCGTGCTGCTTTTTTAAGATTGTAATATTTGAATTTTTTGGAACCAACTTGCAAGTCTGATAAAGACTTAAAACTATCTAAACTTTTCATGAACAGCTAAATATTGAAATAAGACAATAAAATCAAGAATTAGAGCAGTAATTACCCTGTGGCATAAACATCTACCAACAACCTATGATTTAACTTTATTGTTATTTTAACTTACTTTTTTGAACGTGCACGTCTCCAGACATGATTAGTCTAGCGTGCCTAGTTGTTCCAGCAACTAAATTTACAATTTCATCACCTTTATAATCAATTTCTAAATTTAGTTTTGAAATACCTGTTGGATGTTCAATTTCAAATGAACCTTTATCAGAATAATCTGAATAAAACTCAGAACAAATAGTGCCTCTTGATTTTGAGGCAGCCATTAAACAAATTGATCCTGTGATAGCATATCCGTTATGACAGCTCCATGGCATAAAATATCTTGATTTAATAGAACCTTTATCTGGTTTTGACACTAAAGCTACTTTTGGAATCACAGATTTACTTACATCTCCAAATCCAATTCGTTTTCCAAGTTCTATTCTTATTTTACCCATTTCATCAATTAAGTTTTGATTTTGATTTAATTCCAAGTGACTTTCATTTCCAGTGACGCCAAAATCTGTTGCTCTGAAAAAAACTACTGGCATAGCAGCATCAACGAGCGAACATTCTTTCCCATTAATTTTATCTATTTTGTTTCCAGTGGGGAAAAGTTTTTTTGTTTTAGATCCAATTGAATCTAAAAATCTAATTTCAACAGGTGTTCCAGAGTTTGGAACTCCATCAATTTTAAAATCACCGTCATAAGAAACCTCTCCACCTGGTGTCTGAACAATTTCTTCTATTTTCATTCCAGTATTTACATCACGAATTGTTACTTTTGTTTCACCATTGATTGCTTTAACTAAGCCTCTTTCAATAGAAGCTGGTCCAACTCCAATTAACATATTTCCGCAAGATGGCTTTGTATCTACAATCGGTTCATCTATTTTAACCTGCGCAAAATGATAATTCACATCAACACCTTCTTCATCTGATTTTGATAATATGGCGACTTTACTTTTTACTGGATCAGCTCCGCCTATTCCATCAATTTGCCTAACATCAGGTGATCCCATGATAGCTAATAAAATTTTATCTCTTTGATTTAAATCTTCTGGTAAATCGGATTTTAAAAGATATGGACCTCTTGAGGTTCCACCTCTCATAAACAAACACGGAATTTTAATTTGATCAGTCATAATTTAGTTAATTGGCCAAGGTAATTCTATAAAACTTTGAATTATTCCTGGAGGAAAATCCATTACCATAAAATGTGAAATTAACGCTAGGACAATCCATACCCCAATACCTCCAATTATAGATTTTCTTAAATTAACTTTAGCTATCTTAATTAAGAATATTATTACAAACAATCCTATAGAAATATAAAAGCCAATAAATATTGATAATAATAGGGGTGAGATAAACCAAAATATAGGTAACCAAAAAGGTCTAAGATCTTTTTGTTTTAAAAGACTTTGCTCGTTGTCAAATAAAACTGAAGAATATTCATTTGAAAAGTACATTTGAACTGCAATGACAAATGATAAAACAAACATTATTACTGAAACAGAGACTGGATAAACCATGCCTAAATATTCTAAGTTTTTAGTTGCTAAAAATGTTCCAATTGAAATAAGCATCATAAGGATAACAAAGATCCACTGCGGAGTTTTTGAGAAATTAAATGCCGAAACCTCATCACCTTTGATTTGTCTAGATTTTTTAATCACAACAATTCCTGAGTAAATTGATAATAGCGCAATAATTATCAAGACTATAAATATTGGACGAGTTATCAATTCTCCAAAAGTATAAAACTGCATAGTTTGATATAAATTTGTTTCAATTCCATCGCTCAAAACAAACCCAATCATTAACGCTACTCTTGAGTAATCAAATCTCTTCATAAACACAGCTATTACTCCAATCATAAGAGCAAAAATCAAATCTCCCCAAGACCTTGTAGAGTTAAAAATAGCAAACAAAATTAGAGAAATTAAAAAAGGAGCTAATAAAGTAAAATTAATAGTTGTTAGATTTGAAATTGGTTTAGCCAATGTTGCGCAAATAATTGCACCAAAAATATTTGCGACTGCTAAAGACCAAATTATTGTGTAAACAAGGTCTAATTTTGTTTCAATTAACTGTATTCCAGGATCAACGCCAAGTAAAATTAACCCGCCCATTAATACCGCTGTTCCACCAGAGCCCGGGATTCCAAATAATAATGTTGGTATTAATGCTCCACCTTCTTTTGAATTAGAGCTAGATTCTGGACCGATAACACCTCTGATATCTCCTTTTCCAAAATTATCAGCATCTTTTACAGTTGTTTTCGCATGACTATAACTTATCCAATCAATGCATGAACCACCAATGCCTGGTATCATCCCAATTAAACTTCCAATAAACGAACATCTTAAAACCAAAAACTTATTTGCTAAAAAATCTTTAAAACCTTGTGCCCATCCAGTTTTTTCTAAACTTGCTTTTTCGCTGACTGGTTTATTTGTTCTTAATAATTCAACTATTTCAGGAACAGCAAAAATTGATATTGCAATTACCATCAAATGTATCCCACCACTTAAATATGAAACAACAGGATTATGAACATCTAAGAATGTACTCATATCCAATCTATATTCTGAAGTAGCAGGAGCAATACCAATCGCTCCTATAATTAAACCAAGGCATGCAGCTACTAAACCTTTTGCAATACTTGAACCTGTAAGAGTTCCTACAATTGAAATTCCAAAAATCGCAAGCATCAGCATCTCACCAGTTCCAAATGCCAATATTATAGGTTTAGCGATTTGAATAATCATTGTTAGTAGTGTTGCCCCAAATAAACCGCCAAATAATGAAGCAAAAAAAGCTGCGGATAAAGCACGAGCCGCTTGTCCTTTTTTCGCAAGTGGAAAACCATCCATTACAGTAGCTTGTGCAGATACAGAACCTGGCACACCAATTAATACGGCAGGAAATGTATCAGAGGTGGCTACAACCGAAAGTAAACCCATCATCATTGCAATTCCTGAAATTGGTTCCATTCCAAAAACAAATGGAAGCAATAAAGACAAGCCCACTGTTCCACCAAATCCTGGTATGACACCAACAATTAATCCAATAACGACACCTAATATTAAAAAGAAAAAAGATTGACCTGATAAAACTGTAACAAGTGCACTTAAGAGAGATTCAATCATTTAATTTAGAATAAGTTGATGTGGATATAAACCTTATTTTTAAAATAATTCTATCAAATTTTTTATCCATAATTTTTATCAAGCCAATTCATAATAAAATTAGATACCTCATTACTATTTTTTTCATGCATCATCATATGACCATTACCTTTTATTTTATGATCTTCTAATCGTATAAAATCATGATTAACACCGGCTTGTTTTAAAAAATTACTGGTCCCATGGTCGTATGGTGCATGATATGAAGACTCTGCAGTTAAAATTAAGATTTTGGTTTTAGATAAATTTACTAGTTTTCTTGCAGGTTCTTTTTGCAAAAAACATTGTACTAAATTATCTGGCGTTTTTTGAGTATCAATCTCTGGTATTAATTTTTCACCTTGTTTGAGTGGTGGATCATATGTTAATGCAGAATAGGTTATACCATTTGGTCTATCTGGTTCTGAACTAGTTTGGTACCAATCTTTATCAAAATCATTCTTTTTAAAAGTTTGTTTATCTAAGTGCGAATGTTGAATACCTCCATAAGACACATTAAAAAAAGGTGGACCGTTAGGTTCTACGGCAACACATGCTTTTACTTGTTTCGGCCTAACATCAGCAGCAAGCCAGCAAAATGGTCCTCCTTGGCTATGACCCAAAACTACCGTATCGCCTATCTGATCGATTAAGTCTGACAATGCAATTTTAGACATTTCTTCAATATCAATTCTATCAGCCATCGTATTTACTTGTGAGGCCATGTACTGTTCAAAAACCTGGTCTCCTCTAAGGCCATTACTAGGCCACTGTGTATGTGTCTTTGCTTGAGGCCAATTTCCTTTTACAGCCATTGCTGTAAAGCGTCTTTCAGCATCATCTAAATTTGTTTCCCTTTCCAAGTATTTGCCATATAAATTTTCTGAATAACCAGATCTTGCTCTACCTGGTTGATCAACTATGTAAACTTCATAGCCTTTATCTAAAAAATTATGTAACCAACCTCTTCGACCATCAGCAGTTGAAATAAATCCTGCACCTGATTGGCCACCACCGTGAATTAAAATAATTTTTTTTCCATTTGAATTTTTTGGCTTAAAGGCTTCAACATACATTTGTCCTCTTTTAAAAATCTTATTATTTTTTTTAAAATCTACACCACCTACAAAAAAGATTTTATGATCTTTTAAAACTATATCAGAGTTTTGATTCATATGATTTAGAGGGGCAAATAATTGCCCCTCTAATATTTAGAAATTACTTCTTAGCTTTCCAAGCTTGTAAAAACTTGTTTGAAGCAGAGTCAATTGAAGTTGCTTTTTTAAGAGCTGGCTTCAATGCTTTACCTGTAACTTGGTCGTATTTTCCAAGCTTCTTGTTAATTACTTTCATTGCTGAAGGATCATTAACAATATTTGCTGCAGCTTTAGTCCAAGCTTTTTTCACACTGCTTTTTGCAGATTTTGGCAACATGATATATTTTTGTGTTGCAAATCCTGCTGTAAACATTGCAGTCCAAGCTTTAGCTTCAGTACCTTTAAATTTTTTACCAGTAACCTTTTCGTATACCTCTGGGAATGATGGTAAATTTGGAAAATTAGGATCTCTAACTACTTTTCCATCCTTTAAAGCACCCCAAGTCATTAAAGGCACCATTTCACCTTTTCCAACTAATGGTTTTACGTGTTTTAAATATGAAGCAGTTGTTTGATAATCAATTGTTGTTTCGCCTCTAAGGATAGCAGCTCTTCCGCCTTTTCTACCTTTCATTCCGTAAACAACTTTCGTATCCATACCTAACATATCAAAAGCTAAAATTGGAACTGCATCTAAAGATGTTTTACCTTGAGATCCATATACTAACTTAGAAGATTTTATTTTATTAAAATCTTTTATGATATCTTTAACTCCAGAATCGCTTCTTACGTAAACAACTCCACCAGTACCACTTGCAAATACTGGATACATATCTTTGTATCTGTATCTAACTCTTTTATCTTTAAAGATAAAAGGTAATTGTACAGATCCTGAAGTACCAAATACTACAATACCGTCTTTGTCTTTACCGTGTTCAGCAAAATATTTGTTTGAAGCACCGATTGCTTTTCCTTCAGTTACGTTTTTTACTACAACTGAAGGATTACCAGGTAAACTTTTACTTAAGATTGGAGCTAAAGCTCTTGCCCAAGTATCAGATCCACCGCCGGCTTTAAATGGAATCCACATTGTTACTGTTTTGCCAGAATAATCCACTGCAAAAGCAGAAGAAATCATCATGACAGAAGCAACTAATGTAGCGATTAATTTATTTAACATTATATATTCCCCTGTGTTAAGTTTGTTATTATTAAATCTAATAATAAGGATTAATAAACAAATTTCACAATGCAAAACAACAGTCAAAAATGTAATTTGATAATGCAATGCAAAAAATATTAAATTCAAAGCTGAAATCATTTACTGAAGCAATATTAAAAAAAATAGGATTGAGCTCTGCTAACGCAAAAGTTGTATCTAAAATGTTGGTAAGAGCAGATGAGCGAGGGGTGTGGTCTCACGGTATTGTAAGACTTCCAGTGTACATTCAAAGATTAAATAAAAATGCCGCTAACACAAAACCAAAATTAAAATTTAAAAAAATTTCACAAAGTGCATTTCATTTAAATGGTGATAACGGACTCGGATTTATTTCTGCAAATGAAGGAATGAAAAAATGTGTCCAGCTTGCTAAAAAAAATGGAATTGGTTTAGTAGGAATAAGCAATAGTAATCATTTTGGAATGGCTGCTAATTATTTAGAATTTGCTGCTAAAAATAATTGTATATCCTGGGTTTTTACTAATGCATCTAAAGCGCTTCCACCTCACGGTGCTATGGCACCTTTTTTTGGAACAAGTCCATTTGCATTTGGTTGTCCTACAAAAAATAAAAATAAACCATTTATTTTAGATATGGCTTCATCATCAGTTGCAAGAGGAAAATTAAAATTTGCAGCTCAAAATAATATTAAAATCCCATTCGGTTATGCTTTAGATAAATTTGGCAAACCAACAAATGATGGGCAAAAAGCATTTGAAGGTATTATGTTGCCATTTGGTGGTATGAAAGGTGCGGGATTATCTTGGATGATGGATATTGTTGCAGGTATATTTACTGGCGCTAATCATAGTGGAAAAGTTAAAAATGCAATTAATGATTTTTCTGGTCCAGCAAATGTAGGGCATCTAATGATTTGCATGCGAACAAATCTTTTTCAATCTCATAAAAGTTTTATTAAAAAAATTGAATATGGAATTAAACAAGTTAAACAACTAAAAAAAGCTAAAGGTTTTAAAAAAATTTTACATCCTGGTGAGCCAGAGTATCTTGACGAAATGAGATTAAAAAGATCAGGTATTAATTTATCTAAAGAAACAGTAATTGAATTAAAAAAACTAGCTAGTCAGTACAAAATTAAGAGTCCTATTTAAACTCTTGCTGCAGATTGTCCTGCAATCTTACCAAATACAGCTCCTGAGGTTAAACCGCTTCCGCCTGGATAATTAAAATAGAAAATTCCACCTATCATCTCTCCAGCAGCATAAAGACCTTTAATAGGTTTCATGACTTTATTTAATACTTGGCACTTATTATTTACTCTTAAGCCACCAAATGTGAATGTAATACCACATGTAACGCCGTACGCATAAAAAGGAGCTTGATCTATTTTATTTGCCCAATTTGTTTTATTTACTTTTAATCCTTCCGTACATCTTCCATCTTTAATTGTTGGATCATACTTAATATCGTCTCTAACAGACTCATTATATTCTTTGATTGTCTGTAAAGCTTTAGCGCTGTTAACTCCTGAAAGTTTTTTTACTAATTCTTCAACTGTTTTAGCTTTAACCATAGTTGCAGATTTTACATCATATTCTGGATACAGCATGTGTCTGACTTTTTGATCAAAGATTTGCCAACCAATCTGATTTGGTTGTTTTATGACCTCTCTTCCAAATTTAGCGTAAGTATAATTTCTAAAGTCTTCACCCTCATCAACAAATCTTTCTCCATTTGCATTTAAAACAATCCCCCAAGGGTAACTAATTTTTCTATACTTATTACTTATTTTTAAATCACTAAACTCAGGTCCATTCATATCGTGAAATACCGCATGACAGCCTGACCAATTTCCGTAAGGAGAAGCTCCTACTTTTAAAGCCATAGTTAAACCATCTCCGGTGTTGTGCTTTGTTCCTCTAACTTTAGCCATTTCCCAGCCTGGTCCTAAATATCGTGTTCTCATTTCCGAGCTGGACTCGAAACCTCCACAAGCTAATACAACTGACTGGGCATAAATTTTTTGAGGTTTGTTTTTATATAATACTTCTACACCTTTAATTTGATTATCTTCGTAAATTAAATCAGTGGCCGCTGAATCATATTGAATTTTGATTCCGTTTTTTTTTGTAATTTTCAATAATGAATCCACTAGTTTTTCACCTTGACCATTAACTTCTAATGTTAAGCCACCCCAATATTTCATTACTCCATTTATTTTAAAAGACTGTCGACCTTCTATTGGTTTAAACTTCAAACCTTTTTTACTTAGCCAATGAATTGTTTCAAAACTTTTTGAGGTCAATGTTTTTGACAATACTTTATCAGTTTTACCGTCAGTTACTTTTTTCATATCTTTTAAAAAGTCACTCACAGTATATTTCCCATAATCTATACTGTTTGAATTTTTTAAACTTGGAATAATTTTTTTTAAATCTGAAAATCCATTATAGGCAAATCTATATGCTCCATTAGTATATCTACTATTTCCGCCACGTTCTTTTTGTGAAGCTTTTTCTAATACTAGAATGTTTTTTGCACCATTATCTTTTGCTGCCAGCGCAGATGATAGTGCGGCATTACCTGCTCCAACGACGATGACATCATATTTGATCATGGGTGAGTATTTAATATAATTTATTTTATTTGAAAGAGAAAAATTATTTTACAATATGAAATCATTCATCTATTTTGAAATCGATGTCAGATTTTAAAAATAAAAATATTGAAGAATGGAGAAAAATTTTAGATCAAGAACAGTTTCTGATTATGCGCGAAGAAGGAACTGAACCTCCAGGTAGTAGTAAATTAAATTCTGAAAAAAGGACAGGGACATATCATTGTGCCGGATGTGATACTTTATTGTTTGATTCTGAGAAAAAATATGAAAGCGGGAGTGGATGGCCATCTTTCTTTGAAAGTAAACCAGAGGTATTTGAAACTAAAACAGATCATCACGTAGGCTATCCTAGAACAGAGTATCATTGTGCAAAATGTGGTAGTCATCATGGGCATATATTTGATGATGGTCCAGAGCCAACTGGTAAAAGGTTTTGTAACAACGGTAAAGCGCTAAAGTTCAAGCCAAAAAATTAAAATTAAAAATTATTTTTTTAAATTAGAAATTAATACATCTGTAAAATCAGTAGTTGATAAATTTCCACCAATATCTGATGTTCTTGTCTTTGGATTGATTATAGTTTTATCAATTGCATCTTCGATCATTTGCGCAATTTCTTTTAATTGTTGATTATTATTTTTCTTACCCAACCAGTCTAACATCATTGCAGTAGATCCAATTAATGATACTGGATTTGCAATATTTTTACCTGCAATATCAGGAGCTGATCCGTGCTGGGCTTGGGCAATACAATAATTTTCACCTGCATTTATCGATTCTGCTAAACCAAGGCCTCCAGCTATTTCAGAAGCTGCATCGGAAAGATTGTCTCCAAATAAATTTGTAGCTAAAATAACATCAAAGACAGAAGGATCTCTAATTAACATTGCAGACATTGAGTCTACAATTTGCTCTTTATACTCTACCTCAGGATATTTTTTAGAGACCTGCCTTGCGCACTCTAAAAATAAACCATCACTATAGCGAAGTACATTTGCTTTATGGATTGCTACTAATTTTTTCCTTCTTTCCATTGCGTACTTAAACCCAATTTCTGCAACTCTAGTTGAGCCTTTTCTGGTGATATTTCTAATGGAAATCGCTACATCAGGTGTTGGCATTAATTCCCCTACCCCTTTAAACATATTACGGTCTGAATAAAATCCCTCTGTATTTTCTCTCATTACTAAGCAATCAATACCCATTGGAAATCTTTCTAATTTTCCCAGTCTATTTTTTGCTGGTCTTACATTTGCATATAAATCAAAATATTTTCTGATTACCCCTGATGGGTTCAAACCGCCTTCCTCAGTCGGAGGATAATCATTGTGAGAACAGGTACCTAAAATCATACCGTCACATTTTTCTGCTATTTTTAAAACCTCACTTCTAAAAGTTGTTTTGTGTTTTTTCAAAGAAGCAAAACCTATTTCTTCATATACGAGATTAACTTTTAAATCATATAGTTTTAGTGCTGCTTGTAATACATCAACTGATGCTTTTGCAATTTCAGGACCAATTCCATCGCCCTCTAATACTAAAAATTTAAGATTACTCATTTTCAACTTTTTATATATATATTGAAAAAAATGAAACAAATTAAAGAAAAAATTTTTAAAGAACAAAAAATTAAACCCATTAAAAGGTTTGGTAGCGTAAAAACTAAAATTTTTATTAACAAAAAACAGGGATCAAAAAAAATGATTAGTGGAATAACAATAATTCCACAAAATAAATCTATTAACTTACATTATCATAACTGTGAGGAAGCTGTGATGATCCTTGAAGGTACGGCTATAGCTGAAATTAATAAAAAAAAATATATTCTAAAAAAAGGAGAAGTTAGCTGGATACCAGCTAAAATTCCACATCGTTTCATGAACAAAAAAAAAGAGAAATTAAAAATTTATTGGACATATGCAAATGCTAATGCAACAAGAACTGATGTACTAACTGGTAAAACTAATAAAATTTTAAATGAACATAAATAATCAATGACTGAGAATTTTAGAAATATAAGCAAAGTTGGTTTTATGAAACACAACGGTGGATTAGAGTTTAGGAAAATATCAGATACTGAATTTGAGTTTACTACTACTATCAAAGAATTTCATATGAACGCCGGTGGTGTAACTCATGGTGGTTTTGTTATGTCGATGCTGGACTCAGGCATGGGTACCTCAGCACATCAAGTTATTAAAGGTAGAGCAGTGACCATTAGCTTAAATACTAATTTTATTGGAGGATCAAAAGCTGGAGATAAAATTATTGGATATGCAAAAATAAAAAAACACACTAATACACTAATCTTTATGTATGGAGAAATTAAGTGTGACGATAAGCTTTTAGCTACAGCTGAAGGTATTTGGAAAAAAATATAATTTTATTTTTTAATTCAAAACTCTTATTGGGCTTCCATCTATAAAAGCCTGAAGATCTTCTGCCATTTGAGTGTACCATTTCATATAATTATCAACTGTTACATATCCAATATGAGGCGTTAACAAAACATTAGGTAAAAATCTTAACTTATGATTTTCAGGTAGTGGTTCTATATTATAAACATCCAAACCTGCTCCTGCTATTATCTCTTCTTGAAGAGCTTGAATCAAATCATCTTCATTTATTATTGGTCCTCTTGACGTATTAATTATAAAAGCTGTTTTTTTCATTTTTGCTAAATCTTCATACTTTACTAAATTCCTACTCCTATCACTCAAGAGATAATGTATTGATAAAAAATCTGACTTTTCAAATAGCTCATCTTTTGTAACTGCCAAAGCACCATTTTCTTCTGCGTGTGACATTTTTAAGTTTTCACTCCAAGCTATAACATCCATCCCAAAAGCCTTACCAACTTTTGCAACCATGCAACCTAATTTTCCAAGCCCCATGATTCCAAGAGTTTTTCCTTTAAGCTCAAAACCAATAGTTGTTTGCCAATAGCCCTGGTACATATTTTCAGACTCCTGTTTAAGATTTCTTGATAATCCTAAAATTAGTGCCCATGTTAACTCAGCAGTTGGATTTTTATTACCCTCCGATCCTGAAACAATTATTCCTTTAGATTTTGCATAATCTAAATCGATACCCAAATTTCTCATTCCACTAGTTGCAATAAATTTTAATTTTGGACACGCGTCTATTAATTTCTTTGTAATTGGTGTCCGCTCCCTCATAATTAAGAGAGCCTCAAAATCTTTTAAGTTTTCAATAGCATGTTCTTCATTCTCAAACGGCTGGTTAAAAACTTTAACATCACAGCTATTTTCAAATCTAGACCAATCAACTAGTTGATCAGCTATAGCCTGATAATCATCAAGTATAGCAACTTTCATGAATAATTATTTTGATAATAAGTTGGTTAATTTTCTAATATCCTTTAATTTTTCCAAATGTCTTACAGTTTCAATTATTGCCTTTGACTTTTTAGTAGGCCATTTAGCAAATTCACAACAGCCTAGGAATTTATCTGCTACTTCATCATAAGACATCGGGATCATTGGACTTCCTTTTCCAAAATCACCTCTACCAGATATTTTCTTTCCATTTTTAAGATAAATATCAATAATGGTTGTCATCTTGTCATAACCTGCAGCCTCAGCAACTTTATTTTTATAGAAATTAATTTTTCTTAACATTTTCTGAACATCTGGCTTATTAATTCTTTTATCTTGATATTCAGGTATGTAAGCTCTTCTTTGAACTAATAAAATTGCCATAGAATATTCCATACTAAATTTTGCTTGGAACTCATTAGTTGGTCTATGGTGGATTAATGCATTTTGCATGTTATGATTTGTGCCCACATCAACTTTAACAACGTCTTGTGGTTTGATGTCATGCTTTAAAATTAGTTCTAACATTTTTGTCATTCCAGGGTGTGTTAAAGATCCACATGGATGCGGTTTAATTGAAATTCCTGGCTTAGAAAAAGTCCAAGGTCTTCCTAACTGACCTTTGATTGAATTTAAATTATATCCACCGCCATGAGCTTGGAAAAAACCTCGTGGTGACTCTAAAATTTTATCAGTTGCAGACCATCCATATCCAACTAGATCACAAGCAACAACTCCACTCTCAGCTGCTCTTCCAGCGTGAAGTGGTTTTGTCATCGTACCAAAGTTTTCTCTTAGTCCTGCACTTAATGATGCAGCAATTGCTAGCGATCTCTGAATTTTATCAACATTATAGCCTCTAATTTTTGCAGCAGCAGACGCAGATGCTAAAGTTCCACATGTTGCAGTCGAGTGAAAACCATGCTGGTAATGCCTTGGTGACATTGCTTCTGAAACTTTACATTCAACATCAACACCAATTAAATAAGCATTCAAAAAGTCTTTACCATTAATTTTTTTTAGTTCTCCTTCTGCTAGGGCGCTTGGCAAACATGGTGCCGTAGGGTGAGTAAGCAAGCCATAAACTCTGTCTTTTTGTACAGCAAGTTGTGTATCATCGTAATCATCTGAGTGAATTCCAGTACCATTAGCCAAAGCTGCAAAACGCGAGGTTACTTTCATCTTTGAACCAATTACAGTTGCCCTACCTTTTGCTGAATTCTGTTTAATATGCTTAAATAAGTAATCTCCAGTCCTTGCGACTGAACCTGATAATGCTAAACCGAAGCCGTCTAAAATATGTTTCTTTCCTAATTCTACTACTTTTTTTGGTATTGAGTTGTATTTATTTTTTTTAACAAACTCTGCTACGTATTTAGTTAAGTTTTTACCTTTATCTGATTTAATATTTGGTGTGTAAGCTTTGCCCATCTTGATTTCCCCTATTTATATAAAAAATATAGTTCTGCAAAAAAAATATAGATTGTCAACAAATTTTATAATATAAAATGATGTTTCACATTGTAAAACATTATGAGTACCATAAAAGTATTAGATAAAGCTTTCCAAATTTTAAATTCATTCGATGATGCAAATAAAAGTATTTCTTTAAAAGAATTAACAGTGATTACTCAATTAAATAAATCAACAATATTAAGAATATGTAGTTCTCTAATAAAGCATAATTTTCTGATTAAAAATGAAATTAATGGAAGTTACCGCTTGGGTCCCGGAAGTTGGAAACTTGGTTCAATTTATAATTCAAATTTTAAAATTGGAAATGAAATAAAAGAAATTTTAAGCGAAATTTGTGAGGCTACAGGTCAGTCAACAGGTTATTGGGTAAAAGCTGGAAATAAAAAAGTATGCTTATATCGAGTAAATTCTAAATCTGAGTTAAATCATTATGTCGTAGAAGGCACAACTTTTGAATTAACATCTGCTACGGGAAAAGTTTTATTAGCTTATACTGAAGATTATTCAGAACTAAAAAATCAAATAGATAAAAAAGGTTATATTTTTACTGCAGGTGAGAGACTAGATAATATTGCAAGTGTAGCTTTACCTGTTTTTGATAAAAAAGATAATTTCAAAGGAACAATAAGTGTATCAGGATGGAAACAATTTTTTACTAACAAGTCAGTGCCAAAATACTATAAAATACTATCAAGCTACCGCAGTAAATTAAAAGAATTATTATCAAATGAATAAAAAAACTTTACTCTTAAAAAAATATTTAAAAGATAAAAAAACCTATCATCTTCCTACTTGTCATGATCCTTTGTCTGCAAAATTAATCCAGAGTAAGGGATTTAAAATTTCTTTTATTGGAGGTTTTGCTTTATCTTCAGCGAGCTTAGGTTTCCCTGATGCCAGTTTAATCACTCAAAAAGAATTAGTTGATGCGACTAGAAAAATTTGTAGCCATACAAAATTACCAATAATTGTAGATGCAGATACTGGATTTGGTGGTCTTGCTAATGTCTATAGAACTGTAAAAGATTTAGAAGATGCAGGAGCTTCAGCGCTAGTGTTAGAGGATCAGGTTTTTCCAAAGAGATGTGCATTAACTGAACATGTTAAATTATTGAATCTTAAAGAAGCAAAAGAGAGAGTTAAAACTGCAATTAACGCTGCAAAAGAAAATAAAAATATCCTAGTTGTTGCAAGAACAGATGCTTTGACTGCAGGTTCGCTTGACGAGGCTATTAAAAGAGCTTTGCATTTTAAAAAGTTAGGTGCAGATTGTATTTTCATCACCGGCATTAACTCAATAAAACATTTAAACATGATAAACAAAAAAATAAAAAATATACCTCTAATGCTTAACATTACTCAAAATGTAAAATTTACTTTAAAAGATGTAAGTAAAAATAAATTTAAATTTGCTTTATTTTCTCAACAGATATTAAATGGATATATAGACTCAACTAAACAAACTTTAGATTTGATTAAAAAAAATACAATTCCTAAATATAAAAACAAAGCAAGTGATACTTTAAATTTATTAGATTTTAAAAAATATATAAAAATTGAAAAAGGAAATAAATAAACGTGGCTGAATACTTCAAAGCAATTAAAAAAAGTTACAAAAGTGTAATTATTGGAGTAATAGGTGGATATCTAGGTACATTAATTCATTTGCCTTTACCTTGGTTATTAGGCGCACTACTTCTTAATTTATTAGTTTCTTTCACAAGTTATAAAATAACTTTTGATAAAAAAATATTCCTACCAGTTCTTTTAATCATTGGTGTGATTTTAGCTGGATCGTTTAATATCACGTTATTATACAAAATTCATTTATGGATCTATTCATCTATAGCGATGATCGTATGTACGATCATTGGTTCAATTGTAGTTGCGTTTTATTTTTATAAAGTTTGTAAATTTAGAAAACTAGTTGCCGTATTAGCTGGATTGCCTGGTGCTTTTGTTGTTATAGCTGCAGCAATCAACCAAATGACTGATAGTAAGAAAGAAAGTGGACAGGTTGTTATTCCGCAAGCAACAAGAGTTTTGTTTATTGTATTAATCTTACCTTTTGTGTTTGTTACTCAAGTTGGTTACCAGGAAATCTCATCACATGGAAATAATCCAGATTATAGTTTGAGATATTTTCTCGAACTAATTTTTTTATTAGGAATAGCGCAATTAGGATCAATGGGATTAAAAAGATTAAAAGTACCTTCCGCACCGATTTTAGCGGCTATGATACTCTGTGGAATTTTCTACACATTTGAAATAACAACTGCAAGGTTTCCTGACTTCTTTATTAATATTGCATTCGTATTTCTAGGATCTGCAATTGGATGTCGTTTGAGTGGTTTGCCAATTAAAGAAATAGGTTTTTATTCTTTACATGGATTTATTGTTTCGGTTTTGCTTTTAGGTATTGCAGCAATCTTCGCTTACCTTTTAAAAGTTTTTCTAGGTTTTGATTTCATGGCAGCATTTCTAAGTTTTGCGCCTGGAGGTTTGCACGAAATGGTAGTTATAAGTATAGCCTATAACATTGACCCACTATTTGTGACTTACCATCACTTTTTAAGAATATTTTTAATTATTTTTTCTATTCCTTTTATTTTGAAATATTTTTCTAAACATTAATTCCAGATTTTTTTTAATCTTTGAACTCGACCACAAGTAGTTTTGTAATACTTATATCTTAATGGATTTCTTTTATAAAAATCTTGGTGGTAATCTTCAGCTGGATAAAAAACATCTAATTTTTTTATATGAGTAGCAAATTCCGCAACATCTTTTTTGTTCAACCTTTTTTTAGACTCTTCATAAGCTTTTTTCTCGTCATCATTTTGATAGAAAACTGCAGATAAATAACTCGATCCTTTATCGCAAAATTGACCTTTGGCATCATATGGGTCTATATTTTTCCAAAAAACATCTAAAAGTTGATCATAAGAAATTTTATTTGAGTCATAAATTACTTCAACAGCTTCGTAGTGACCTGTTTCTTCGTATGTTACTTGTTCATATGTTGGGTTTTTTACATGTCCGCCAGTATAACCTGACTTAACTTCTTTAACTCCATCAGTTTTTTCAAATGCTTCTTCAACACACCAAAAACATCCACCAGCAAAGTATGCTTTTTTTTCATCGGCCATTGTTAAATTATTTAAACTAAATAAGATTAAAAAAAAGATTATAAATCTAATCACTTATAAAAAATACCTCTTTGTCTAAGAAGTTCTCTGTATAGTTTAGGGTGAGGTTTAAACGCTTTTCTTCCATGTAACATAAAATAATTATTTGAAAAAATTGCATAACCAGGTGGTAATTTAAAAGATATAAGTTTTTTACTTCCCTCTAAAGACTCTGACAAACTATTTAAATACAAACCCTGTTTTAAGCTTTGTGGCTCAGGAAATTGATCAATGTATGAAATAATAGGTTTTCCTAGTTGATCCGTAGAAAAAATTGGGTGTTCTATTTTGTAATCTACATTTTTACTTTTTGGAGAACCCCAGACAAAATTTTCTTTTCCAATCGGGTCAGTGAAAAATTTTTCACAATCTTCCCAATCATCTAAATGTAACAAGGTACTTTCTCCCCCCTCTGAATTTTCTTCTTTCATTTTCATCATCAAAAGCCAGTCGGTTTTTTCTTTGACGTACGTCCCGTCTGTATGAAGATCTAATTTTTTTGCTGCCTTTCTTAAATAGCTGTCACTATTATCAGTATTTTTAACTTCAAACCTTGCATAATATTTTCCATACATTGCATCAAAGTTAGGAATACCAACAAGATGCGTAAGTGCCGTCGATAGCTTAACCAAAAAATCAGTGTCGTATTTAGATTGATCCATTTCTTCTGGACCTATAACAAATGCTCCTTGATCTCTGTTTAATAAAATAGTTTTGGTTAAACTTTGAATTTTCTCATTAAAAATTTTGTTAAATATATCGGTAATATGAAATCTTAAAAAAGGTTTGTATTCAATATCTAGTAAATCAAATTGATCAAACTGTTCTTTAACTTTATCTAAATAATCATTTTCAATTTTAATATCTACTAGTCTCTGACTAGATGAATGATTATTA
The DNA here is from genome assembly GCF_052048155.1 of Candidatus Pelagibacter sp. HIMB109. NCBI lineage: Bacteria > Pseudomonadati > Pseudomonadota > Alphaproteobacteria > Candidatus Pelagibacterales > Candidatus Pelagibacteraceae > Candidatus Pelagibacter > Candidatus Pelagibacter sp. HIMB109. The sequence goes on from NZ_JBNAIK010000002.1 coordinate 144,797, forward strand.
ACTTTTAATCCTGTGACTTTTTTCATTACAAAACATGATTTAGTATCACAAAACAGATTGTACTGCTAGATACTGCTAATATTACATTTTTTTTGAATAAAAAATAAACGACTAATAAAATTAAGGTACAAATAATTCTTACCAACATAGTAGACTCGGTTAGTATCCCAACTGGAAAAAAAACTATTCTTGCAATAACAGCAGCAATGACAGCCATAGAGACACATCTAATCCAATGAAAAATAGGGCTATCTACTTTAATATTTTTGGCACTAAACATGCCAAAAGCTCTACAAAAATAAGTACCAACACTTGCGACCAAAATTGATAAATAAATAAATTGACTACTCATTATTCTCTTTTCTGAAGATGAAAAAGCCTAATGTTCCTGCTAAAACTCCTGCAATTAAAACTGACCAGCCAGGAAAAACATCATTTAAAAATATACTTAAAATTGCTCCAACTAAAATTGAGCAAATAATCTTTTTTTCTTCTAAATTACTTACTGTCATGACTAAAAAATACATTGGATTAATAAATACAAGAGCAATTAAAATTTCATGAGAAACCAGATTAGAGAATAAATATCCTGCTACCGTACAAACAACTGAGTTAGCCCACAAAAATCCTCCTAATCCAAGAAAATAATTAAACTTTTCATCTTCCTTAATATTTTTTTGAACAGAGAAAAAATTAAACCAAGATGTCACTGCAATGAAATGTGCTCCAATATATTGTTTCCATTTAGGAACGTTTGAATTTCTAATTAATGGAGTGATGTTTACAGTCATTGGGTACAAACGACTATTCGTTAATAAAACGGCTAGAAAAATATTTAACAAAGTTCCTCCAGCTAAAATTGTCTCTGCCATTACAAACTGACCAGGTAAAGCAAAAGTAAAAAATGTTGAGAAGAAGCTCTGATAAATATCAAAGCCAGCACTATGTAAAAAAGCTCCAAAAGCAAACATACTTGAGCCAAGTCCTAAGGCTGGAACACCAAAGGCGTGCTTAACTCCGTCTTTAAAAGATTGCGATGAAAACAAGATTTAGATTATCCTCCAAGGAATAATCTACCGACATCTGGGTTATTTAGCAATTCATCACCCTTACCAACAATTGCTAACTCTCCTGAAACTAAAACATATCCAATATCTGCAAATTCCAAACCTTTTTTCGCATTTTGCTCAACTAAAATAATAGTTTTCTTTTCATTTTGTTGTAGGTCTCTTAAAATTTCAAATACCATTTCAATGTACCTTGGTTCTAAACCAATTGATGGTTCATCAACTAATAAAACACTTGGTTTCATAACCAAAGCTCTAGAGATTTCTAATAGCCTTCTTTCACCACCAGATAAAACTTTAGCAGGTTGGTTTCTTCTATTTCTTAGTCTTTCATATTTTTCTAATACTCTTTGTGCTTCCTCATAAGCTTCTTCTGTTTTATCTTTTGTATAACCTCCCATTAATAAGTTTTCTTCAACGGTCATATCTGGAAATACAGAGTTATCTTGCAAAATATACGCAATACCGAATGACTTTAATTTTTCAGCTGGCGTTACATTTGTAACTTCTTTTCCATCGATATTAATTTTACCCGAAAAAATATTTGTGAAACCATAAATAGAATGAAGAATAGTTGACTTACCTGCTCCATTTGGGCCAATTAAACAAAGTGATTGAGCTTTGCTGCATAACAAATCTATATTATGCAAAATTTCCATTTTACCATATCCAGCTGTTAAGCCTTCAATTGTGACATGTATTTCACCAGAAGATAATTTTTCTAAATCTGATTTAGTTGGTTTTGCACCTAATACTGAATATTGATCTGCCATTATTGTGCTCCTAGATAAGCATCAATTACTCGCTTATCATTTTTAATTTGATCTGGATTTCCTTCAGCTAAAAGTTGACCGTGCGCTACACAGAAAATTTTTTGAGCTAATTGCATAATAACTTTCATATTATGCTCAATCACTAAAAGTGTAATACCGTACTCTTTATTAACAGAAATTAGTCTTTTGATGATACCATTAATTAAGGTAGGGTTAATCCCTGCAGTTGGCTCATCAAGCAATAACATTTTAGGATCGCTCATTAGTGCCATAGCTAACTCTAAAAGTTTTTGCTGACCAAAAGACAAATCCCCAGCCCTTAAATTTCTTTTTTGGTAAAGCCCTACAAATTTTAAAATATCTTCTGCCTTGGCTGTTAAATCAGTAGGTATTCCTGAAAAAACTGTGAAAACAGTTTCATCTCTTGGTTTATGAGAAATGAGCATGTTTTGAACGCAGTTAAGTTTTCCATAAATTCTAGTTTGCTGGAAAGTTCTAAGTAATCCTAATTTTGCAATAGACGGAATGGTTAACTGAGAAATTTCTTTTCCATCAAAATTAATTGAACCTTGATCAATTGGATGTGTTCCAACTATTGAGTTAAATAATGTTGTCTTTCCAGAACCATTAGGACCAATAATACCAACAATAGACCCTTGCTCAACTTGCAAAGAAATGTCAACATTGGCTTTCACACCGCCAAAAGATTTTGAAACATTTTTGACTTCAAGTAATGCCATTAATCTAAACTGATCTGAGCCTTTCTATCTTTTTCATCTATAACTTCACCGAACCACTCTGGTTTTTTTTCTCTTAAATATCCCATTAAACCTTCTGGGAAATAAATAACGATTACAATGATTAAAACTCCAAGAGCTACGTATTGCCAACCTAAAAATAAAGTCCAGAAACTTTCTTTAAATATATGAAACGCGGTGGCTCCAATTATTGGTCCCCATAAAGTTCCTTTTCCTCCAAGAATTGTCATTAACACCATAAACACACCCATTTCTCTTCCATCAAAGGCTACTTCAACTGGTTCTATGTAACCAACCATTGTTCCTACAAGACCTCCTGCTAAACCACAGAAAAATGCTGAAATCATCCAACCAGTAATTTTATAACGCATGGTTTCAATACCCATCGCTTCAGCTTTGTCCTCATTGTCTCTTATGGCATTTAAAACTAATCTAAATCTCGTCGTGTATAACCATCTGATGAAAGTAAACGTAGCAACTAAAAGAATTAAACATAGGAAATATAAAAACTCTCCTCTAGTTTCTAAATCTCCAAGACCTTTTGGGAATGGTGGGGCTGTCATGCCTTGTCCAGCTCCAATTAATTCTATTCCACCTGCCAATTCACCTGACGCAATACCAATTCCTAAAGTACAAATGGCAAAATAATGTCCTCTTAATCCTAAAATTCCATAACCAATTAAACCAGCAATCATAGGCGGGATTAAAGCAGCAAAGGCTAAACCTAGTGCTAAACCTTTAAAATATTGATCTGGTTCATGAACGAATGTTTTTTCTCCACCACTTTCTGTCCATTCAGCTAGAGGGAAATACAAACCAATTTGCATACTCGCGCACAAATACATTCCGACTCCAAAAAACATTATGTTTCCAAAAGAATTGTATCCCATTTCTCCACCTTGAATATTCCATGTCATTGCAAGAATGATAAGGATTAACATGAATGCTAATTGTAATTTAAAATTAACGAATACAAATGGAGCAACTAATAAAAAAAGTAAAAGCGCACCACAAATATAAAGTTCTCTTTTTGTAAAAGCTAACATTGATTTATTTTAGATACTCCCTCGTTTTGGCAAGTTTAAATCTTCTATAAACTAAAATTAATACTAATAAAAAGAATACAGTTGCAATTCTAAACTCTGTTCCAAGTAAATAATCAGCAAACTCTTCAAATACTCCCAAGCCCATACCAGACATTGCAACACCAGGTAAGTTACCAAGACCTGCTACAATTACTATCATGAAAGATCTTACCGTATAAGGTAACCCAACATAGGGGTGTAAAGTAAATGTAATAGCAACCAATGCGCCAGCTACACCACATAATGCAGCATTAATTCCAAAAGTTGAAGCATAAACTTTTTCAGTATCTACACCTAAAATTTTTGCTGCCCTTGCATTCTGAGCTGTTGCTCTAATTGCACGACCAAGTTTAGATTTCTTCATATAAATAGTAAGTAATACTGCACAAACAATACTTACAACTGCTGAGAAAATTTTTGAATTTGGAAGTGTAACTGAATTATTAAATAACATCGTTGTTCCAAAATCTGACTGTGCAACAACAACATCTGAGCCAAAACCAAAATTCATTAATTGCATCATTAAAATACTAATTCCAAATGTTGCTAAAATTGAAATAAACATGTCGCGGTCAACGACTTTGTTTATTACAAGTTTATAAATAAATACTCCTACAAAAAACATTATGATGGGTGATACGAAAATACCCCAAGCAGGATGAATGCCCGACATGTACATGAAATATGCAATATACCCACCCATTATAACAAGTTCTCCTTGGGCAATATTAATAATGTTCATCACACCCCATTGAAGAGCCATACCGTAAGCAATTAAGGCGAATAAAATTCCTAAAAGAATCCCATCAAGAATTGCCTGGGCTGTTAAAGCTGGAACTTGAAATACTAAAAAATCCATTTTAAAAAAAAACTGCCCTCTTCTAAACTAAGAAGAGGGCAATTTCTATATCTTAATTATCTTTTTGACCAAGGTGGTATTGGATGAATTAACTCAGCCGCTGCCCATTTAGTTGGAGCAACAACTACGTTTTCACATTTACCACTTTTGCACATAACTTGGAAAAGCACCATTGGCTTTGCCGTGTTTTGTCCACCTGATCCAAACTTTATATTTCCATAAAAAGTTTGCATTTTAGTTTTTGCTAATGCATCTCTAACTTTTTTAGTATCGAAAGAGTTAGCTCTTTCAAATGCATCTTTAAAAACTAATAATGCTGCAGATGATTCTGCTGCTTGGTATGGAGGCGCATAACCGTAAGCTTTTGTGAAGTCTTTGTCATACTTTATACCATCACCAAAGAATTTATCTTTGTAGGTTAAAGTTTTATGCCATTGAGATGCACATAAAGCAAATTCAGATTTTGCACCATGTTGTTTAGCTAATTTTGAAGCGTCACAGTGTGTCATTGCTAACATTGGAACGTCAACTTTCATTTCTGAAATTTGTCTGATCGCTGTTAACGCACCTTTTGAGTGACCTGACACAACAAGAACATCTGGCTTTACAGCTTTAACTTTTGCTAAAGTTGCTGCCATATCATTAAGTTCTTTTGGAAGCTTATCGTCGATGATGATTTTTGATCCAGTTCTTTTCGCTGCATCTAAAACACCTAATCTAACGTCTTGTGAGAATGCATCTTGCTCGAAAGCTTGCGCGATTCTAACTGGCTTTCCACCGTTCTTTTCAACTGCAAGATCGATTGCTACTTCAAGATACTGGTTTGCAGGTGATAAAACTGCGAACAAGTATTTATATCCTTTAGTAAATAACGATCTTGATGCACCATTTGCTTCAACCATAGGAATTTTATTTTCCTCAGTTACTGGTGCAATCGCTTTTGTTAATCCTGAACTGTAAGGTCCAAGCATATATTTAACACCATCTTGCTTAATAAGTCTCTCTGCTAACTGAGCAGCTCTTTTTGAGTTAGACTCATCATCATAATAAATGATTTTAAACTTATAGCTTTTTCCTCCAACCTTTACTCCACCCATGCTATTAATTCTATCAACGGCAAGGTTGTAACCATTTTTGGTATGCTCACCATTTGTAGAATATTTTCCAGTTAGAGATACTGCTGCGCCAAGAACAATTGTATCGCCCTCAACTTTTGCATTTGCAGTTCCAAAACTAAAAACTAATGCAAGTACAGAGATAAAAGTTAAGATAGATCTATATAGATTTTTCATATTCTCCCCTGTTTGTTTTTGTTAATTAACTTTATAAAATTACATTTAAAAATATTTGTAATCAACTTCAAAAGCTAAATAAAAAAAAACAACTTTTGATTGAATTATACTTTTATTGCAATAAAAATTGCAATTACAGTAAGCGCTGCAGCAGAAACATAATTTAATGTTTTTGGATTTGACTTTAATTGATCAATAATTTTTTCAGCTACCTTTGAGTAAATTGCTAGAGTTAAAAAATCTAAAGTTACCCAGCTGATCAGCATAATAATAAAGTGGGCAATATAATTTTCACCAGTTAAAAAAGTTGGAAATACAGCAGCAAAAAAAACGATGGCCTTTGGACTAAAGAAAGCAATAAAAAATCCATCTCTAAATAAAGCAGTATTAGATTTAATTTGTTTTCCAGTTTTAATATCTAAGTTTGCTTTAGATTTAAAAAAACCAAAAGCAACATATAATATGTATGAAATACCAACCCACTTAAAAACTGAAACAATATTTGGAAATATTTCTATCAATGCACTTAAGCCAAAAAGAACTAATACCATTTGAACAGAATTTGCTGTCACATCACCAAAAGCTGTCCATAAACTTTTTTTAAAACCATAATTTATTGACTGAGACATGATTAAAACTCTAGGTCCTCCGGGAGTAACAAACATTACAATAATTATTTGTAAAAAAAGCAAGTAGTTTTCTGGGAACATTTCAATAATATACTTTAAAATTATTTAGTTTAAAAGAATTGAAAATGTACCAAAAATTTGAAAATAAAACTTTTACTGCTGATAACAAAGCTAGAGCTTATATAGAGTCTAAAAAATTAAAAACTTTATGGTTCAATACAGGAACGCTTTGCAATCTAACTTGTAAAAATTGTTACATTGAATCAAGTCCTAAAAATGATCGCTTATCTTATCTTTCTTTTGATGAATTTAAGATGTTTGTAAATGAAAGTATTCAAAATGAAATGGGAACTGAAGAAATTGGATTTACTGGTGGTGAGCCATTTATGAACAAAGATATTTTTAAGATGATTAAATATTCTCTTGATAACGGGTTTAAAACTTTAGTGCTTACTAATGCAATGAAACCAATGATGAATAATAAGAATGATTTGAATAAATTAAATCATTTAAACCTAACAATTAGAGTTTCAATTGATCATTATAATAAAGATAAGCATGAACAAATCAGAGGTCCAAATAGCTGGGGTCCGATGATTGAAGGATTAAAATGGTTGTCTGAGAATAAATTTAATTATTGTTTGGCAACTCGGCTAATGTGGAATGAGGACGAAGAAACAACAAGAAGAAATTTTAAAAAATTTATTGATCAATATCAACTTACTTTGGATGAAGAGAATAAAAACCAACTGGTAACTTTTGCAGAAATGGATGAAAAACAAGATACTCCAGAGATAACAACTGAATGTTGGGGAATTTTAAATAAAAATCCAGATACTGTAATGTGCTCAACTTCTCGAATGATTGTTAAGAAAAAAGGAAATGAAAACCCAAGTGTAATTGCATGTACTTTGCTTCCTTATAAACAAGAGTTTGACTTGGGCAATAGTCTGAAAGAATCGATGAAAAAAATCTACCTTAATCATCCGCACTGTTCTAAATTTTGCGTTTTAGGTGGTTCTAGTTGTAGTTAATGACTAACAAGATTTTTAAAATTTTTATTATTTTAATCTTTGTAGGAACCATTTCGTTTGGGCTACTTTTTGATTATAGCCAATACTTTTCTTTTGAAACGATTAAAAGCCAACATGATAAATTAAATGAATTTATCAAATTAAATTATTCTTTATCTATAGTGGTATTCTTTATTATTTACTTAATAGTGACAGCATTTGCATTGCCTTTTGGGGCATTAAAAACAATCTTGGCTGGGGCTCTTTTCGGCTTAATTCCAGGTGTGATAATAACGTCATTTGCAAGCTCAATTGGTTCAACTTTATGCTTATTAATGTCCAGGTTTGTTTTAAGAGATTATGTAGAAAAAAAGTATTCCAAATATTTAGAAAAAATAAATGAAGGAATTAAAAAAGATGGAATTTATTATTTATTTTTCTTAAGATTAAGTCCGATATTTCCATTCTTTATTATAAATTTGGTATTTGGTCTGACTAAAATGAAAGCACTGACTTTCTATTTGGTATCTCAAATCGGTATGTTTCTTGGAACTATCATTTTTGTGAATGCGGGTGTTCAATTATCAAAAATTAATAAAATTGAGGATATACTAAGTATCGAAATAATTATTTCATTTATATTGATAGGTTTGGTTCCATTAATTATAAAGAAATTAATCGAAAAATTAAAAAAATGAGCAAAGATATTACTAATTACATCAAAACAGAGTGTGGGTTATCTGAGTATTACTTGCTAAAAGCACGAAAAGGTTTTTTTAATAAACTAAGGTTTTATTGGTTTGTTGCTATAGCAACTGTAAGAGATTTACCTAAAAAAAAACCTGAATTTAAAGATAATTAGTATTTACATAAAATATTATTTAACTATAAGAATATCTAAGCGCTGATTTATATCAAATTGCGGGCGCTTTATAAAAACTGCTAAAGCGATTTTGACCACCGCTTTAGCCGGTGGTTTTTTTTTACCTTCCGGCAAATTTGAAACTAAAATTATGAAAGAAGAATTAAAATTTAGTTTTGAATTTTTTCCATCCAAAAACGCAGAGGATGAAGTCACTGCATGGAAAAGTTTAAAAAAACTTGAAAGCTTTGATCCGCAATTTTACTCGGTTACTTTTGGTGCTGGTGGTGGCGAAAGAATAAAAACTGACAGTTTTGTTAAAAAAATTAAAAAAGAAAGTAATGTTCCAGTGGCGGGTCATTTAACATGCGTTGATATGTCGAAAGATGAAATCAATGATATCGCTCTTAACTGGTTTGAAAAAGGAATAAAAAGAATTGTCGCCTTAAGAGGAGATGTTCGAAATTCAGGCGAACAGTATAAACCTCATCCTGATGGATATAAAAATGCAGCTGATATGACCGCAGGTTTAAAAAAGTTAGCAAATTTTGATATTTCAGTTGCAGGATATCCAGAGATACATCCAGACTCAAAAAATAAAGAATTGGATTTAGATAACCTAAAAAGAAAAGTAGATGCAGGTGCTGATAGAATCATTACTCAATTTTTCTTTGATGAAAATATATTTTTAAAATTTAGAGATGATATTGCAAAACAAGGAATTAAAATTCAATTATTACCAGGTATCATGCCCATTCAAAATTATAAGAGAGTTAAAAATTTCAGTAATAAATGCGGAACTTCTGTACCTGCCTGGATAGAAAAAGAATTTGAAGGATCTGAAGATAATCCAGATGTTCAAAAAATGATAGGTTCTAGCATTGCAACTGACTTGGTGAAAAAACTTCAAAAAGAAGGTGTTAATGAATTTCATTTTTATACTTTAAATAAATATGAATTAAGTTACGCGGTCTGTTCGAGGCTAAAATCTTACAAAAATTTTTTAAAAACAAAGAAAGAAAAAGAAAAAGGAGAAATAAGAATATGATTACAACTGCAACTATTGGCTATCCAAGAATTGGACCAAAAAGAGAGCTTAAAAAAGCATTAGAAAGTTTTTGGAAGGGAGATGTTTCAGAAGCCGAGCTACAGAAAACTGCTGCGGAGTTAAGAAAAAGTGTTTGGCAAGTTCAAAAAGATAACGGAATTGATTTAATTACTTCTAATGACTTTTCATTTTATGACCAAGTATTAGACATGATCTGCTTATTAGGCGCTGTTCCAGAGAGATATAAATGGAATGGAGATGATGTAAATTTAAATACTTATTTTGCAATGGCTAGAGGATCTCAAACAAAAGATCTTGATGTTGGTGCATTAGAGATGACCAAATGGTTTGATACAAACTACCACTATTTAGTACCTGAACTTAAAAAAGATCAAAATTTCAAAATTAGTTCCCAAAAACCTTTCGATGAGTTTAATGAGGCTAAAAATGCTGGTTTTGAAACTAAGCCAGTAATACTAGGTCCAATTACATTCTTACTTTTAGCTAAATCTATTGATGGATCTAGTACAATTGACCTTTTGGATAAAATTCTTCCAGTTTACAAAGAGATTGTAAAAAAACTAAATGAACTTGGCGCAAAATGGATTCAAATTGATGAACCAATTTTTGTAAAAGATTTAAATGATGGTGTTGTTTCAAAAATTAAAAATACATTAAATGAAATAAAATCATCAGCAGGTGAATCCAAAATTCTTTTAACTACTTATTTTGAAAGTATTGATAAAAAAGTAAAAGATGAAGTTTTTGCATCAAATGTTGATGCTGTTCACCTTGATTTGGTTAGAGGAGAAAAAAACAAAGATTACATAAAAAACTCTAACAAAACATTATCCCTTGGTGTGGTAAATGGAAGAAATATATGGAAATCTGATTTATCAAAGATTATAGATGAACTCAAAGAAGTAAGTGATGATTTTATCATCTCTAGCTCATGTCCATTACTCCATTCACCTTATGACCTAGATTTAGAAACAAAAGTCCCAGGAGAGATAAAAAAATGGTTAGCTTTTGCAAAACAAAAATTACAAGAACTAAATATTTTAAAAGAAAATATTAATCATGGCAAAGCAAAAGATCAGCTCTCAGAAAATAAAGCTGATATTGAAGATAGAAAAAAATCAAAACTTATCCATGATGAAGCTGTTAAAACAAGAGTTAAAACAATTAATGATAGTGTTTTAAACCGAGTTTCAAAGTATGAAGAAAGAGCAAATATTCAAAGAGAAATTTTCAATCTTCCCTTATACCCAACAACTACCATTGGATCTTTCCCTCAAACAAAAGATGTGAGGCAAGCTAGAGCTAAAAATAGAAGAGGCGAACTTTCTAATGAAGAATATGAAAAGTTTTTAGAAGAAAAAACTATTGAAACAATAAGACAACAAGAAGAGTTGGGTATTGACGTTATCGTTCATGGTGAATTTGAACGAAATGATATGGTTGAATACTTTGGTGAAAACTTAAAAGGGTTTACTTTTACATCAAGTGGATTTGTCCAAAGTTACGGATCAAGATGTGTTAAGCCACCAATTATTTTTGGAGATGTATCAAGACCAAATCCAATGACTGTACGATGGTCAAAATTTGCTCAAGAACAAACTTCATCAATTGTAAAAGGAATGTTAACTGGCCCAATTACAATTCTACAATGGTCATTTGTAAGAGATGATCAGCCAAGACAAACAACTGCTGAACAAATTGCGTTTGCAATTAGAGATGAGGTTGAAGATCTTGAAAAAAATGGAATTAGAATGATACAAATTGATGAGCCTGCTTTAAGAGAAGGTCTTCCATTAAAGCGAGATGATTGGAACCAATATCTAAAATGGTCTGTAAATGCATTTAGAATTTCTGCCGCTGTAGTTAAGGATGAAACTCAAATTCATACTCATATGTGTTATGCTGAGTTTGAAGATATTATTGAGTCCATTGCAGCACTCGATGCTGATGTAATTTCTATCGAAACATCAAGATCAAGAATGGAATTATTAAAAACTTTTGAACAGTTCAAATATCCAAATGAAATTGGACCAGGAGTTTACGATATTCATTCTCCAAGAGTTCCTAATAAATCAGAGATGGTTGAGCTTATCAAAAAAGCTTCTAAACAAATTGATCCAAAAAGATTATGGGTTAATCCTGATTGTGGTCTAAAGACAAGAGGCTGGCCAGAAACTTTAGATGCTTTGAAAGAAATGGTCGCTGCTGCAAAAGAACTAAGGGGATAAATTGAAAAATAAGGAAACAAATCTCGTAAGAGGAGGTTTGCAAAGATCTCAATTTAAAGAAACCTCTGAGGCACTATTTTTAAATTCAGGATTTGTTTATGATAGTGCTGAGCAAGCTGAAGCTATTTTTAAAGGAGAAGAAACTGGCTATCAATATTCAAGATATGCTAATCCCACAATTGATACTTTTGAAAAAAGATTAGCACTCCTAGATGGATATGAAGATTGTTTTGCAACTGCTAGTGGTATGTCAGCTGTTTTTGGTTCCATGATGTGCCAACTTAGAACAGGAGATCATGTTATATCAGCATCAGCACTCTTTGGTTCTTGTAGATATATATTAAAGGAAATACTTCCTAAGTTTGGAATTGAGGTAGACTTTATTGATGGCAGAGATCTTGAACAATGGAAAAATAAAATTAAAAAAAATACAAAAATATTTTTCTTAGAAACTCCATCCAACCCATGTTGTGAAATCATAGATTTGAAGGGTGTTTGCGACATTGCAAAAGAAAATAATATCTTAACTATTGTCGATAATATTTTTGCTACTCCAGTATTACAAAGTCCAATTAAATATGGCGCAGATATAGTGGTGTATTCTGGAACAAAGCATATTGATGGCCAAGGAAGAGTTTTAGGAGGTGCAATACTTACATCAAAACAATTCAAAGAAGAAACTTTAAAACCTTTCCTTAGACATACAGGCCCATGTATAAGTCCTTTTAATGCGTGGATTTTATTAAAAAGTTTGGAGACAATTCAGCTTAGAGTTAATTCTCAATCAGACAATGCTTTTGAAATTGCAAAATTTTTAGAAAGTAATTCGAATATCGAAAAAGTAAATTATCCGTTTTTAGAAAGCTTCAAACAAAATGATATAGCGAAAAAATTTATGAGCAAAGGTGGAACAATAATGAGCTTTAAGATCAAAGGTGATAAAGAAAAAACATATAAGTTTATAAATAATCTCAAGATTTTTGATATTACAAACAATATTGGAGATACCAAATCACTTGTTACTCACCCTGCAACAACTACTCATAGAGTTTTGAGCGAAGAAGAAAGGGCCAATTTAGATATTACTGATAACTTAGTCAGAATATCAATTGGACTTGAAAATATTGAGGATTTAAAACAAGATTTAGATCAGTCGCTATCAAAATCATAAAAAATCTTAATTTAGACAAATTCAATCATTATTTGCAATTACATGTTTAAGAAATCTGTAATTTTCATTTGCTTATTGCTTTTCCCTTTTAATACTTACGCGGGTAACTGTTTGAACTTAATAAAAGAAATAGATAATTTATTATTAGAGACTAAACAATTATCAAAAGATCAACTATCAGAGATTAAACAATTAAGAGCTCAAGGTGAACAGGCCCACAAGTCTGGTGATCATAAAGAATCTGAAGAAATGCTCAAACAAGCCTTAGATTTGCTTGACGGTTAGCGGTCAAAAAAAAGTCAAATTTACCCAAAAACTCAGTCACATTTAAAATTTATATATCGATGTATGAAAAAAAATAATTTAATAAAACTAGCTCAAGTTGATCCAATTGAGATTGATCAAAAAACCAATTCTTTTTTTAATAAAGGAACACAACTACTATTAGGGGCAAATTTAGTTGTAATGGTAATGATTTATTTAGTGATTTACTAATTATCAGTTTTTACCATAAATTTTATTAGAAATAAAAAAACTGGTTTTGGTAAAATTTTAAGAGTTTTAAATATTAAACTCATCGTAAAAGGAAAAGTAATATCATATTTCTTTTTCTCTAGTCCTTTATGAATAATTTGTGCAGCCTTTTCAGCAGACATTAAAAAAGGCATTTCAAATTTATTCTGATCAGTAAGTCTTGTTTTGACAAAGCCAGGATTGATTAAGCTCACATATATATTGTTTTTTTTACAGTCATTATAAATAGATTCTGAATAGTTCATGATAGCAGCTTTACTTGGTCCATAACCGGATGAATTTGGTAAACCAAAAAATCCTGCTAAAGAACTAATCATAGCAATATGACCTTTTTGTTGATTTTTCATAACAGGTAAAATCACGGACATCACATTAATTAAACCCATAAAATTTACCTCTATAGTTTTTCTATAAAGATCTAAATCTACATCAAAAGTATTATTGGGTTTATAAAAACCACTAGAATAAATTACTAAATCAATATTTTTTACTTCATCTATAACTGAAGTTAAAACTTCTCTACATTCACTTGCTGAAGTTACATCAAGTTTTTTTGTAATTACTTTGCAATTTTCATTTAGAAAATCTTCAGATATTTGTTCTAATTTATCTTCATTTCTTCCAAAAATGATCAAATTTTTAGAATTTTTTAAATAAATCTTTCCAAGTTCAAAGCCTATACCAAAAGTTCCACCTATTATTAATGTGTTCATTGTTTTTATTAATTTAATATATATATATAAATTATAATCAAATATGTCTTCAAGAACTGAATTTGATAGTTTTGGTAAAATAAAAGTACCTTCAGATAAATACTGGGGAGCTCAAACACAAAGATCTATAAAAAATTTTAAGATTGGCAAAGTAAATGTGCCTCTTGAACTAATTCATGCAATTGGAATAGTTAAAAAATCTGCAGCAATAGTTAATGCTAAGTTTAAAGACTTAGATAGTAATTTATCTAAATATATTCAAAAAGCTGCCGATGAAGTAATAGCAGGAAAACTTGACGATCATTTTCCTTTAAAAGTTTGGCAAACAGGTTCTGGTACACAAACAAACATGAATGTTAATGAGGTAATTGCAAATAGAGCAATCGAGATGCTAGGCGGAAAATTAGGATCAAAAAAACCAGTTCACCCAAATGACCATGTAAATATGGCTCAATCTACAAACGATACATTTCCAACTGCAATGCATATAGCTATTGCAATACAAACGAATAAAAAATTAATACCTTCCCTTTTAAAATTGGAGAAAGCTCTTTTAAAAAAAACTAAGCAATTTAAAGATATTGTTAAAATTGGAAGAACTCATTTACAGGATGCAACTCCATTAACCTTGGGACAGGAATTTTCAGGTTATCATATGCAGATTAAAAATTCTTTAGAAAGAGTGCGTATAGCATTAAAAGAAATATATTATCTTGCTCAAGGAGGAACAGCTGTAGGTACAGGTATAAACTCAAGAAGAGGTTGGGATAAAAAAATTGCTAATGAAGTCAAAAAAATTACTAAACTTCCATTCAAAACAGCGAAAAATAAATTTGAAGCACTCGCAAGTCATGATCCAGTAGTCAATTTTTCTGCGAGCTTAAACACAACAGCTGTAGCACTAACAAAAATAGCTAACGATATTAGATTTTTAGGATCTGGTCCAAGAGCAGGTTATTCAGAACTTGAGCTTCCTGAAAATGAACCTGGTTCATCTATTATGCCTGGAAAAGTGAATCCAACTCAATGTGAAGCCATAACAATGGTTTGTACTAAAGTAATAGGTAATCACACAGGAATAACAATTGCTGGAACTCACGGACACTTTGAACTTAATGTTTTCAAACCAATGATCGCACATAATATAATTCAATCGATTGACCTCATAGCAGACTCTGTAAATTGTTTTGTTGATTATTGTGTGAATGGAATAAAACCAAATAAGAAAAAGATAAATGAACTTTTAAATAACTCTTTAATGCTTGTAACAGCTCTATCACCAAAAATTGGATATGATAATGCAAGCAAAATTGCAAAAACAGCACATAAAAATGGAACAACTCTTAAAGAAGAAACTTTAAAAACTGGCTTAGTAACAGAAGCAGAATATAATAAGATAGTTGATCCCAAAAAGATGGTAAGACCAAAATAATTTATAGCAAAGTAAAGTATCTTGGTAGATCGAATAAATTTTCAAGTTTTCCGAAGATTACAATCGAATTTAGATTTGTATTTAATTTTTGAATCTCATTATCATTAAACTCCCTATTTACAAAATTTTCTTGGACAGTAATTTTTGATTTATTAATATTTAAAATTCCTTTTGATTGTAATTTAAATTCGCCATCTATAGCTTTATCAATTAAAAATTTATCATCACAAATTTGTGCACAAAGTCTTTTTAAATTTTTTGTTGAAAATATAACATCATAAAAAAAAAGATTGTCTTTTTGATAAGTTATATTTCTTCCCTTAATATTAATTGAATTATTATCTGAATAAATATTTATATCTTCAAAAAAAATATCTCCATTTTGAAATAAGACATTTAACTTAATATTTTCAAAAACTTCTTTATCGCTCTTGAAATTATTAAAGCTTAATTTTATTCTTCCATCGAAAAGATTAGCTAATAAATTAAGGTTTTGTGATAAAAAAGTTGCCAGGTCTGTATTACTAATTTTTTTAAATTTAGAATTTTCAAAATATCCATCGAGTACAATTATATTTTTTTCATTATTATTGTTTATATTGATTAATCCACTAAATATATTTGTTTCAAATTCTTTAGTAATCAAACTAAACTTATTTTTATTTTGCTCATAAGTAAAAGAGGCAAAAATACTTTCAACTCCTGGAAAAATAGAACTATTATTGTAATCTAATTTTATCAATTTTTTTGGGTTTAGAAAATTTTCAATGCTAGCTTTGAAATTTATTTCTGGAGATTTTAAACTTAATTGATTTTCTTTAAATTTAATTTTAAACAAAATATCACCAACATAAAATTTTCCATTTATTTTATCTATTTTCTTATTTTTGTATAAAATATTGCCTGAAAATTCGTTTATGCTGAAAGTCTGCTTATTATCAAAAAACTTAATATTTACCTTTTCAAAATTAATTTTTTTATTATCAAATTCTTCAATACTCGATAAAATTTCCAAATTATTTAGATTGATTATAAATTCTCCACTATTGATAAGAATATTTTTGTATGAGAATTTATTTTTTAATAAATCAAAAATAGATACATTTAAAACAATTTTATTTAGAATACTGTTTTCTTCATCATTCTTTATATGCACTTCAGAAATTTCCAAACTAGGTAGAGGATTTAGTTTATATTGAATATTGCCCTTAATGTTTACTTTATAAAATATTAATTCAGATATTAAATTTTCAATTCCAGCTTTCTTATCATTATTGAAATTAATTAAAAAAGGTGAGCAGACATAGGTTGTTACAGAAAAAACTAAAAATAAAATTGATATTAACAGCTTTTTTGCATTTTTTTTTAACATTTATTTTTGTTGTGCTAATTTAATTATTAAATGAGTAGTTATTTAAATTCATTGAATAATCAACAAAAATTGGCCGTCTCAAACACAGAGGGGCCATTACAAGTATTGGCTGGCGCCGGCTCAGGAAAAACTAAAGTTCTAACTTCAAGAATTGCTTATTTAATCCAACAAAAAAAATGTTTTGGACAACAAATGCTTTGTGTGACTTTTACAAACAAAGCCGCAAGTGAAATGCGTGAACGGGTTTTAAAATTAGTTAATTCTAAATCAGTAGCATTTCCGTGGCTTGGAACTTTTCATTCAATTTGCAATAAAATGTTAAGAAAAAATGCTGAAGCAGTTGGTTTAAAACCAAACTTTACAATCATTGATACTTTAGATCAGATTAAGTTAATTAAGAATATTTTAAGTGCAGAAAATATAGATATTAAAAAAAATCCACCTAAACAAATTGCATTTCATATTGATCAATGGAAAAACAAAGCTTTGTTACCTGAGCAAGTAAAGTTAAAAAATCAAGAATTTAATTTAGTAAATGCACTTAAGGTATACAAAATCTATCAAAAAAGATTGTTAGTTATGAACTGTGTTGATTTTGGTGACTTAATTTTACATGTTGTAACAATTTTAAAAAAGTTTGAAGATATAAAAAAAATATATCAAAGAAACTTCAAATATATTCTCGTAGATGAATTTCAAGATACTAATTATGTTCAAAATCTTTGGCTTAAGTTATTAACTTCTGAAAAAAAAAATATTTGTGTTGTGGGTGATGATGATCAATCAATTTATAGTTGGAGAGGTGCCGAGGTAAAAAATATATTAGAATTTAAAAATAATTATCAAAATACTCAAACAATAAAATTAGAACAAAATTATAGATCTACAGAAAATATACTTAATAGTGCAACTTCTCTTATTTCAAATAATGAAGATAGACTGGAAAAAAATATTTGGTCAGAATTAGGTGATGGAGAAAAGGTAAAAATTAAATCTTATTTTGATGGCATAAGTGAAGCGACAGGTATCTCGGATATCATTGAGCAAAATTTATCAAAAAAGTTTAAACTTAATGAAATTTCGATTTTGGTTAGAGCTGCATTTCAAACAAGAGAATTTGAAGAAAGATTTATAAAAATTGGACTACCATATAGAATTATTGGAGGTTTAAAATTTTATGAAAGATCAGAAATTAAAGATGCCTTAGGTTATTTAAGACTAATCAATCAGTCATCTGACGATATTTCATTTGAAAGAATAATTAATAACCCAAAAAGATCTATAGGTGATAGCTCAATAAAAAAAATTCATGATTTTGCTAGAGAAAAGGATTTATCACTTTTTGATGCTTCTCAACAAATATTAAAAGAAAATATACTTAAACCAAAAACAATACAAAATCTCAAATCCTTTTTAGTAAATATGATTTCTTGGAAACAAAAATCTAAAGATATTGATCACATTTCATTACTTGAAATTGTGCTAGATGAGTCGGGTTACTCTTCTATGCTTAAAAATGAAAGAACGCCTGAAGCTGATGCAAGATTAGAAAATCTAAAAGAATTAAAATCTTCAATGAAGAACTATTCATCTTTGAATGAGTTCTTAGAAAACATTTCTCTTCAGACGGCAATAGATGAAGAATGGGATGGTGAAAAAATTAATATTATGACTATTCATTCAGCTAAAGGTTTAGAATTTGATGCAGTTTTTTTACCTGGTTGGGAGGAAGGTTTGTTTCCACATCAAAAGTCAATTGATGAAAAAGGAGCAGACGGTATAGAAGAGGAAAGAAGATTAGCGTATGTAGCTATTACAAGGGCAAAAAAAGAATTATTTATTTCTTTTGCAAATCAAAGAAAATTTTATGGAAGACAAAATGATAATTATGACTTTTATTCTTCATTGCAGTCTCGCTTTATCGACGAAATAGACGATAAATATACTGAGATATCAATTGATAATACTGAAGAGGATGAGTTTATCTTCGATCAAGATTTCAATATTGAGGGGAAAAAAAATAGCCCAGGTTGGAATAGATTAAAGAGCAATTTTGCAAATAAAAATGAGGAAAATATAAAAACTATTTCTTATACTGAAAATTTCACAGATTTTACTGTAGGTGAAACTGTGAAACATGAAGGTTTTGGTTTAGGAAAAATTATTCATATCGATGGAAACAAATTACTTATAAATTTTAAAGAGCAAGGTGAAAAAAAGGTAATAGATAAATTTATTCAAAAAGCATCTAATGAATAGCGTATTAAAAATTAAAAATTACTTAAAAAATAATAATAATATAGAAGCTTGTTTGATTTCAAAAAATAATACTTTTTTAAATGAATTTGTAGAAGATAGAGATAATTTTTTATTAAAAATTACAAAATTTACAGGATCTCTAGGTTATGCAATCATATATAAAAATAAGCAAAATTTATATGTCGATGGTCGATATACCCAACAAGCCAAGATACAAACAAAAAATTTTATAATTAAAGATATATCTTTACTAAAAAATGATATTGGCAAAATAATAAATTCTAATAAAAAATTACTCATTGATCCAAAAACTTTTACATTCAATTTTTTTGGTAAATTCAATTATAGAAATCTTCACTTTTTTAACTCAAATAAAAATTTAAAAAAAAAAGAAAAACTCTTTTACCTTTCAAAAAATTATAGCGGGCAGGACTCTTTTGAAAAATCAAAGAAAGTTAATAAAAAACTCACTTTAAAAAAAAATGAAGTTTTTCTAATTACTTCACCTGAAAATATTGCTTGGTTAAGTAATATTAGATCTTATGATAAAAAATTTAGTAAAATTTTTAATTGTATTGCATTAATTAAAAATAAAAAAATTTATATTTATTCAGATCAAAAAATTAATTTAAAAATAAAAAATATAATATTTAAAAAAAACAGTGAATTTAAACAACATCTTTTGAGTATAAAAAAAATTTATACAGACAAAAAGTACCTGTCTCTTTATCATCATAATTTTTTTATAAAAAATAAAATTAAAATTAAATTCATTAATGATCCGATTGATCAATTTAAAAGTATAAAGAATAATACAGAGATTTTAAATTTAAAAATATCACATATTTTTGATGGTATAGCATATTGTAAATTTTTATATTGGCTAAAAAATAATAATTTAAAAAATACTAGTGAAATTGAATGTCAAAAAAAAATTGAATTTTTTAAAAAGAAAAATAAATTTTATCTTGGACCTAGCTTTGAAACTATTTCTGCAACTGAGAAAAATGCATCTATAATTCATTATAATGCCAAAGATTATAAAAAAACAAATTTAAAAAAGAAACATCTTTATCTTTTAGATTCCGGTTCACAATATTTGTATGGAACCACAGATATGACTAGAAGTTTTTCGCTGGGTAAACAAAATCAATTTAGAAAAAAAATTTATACATTAGTTTTAAAATCACATATTACGGTTGCTATTGCTAATTTAAAAAACATGACAGGAAAAAAATTGGATAGAATTGCTAGAAAAAATCTTCTTAAATTTGGATATAATTATAATCATGGTACAGGCCATGGTGTAGGCTTTCTATCAAATGTACATGAAGCACCACCTTCAATATCAAAATTTTATAATAAGAAATTTTTAGTTAATCAAGTAGTGTCTAATGAACCTGGTTATTATAAAAACAATGATTTTGGAATTAGAATAGAAAATTTAATTTATAAAAATCATAAAAATAATTTTGAAAACCTCACATTAGTTCCATTTGAAAGAGAAATGATACTTAAATCTATGCTCACTAAAAATGAAAAGGACTGGATTAATAATTATCATAAAGAAATTTTTGAAAAAATTCACAAATTTCTCAATTCTAAGCAGAAAGTATTTTTGCAAAAATATTGTTCAAGGATTAATTAATTTATACCAATCTTTTTCTTTTAAAATTTTAATACCCAAATCCTTAGCCTGATTTACTTTTTTTACAGTTGGCTTTGAGTCTCCAATAACCAAATAGTCTAACTTTTTTGATGGAGAACCTAAAACTTTTCCACCTTCATTTTCTACAATTTGTTTTGCTTCGGACCTACTCATTTTTTCCATACCACCTGTAAACATAAATGTTTTATTTATAAACTTGCCTTTTAATTGCATTTTGAAATCTGAAATAGATAAATTCTTAACTAATTCTTTGAAAACTTTTTTGTTAGTATTATTAGAAAAAAAATTTTTTAATGAATTGATTTGTGTTTCTCCAATACCATCAAGTTCAAATAAATCTTTGTAGGAACTTTCATTTTCAGTCATTAATTTATTAAAAAATTTTATTGATTGAAAGTATTTGCCTAAAATCTTTGCATTTTCCTGCCCTATATGTCTTATGCCCAGTGAATAAATAAATTTATCTAAACTAATTTTTTTTGTTTTATTAATTGATTTTTTTAAGTTTTCAGCAGAAAGTTTACCCCACCCTTCTAATTTAGCAATTTTATCAAAATTTAAATTATATATATCTTGTGGTAATTTTACCAAGTTCATCTCCCAAAAATTCTCAACTACTTTTTTCCCTAAACCTTCAATATTCATTGCATCTTTTGAAACGTAATGTTTGATTTTTTCTTTTGTAATTAAATTACATTCGTATCCTCTATCTGGACATCTTCTTACCGCATCATACTTCTTTGTAATCTTATTAAACTCCTTAATTGTTTCAAAACCACACGGACATTTTTTGGGAAACAAAAATTTCTTAGAGTTTTTTTCTCTTTTAGATTTATCTACTTGAACAACTTGAGGTATTACGTCTCCCGCTCTTTGCACAATAACAGTATCTCCAATTCTAATATCTTTTCTCTTAATCTCGTCCTCATTATGCAATGTAGCATTTGATACTGTTACTCCTCCAATATTTACTGGATTTATTTTTGCAACTGGTGTCAAGGCTCCAGTTCTGCCAATCTGAATTTCTATATTTTTTATTTTTGAAATACCTTTTTCAGCAGAAAATTTATGTGCAATAGCCCATCTTGGTGAATTAGTTAAATTACCTAGTCTTTGCTGCAACTTAAATTCATCAACTTTATATACAATTCCATCTATGTCATAATCAAGTTGAGATCTTACACTCTCTATTTTTTCATAATTCTTAAATAAATCATCCTCATTTTTTACTATCTGTCCAAAAGAATTAATTTGAAAACCTTCTGATTTTAGAATGTTTAAAAATTCAGACTGTTTATTACAAAGGTCATGATTCATGAATATTGTTCCATAAGCAAAAAAACTCAGTGGGATTTTGGATGTGTTTGTTGCATCTTTTTGTCTTAACGAACCAGATGCAGCATTTCTCGGGTTAGCAAATTTTTCAGAAATATGATTAAATTTTGACCTAGGTATATAAACTTCACCTCTTACAATCAGCTCTCCAGATTTTAATTTTTTTAGTTTCTTTGGAATATCACTTACTGTTAATAAATTTTCAGTAATATCCTCGCCATATTCACCATCTCCTCTAGATAAACCTTGGACCAAATTTCCATTGATGTACTTCAAACTAGCAGAGATTCCATCGATTTTTGGCTCAGCAAATAATTCTAGTCTAAAATTTGATTTAAAATTTAAATAATTATTAATTCTCTTATAAAAATCTATTATATCATTTTTATCAAATGCATTATCCAAGGACAGCATCCGCTCGTAATGTTTTACCTTTGAAAATTTTTTGGATGGCTTGTATCCTACCAAATCAGATACCTTAATTTCATTTACTGGTATTATTGAATTCTTTTCAAAATTTAAAAGTTCAATTTTAAGTTTATCATATGAAGCATCATCTATTTTCGATACATTATGATCATAATAATACTTATTGTGCTTAATTAAGATTTTTTTCTTTTTTTTATATTCACTTATATCCTTAATCATTTTGAAAACTTAAAAATTTTTTTTAGTTTATCTGTAAGTTTTTCTTCATTATTATCTTTAACAATTTTATAATTTTTATCTCCTACGATTTTATAACTTTTTTTGTACCAATCACTGTCATTAAAATTATAACCTAAAATAGATGCATACTTTTTTGCCTCAAAAGTATTTCCAAGTTTATAATAAATTTCAACTAAACGATGTAAAGCTTCTGTGATATAAATTGTCTGATCGTAATCATCTATAATAATTTTTAATCTTTTAATTGCAGGTATCCATCTTGATTTATCCATATAATATCTTGCAATATACATTTGCTTACCAGCGAGCTGTTCCTTAATTAAATCAATTTTATATTTGGACTCAGTCGCATAAATTGAATTAGGATACTTTTTAATTATTTCGTTAAATTTTTTTAATGCAAATTCACTATTAGACTGGTCCCTAGCGATTGTTTCAATTTTTTCATAAAAACACAATCCAATTATAAATTCTACATAATCCAAATCACTACTTAGGGGATATAATTTTTTAAATTTTTTTGCGTATTCTACTGCTTTAAAATATTCACCAGACTCATAATAAATATACATGATCATCAATGTTGCTTTTGGAGCCCATTCTGAAAATGAGTACCTAGACTCTACTTTTTGGAACAATTCTACAGAGTCGCTCCATTGATTTGTTTCATAACTATTAAAAGCTTCTTTGTACAAAACATCTAAGGGTGGCAATTTTTCAGGCCTTTTAATATAATTATCTTTCTTACTACAACTAATTAAAGAGATACAAAAGATAAGTACTAAAAAAAAATTATTTTTTGAAATAATCATCATTTATTCGACTAATAATATCATTATAAGGTTTTTATATATTTAAATTTAAAAAAATTTAATTTTAATAATCAAAAAACTCATAATTTTCTTTATTTTTAAAAACTTCTCTTAAAAGTAAAAGATTTAATTCATGCCCTCCACCATATGTTTCAACTTTTCCCCATATTTGATTTTCAGCTAAATAAAGGTCACCAATACAATCTAAAATTTTATGTTTAACAAATTCATTGGGATACCTTAAACCTCCCTGGTTTAAAATTTTATTTTCAGATACAATAATAGCATTATCTAGAGATCCACCCTTTCCTAATCCTAAAGAAAAAATTTTTTCTAGATCCTTTTGTAAACAAAATGTTCTTGCTAAATATATATCTCTGAAATTGTCTGGAGAGTGTGTATAAATTAATTTTTGTTTCTTAATAAACTGGTCGTTATAGTCTATAGTAAAATCTATAATTAACTTTTTTTCTTTAATTGGATTGATACAAATAAATTTTTCTTTATCTTCATATAAAACTTTTTTTTTTATTTTTATAAATTTTTGATTAGCATCTTGTTCTAAAGTACCAACTTTAAGAATCTCATCTAGAAAAATTTTTGCACTTCCATCTAATATGGGTATTTCAGACCCAGATATTTCAATTTTCAAATTTGTTATACCTAAGCTACTTAATGTAGACATTAGATGTTCAATTGTTGAAATAGTGATATTTTTATTTTTAATTTTAGTACACAACTGACTCACCTCTGCATTTTTCCAAGATGCTTTTATTTTTTTATTTTTTTTATAAAAAATAATTCCAGTGTTTTTTTTTTCAGGAGATAATTTTAATGATACAGGTTCACCAGAATGTAATCCTATTCCTTTAAAAATTATGGCTTTTTTAATTGTAATTTGCTTTTTGAACACTCAAATTAAATCTCAAATAAATCATATATAATCTACTCAATAAATATTTCTTATTTCAAGATTTTAAAAAAAGTGAATAAAACTTGCTAAAAAATCCAGATTTTTTTTTAACAAAACTTTTGATTTCATCTTTATTTGGAAAGAAAATTAGTTTTGCTATACCTAAACATACCATGTAGTCATGAAAGATATTAAATTCTGTATCTTTTATAGGAAAAGATTGTTTTGCATACTTTACAGATGTATTTAATTTTTTTGACAACTTCCTTTTAAAAATTGGTAATTCTGATCCTCCACCATTGATAATAATTTGTCTTGCAGATTTATTTAGAGACTTACAATAAATGATTTTCTTAAAAATATGTTCTATTATTTCATCAATTCTTGCATTTACTATTTTAATTATAATATCTAAAGAAGTTTTGGTTTTTTTAATCTCTGTTTCTAATAAACCGTTTATTTTACCACTTAAGATTTCATCAAAATTTAACTTAATTTTTTCTGCTAAATTTTTATCAATTCCAACTGCTTTCACAAGGTCATTGTTTATATGCGATGATCCTATAGGTATTATACTAGAAAATAAGATTTTAGAATTTTCAAATAAAGTTATGGATGTTTTATCAAAACCAAAATTAATATTTGTAAACCCTCGCTCCAAAGAATCTTGGTCTGCAGATAAAATACTATTTGCGAACGGAGAATAAAAATATCTTGTTACACTTAATCCTAATTTTGTAAATGCTTTATCAAAATTTAATATTATGTTTTTATCTAAACTTAAAAAACTAAAATTTACATCAAGAGTTTTTGATCTTAAACCAATTGGATTTTCAACATAATTATGTTTATCTAAATAAAAACCTGAATTTAAAAAATGAATAATTTTATGATTGGGTAAATTGTGATAAAATATATTAGTTGCTGAACTAATTAAATTTTGTAAATCTTTTTTTTTCTCAATCTCATATGAACCAATATTTCTACTTAATCCAAATGTTAGAAAATTGAAATTAAGCGAATTGATGCCTACAAAAATATTATTTATTTTAAATTTTAATTCTTTTTCAACTGTTTCTATACATGATTTAATTTTTGAACTAAATTTTTCGATATCAACTATATTTCCTTTTTTTATACCAGAAGAATAGATTGAGAATTTTGCGTGAATATCTATATAATTTTTTTCATTTAAAGAAATAACTAATAATTTAATTTTATACGAACCTAAATCTACAATAGTAATTTTTTCATCAATCATTTTACAATAACTGCATTCTCATTTCTTAGATCAATGTAAGTTAAATTTTGATTTTGACTCAGCATCATCTCTAAAATTTTAATTTGTTTTTCAATATCATAATATCTCATTTTAACATGAATATTATTTTTTAAATAAAGATCTAGTCTACCTAAGTTTAGTAAATGCAATTCTTTAATTAGAGAAAAAATTTTATTATCAACTATCCTATTATATATATTTTTAAAATATTTATTTTTATATTTGCCAGTTATAACAATTAAATCTAATTTATTATTTGTTTTAATAACCTTTTTACTTAATTTGAAATCCTCGTTAATTAAAAAAAAATGATCTTTTTTTTTTAAAACTGCAATTGGTTTATACTCTATTATAAACAAATCTATTTGATTTGGATATTTTCTTTTTATACTAAATTTTTTTAGCCATTGACTTTTATCAAAAAAATTTAGAAAGTTCATTTATACTAATATTATATAAATTTTTTTGAATTAAAAATCTTACTATATCATCCTTAATATTTTCTTCAAAATTTATATCCCCTATAAAATTAATTTTTTCTATTTTAAAGATATATAAATTATTTTTTTTATTATTTTGGTAGGTAGTAAAAAAAAAAAATAAAAAAAATAAAAATAAAAATTTTCTTTTACCTATTAATACTTGCATCTTTGATCATCCAATCGACTAATTTAATGAAACTTAAACCAAAATCTTGAGCAATCTCAGGAACTAGTGATAATTTTGTCATTCCAGGTTGGGTATTTATTTCTAAAATATAAATTTTATTATTTTGCATTACTCTAAAATCAGATCTAGTGACACCTTTGCATTTTAAAGATTTATGAGCTTTTAATGCAATTTTTTTAATTTTATTATGAAGTTTCTTTGGAATTTTAGGAGGAATGATATGTTTAGTCTTTGCCGATAGTGAATACTTTGCTCTGTAATCATAAAAACTTCTTTTTGGAATAATTTCTACTGAGCCTATTACTTTATTACCAAGTACGGCAGTTTGAATTTCTCTGCCATCTATATAAGGTTCTTGTATTAAAATTTTATATCTTTTTAAAAGTTTTTTAATATTTTTAATATTTGATACTGAGTCTCCTGTAAAAATTTTAACACCAAAACTCGAACCTTCATTAATTGGTTTTAATATAAATTTTGATTTTGAAATTTTATTTTTAATATCGGAAATTTTTTTTATAATTTTAAAATTTGGTGTAATAATTTTTTTTTTAAAAATATTCTCTTAGATTTAATCTTATCCATAGCTATTTCTGAAGCTTTTACTCCAGAGTGCGTATAAGGAATTTTTAATTTTTCTAAAATTTTTTGAATTTGACCATCTTCTCCGTATTTTCCGTGTAGACAATTAAATACAATGTCTGGATTTTTTTTTTTTATATTATTTTTTATATTTTTTATAGGATCATATTTGAATACTTTATATCCAATTTTTTTTATGGCATCATAACAAGCTTTACCTGATGCAATACTAACAGACCTTTCTCTAGATCTGCCACCCATTATAACAAGTATTTTTTTTTTATTTTTCACCAATAATTTTAATTTCTGGTTCTAATACTATATTAAATTTTTTCTTTACTTCATCAATTGTGAAGTAAATTAACTTTTCAATATCTAAACTTGAATTACCTTGATTTTCAATAAAATTACAATGCATTTTTGAAAACTTAGCCTTACCAAATTTTATTCTATCGCAGCCACTCTTTTGAATTAATTCCCATGCTTTAATTTTTGGATCTGGATTTTTAAATGTACTTCCTCCAGTTTTTATTTTTGAGGGCTGAGCTGCTTCCTTTTTGTTTTTTAAAAATTTAATTTTATCTTTAATTTTTTCTTTTGTACCATAATTTATTTGAAATACGACTTCTGTTATAATTAAATCATCTGGTAAATCTGTTTTACGATAAGAAAATTTAATCTCATTTTTTTTATATCTAACAAATTTTAAATTTTTCTTATTAAATCCTTTTACTTCCTCTACAATATCTTTAAATTCATTTTGAAAGCACCCTGCGTTCATTATAACACCGCCTCCAATAGTTCCTGGAATACAACTTAAGAATTCATAATTAATAATTTCATTATCTAACGCAAATTTTGATAATTGATTTTTTAAAACTGCAGAACCACAAATAATTTTATTATTTTTTATATTAATTTTTCTGAAATTTTTTCCTAATTTTATAATTGTTTTTTTACACCCTTTATCTCTAAATAAAATATTAGATCCTGATCCAATTGAATAATATTTTTCATTTGTATTTTTTTTTATATAATTAGTTAATTCATTTTCATCGTCGGGCGTAAAAAACTTATCTGCTTTTCCCCCAAGACCAAACCAACTATTTTTAGATAAGTTATAATTTGTCTTTAAATTATTCATTAAATTTTATTTGAAATATTCCTTATCCAATTACTAATGTTTCCTGCTCCCATAGCTATAACGACCTGGTTACCTATAAAATTTTTTTGCAAAAAGTTTTCTAGATCATCTTTTGAATTTGTTTGTATAACTTCTGTTCCAGATTTTATGAGTATGTCTTTACAAAATTTATTATAATTAAAGTTTTTTGTTTTTTCACCAGCAGAATATACTGGGCAAACTAAGACTTGGTCTGCATTTACAAATGACTTTATAAAATCTTTATATAAGGATAGAATTCTTGAAAACCTATGAGGTTGAAAAATTGCAATTATTTTTTTATTTTTAAAATTATTTTTACAAGCACTTAGCACAGCTTTTATTTCGGTTGGATGATGCGCATAATCATCATAAATAAATGAATTTTTATTTTTATAAATTAATGTAAGCCTTCTCTGGACACCAGAAAAACTAAATAATGATTTTTTAATTCTTTCAATTTTAATATTCAAAAGCAAGCCTACCGCAAAAGTTGCGGTTGCATTAAGAACATTGTGTTTTCCTAAAAGATTAATAAATATATTTTTTACTAACTTTTTTTTACCTGAAAAGTTTATAGAAATATCAAACTTCATCCCCATATCGATATTTCTGATATTTTTACATTGTAAATTTGCGTTCTTTGCAAAGCCATATGTTAAAAAATTTTTTTTATCTATTTCTTTAATTAATTTTTTAACATTTGCATCATCTATACAGACAATATTTTTCCCTAATAATGGAGTTTTGTTTAAAAAAAATTTAAAACTATTTATTAAATTTTTGGTAGTTTTGTAATAATCCATGTGCTCAATATCAATATTGCTGACTATTGAAAAAATACTTTTAAATTTTAAAAAACTACCATCTGACTCGTCTGCTTCAACAACAGACCATTCGCCCTTTCCAAGCGTAGCATTAGACTTGATAGAATTTATTATTCCGCCATTAACAATAGTGGGAAAAAATTTATTATCTTTTAGTAAATGTGAAACCAAAGATGTAATTGTAGTTTTTCCATGAGAGCCTGAAATTATTATATTTTTTTTTAAATTTATTAAATGAGCTAACATATCAGCTCTTTTAATTATTAATTTGTTACTTTTTTTTGCTAATTTGAATTCTTTATTATCAGGTTTTATTGCTGTAGATATTACAACAATATCCGCTTTTAAAATTGATTTGGTCTCGTGACCTTTAACAATTTTAACTTTGTTTTTTTTTAATTCTTCAATTACTTTGTTTGAACTAGTTAGATCACTTCCACAAACGTTATAGCCTAAATTTTTCATTATCAATGCTATCCCACTCATGCCAATCCCGCCAATGCCTACAAAATATATTGTACTTTTTTTGTTAATTTGGATTTTCATATAATTTTATTTAAATAAAATGCTTAATGTTTCTTTATTTTAATTCTTTATCTTTGTTAACGCTAAAATTATACCCATAATAAAAGAGCTGGTAATAATAGATGAACCTCCATAACTTACGAAAGCAAAAGTCATACCGGTTGATGGCAACAAATTAATTGTAACCCCAATATTAATAAATATTTGCAGTAGTATAATGGTAGATAAGGTAACTAGTGTATATTTTTTGAAGTTTGAAATTTCTCTCTGACAAATAGCAAAAACTCTCATGAACAAAGAAAAAACAATTATTAAAATTAATATTATTATTATAATTCCATATTCTTCACTTATAGATGCCAATACGTAGTCAGTATGAGACTCGGGTATTCTCTCTTTTAAAATACCCTCTCCAATACCTTGGCCAAAAAAACCGCCATGTTGAATTGCGTCTAAAGATTTTTCTGATTGATAGGAAATATCATTTACATTAATCCATTTTTCGAACCTTGAAATTATATATGAAAATTTTTGTTTAAAAACTATTAAGACAGAAGTCATAAGACCTGTAAGTAAGAAAAAAAAAGAAAAAAGTATGCCTAAATTTAATCCAGACATGAATACTAAAGTAAACCAGATAACTAATATAATTAATGATTGTGTATAATCTGGCTGTAAAAGAAGTATCAACACACAAAAAAAAGAAATGAAACCAGATAATAAAAATTTATAAGAAAATTTAATATCACTAGAAAATATACTTGATAAATAAATTATTAAAGACGGCTTTAAAAGCTCAACAGGTTGAAGGTTTAAAAAAATAAAATTTAACCATCTTTTTGACCCTTTTACTTCTACGCCCATTATTAATGTCAAAAATAAAAGAAAAAAAGATATTAAAAACAAAATTTTCCCAGATTGCTTATAAAAATTTTCATTAAATAGAGATGAGAAAAAAATTACTAATGATCCTAGAAATACAAATAAATAAAATTTGTTAACTAAAATATTTGGATCATTATATAATTTAGAAGATACAAAACCTAGAGTTGAATTTGAATTAAAAATTACTCCTAAGGTAATCCATGTAATCAGCAAAAACAAAATAATCTTATCGATGCTTGAAAACCATTTAAATAAAAAAGTGTTACTAATTTTTAAAAAACTCATAAGTATATTTTTTAAATTTATTACCTCTGTCTTCAAAATTCTTGAATTGGTCAAAAGATGCAGCTGCAGGACTAAATAATACTGTAAAATTTTTATTACTGTTTTTATTTTCTAAATAGTGTTTTTTGTAAATATTCTTTAAAACAGCTCCTAAGTTATCAAAACAAATAAATCGTATTTTTTGTTTTGTTAGACTTTTTTGAATAATATTATTTTTTTTTCCTAATATATAAATATCTACCAAATCTTTACTTAAATTTTTAAAATTGTAACTATCTCCTTTTTTTAATAGACCTCCAATTATAAGAATAATATTTGTATATTGCTGTATAGCAAATTTGGTTGCCTCAAAATTTGTAGATTTTGAGTCGTTTATAAATTTAAAATTATTTTTTTTATAAAAAAATTCAACGCGATGTGGAAGTTTGTTTTTAATTTGATTATGATAATTTTTATGAATTTTTACATTTTTTCCCAAAATATTTTTTAAAAAAATTTTATTCAAATTGGAAAAGCTTTTAATTTTATTTTTATTTTTTAATTTTGGAAATGAATTTTGATGGTAGTAGCCCCGTCCATTTTCTTTTAGAAATTTAAATATTTTTAATTTTATTTTTTTGTAATTTAATAATGTCTTGTGTCTTTCTAAATGATCAGGTGAAACATTTAAAATACAGGCTTTGTCTAATTTTAAATTTTTTGAATAGTCAATTTGGTATGAAGATAATTCAATAATACAAATTTCATCACTCGAAATTCTTTTATCTAATACTGGTATACCAAAATTTCCTAAAATTTTAGACTTTATATTGTTTCTATCTAAA
>NZ_JBNAIK010000003.1:0-135720 GCF_052048155.1 Candidatus Pelagibacter sp. HIMB109
TTTTTTCATTTTTTTGTGAATTCAAATGCTTTTAATGCCGCTTCTCTCGCCATCTTATGATCAACGATTGGCTCAAAATAATCTTTTATTAAATTGAAATTAATAAGTTTTGCTTGTTCCTCTGGTAATTCCCAAGGTTTATGAATAAATTTTTTTGGAATTTTTTTTAAATTAGGTATCCAGTATTTCACAAATTCTCCATTTGGATCAAATTTTTCTCCCTGGGTTATAGGATTAAAAATTCTAAAATATGGAGCTGCATCAGCTCCACAGCCCGCTATCCATTGCCAACCTGAAACATTATTGGCTGTATCATAGTCCAAAAGTGTATCTTTGAAATATTTTTCACCTTCGGTCCAATTAATTCTCAAATGTTTTACTAAAAATGAACCAACAACCATTCTAAGTCTATTATGCATCCAGCCAGTTTCATATAGTTGCTTCATAGCAGCATCAACTATTGGATATCCTGTATTTCCTTTTTTCCATTTATCTAAAAATTTTTTATTTTCAGACCAGGGAAATTTATCAAAATTTTTTCTCAAATTCTTTTTTAACATTATAGGAAAATGATTTATCAAATGATAAGCAAATTCTCTCCAACCGATTTCATTTAAAAATTTCGTAACTCCAATTTTTTTATTTTTTATCTTTGTACATTCGTCATATATTTTTTTAGGAGAAATTTCTCCAAAAGCTAAATGAGGCGATAGTTTAGAGGTGCCTTCTATTGATGGAAAATCTCTATTTTGATCATAGAAATTTATTTTTTCAGAATTGAAACTCTTAATTTTCTTTAATGCTATATCTTCACCAGGAAACCAATATTTCTCAAATTTTTCATACCATTTTTTTTTTGGCAATATGATTTCAATTTTAGCTTGATTATTATTTTTTAACGATTTTTTTGATTTTATAAGATTTTTTTTATATTTATAATTTTTAAGATAAATCATTTCAGCATTTTTCCAAAATGGAGTGAAAACTTGAAAGGGAGTATTATCTTTTTTTCTGCATTGATCTGGATTTTGTAACAAATTTGAAGAAAATATCTTATATTTAATATTATTCTTTTCTAATAGTTTTATAATATTATTTTCAATAGCTATTTCTTCAGGTGAAAATATTTTATTCCAACAAACTTCAGTAATTTTTTTATTTTTAATTTTTTTTTCTAAAAAACTATACTCTAAATCGTTTTCAACAATAAATTTAATCCCAATTTCACTTAATTTTTTATCATAAATTTTAAGCGTTTTATAAAGCCACCATTTTTGAGCTGATCTAAATTTATATTTTTCTTTATCATATGAAAAAAAGACAAAATCACTGTTTTCACTTGATAACAAATAAGACAATGCTTCATTATCATTAAGTCTAAAATCATTTCTAAGCCAATAAATAAGCATAATTTTCAAAAAAAAACTGTTAAATCAGTAACAAAATCAAGGAATTTTTTACATCTTTTTTACCTTTTTTTTGTTGCCTTGAATATCAAAAAGGTATTTAACATATCTTCAAAGGGAGACATTGGTGAGTGCACAATTAAATCAACATTTAGGTAAAAAATTAAGATTAAGAAGAACTTCACTAGGATTAACTCAAACTCAAGTAGCTAAAGCAATAAACGTTACATTTCAGCAAATACAAAAATATGAAAAAGGAACAAATGGAGTTAGTTCCGCAAGGTTATTGCAATTATCTAGCTTTTTAAAGGTGCCGATAAAGTATTTTTTTGAAGATTATCAAGATTTTGCTTCTTCGAATGAGGATAATTCTTCATCTAAAGATGTAAACTATAGTTTTCTATTAAGAATTTTTAGTGATTTGGAGCCACAGCAAAAAGAAAAACTTCTTGAAGTGCTTGGTGAACAAAAGAATATTAAGAAAGCTATTTAGTCTGGCTCCCCGGGCCGGACTCGAACCAGCGACAAAGCGGTTAACAGCCGCTTGCTCTACCAACTGAGCTACCGGGGATCAATAATCGGATTAATATATTATTTTTTATCCAAAACAATATTTTTTTTGGAGGCCACGCCCAGAATCGAACTGGGATACAAGGATTTGCAATCCTCTGCGTAACCATTCCGCCACGTGGCCAATTTTTTGAAATTGTTATTTAAAAGGAGATATATATAAACTCCAATATAATTCAATAAAATGTCTAGTTTTGGTTCATACAATCATAAAAATATTGAGGATAGAATTTATAAGTATTGGGAAAAAAACAAGTGTTTTAAACCTAAAAAAAACAATTCAAAAAAAACATATTCTATTGTAATTCCACCGCCAAATGTAACAGGCAGCTTGCATATGGGTCATGCATTGAACAATTCAATTCAAGATCTTTTAATAAGATTTAATAGAAACAAAGGTATAGAAACACTATGGCAGCCAGGAACTGACCATGCGGGTATTGCTACACAATTGGTTGTTGAAAAGCAATTAGCTGAAAAAGGCATATCTAGGAATGATTTAGGAAGAGAAGAGTTTTTAAAAAAAGTTTGGCAATGGAAAGAGAAATCAGGAAACACAATTACATCACAGCTTAAAAAACTTGGATCTTCATGTGATTGGTCAAAAGATCGCTTCACAATGGATGAAGGATTATCTAAAGCTGTATTAAAGGTTTTTGTTGATCTGTATAATAAAAAATTAATTTATAAAGATCTTAAGCTCACTAATTGGGATATAAAATTAAAAACAGCAATATCAGATCTTGAAGTTATACAAAAAGAAACTTCAGGAAAACTTTATTATATTAATTATAAATTTAAAAATTCTGAAAAAACTATTACAATTGCAACTACGAGACCAGAAACAATGTTCGGGGATACCGCAATTGCAGTACACCCTAAAGATGAAAGATATAAAGATTTAATTGGTGAAGAAATCATTATTCCTATTTCGAAAAGAATTATTAAAATTATTAAAGACGAGTATGCAGACCCTAATCAGGGTTCTGGCGCAGTAAAAATAACTCCCGCACATGATTTTAATGATTATCAAGTTGGAACAAGAAATAAGTTAGAATTTATTAATATTTTAAACAAAGACGGAACATTGAACGAGAATACCCCAAAAGGTTATGTGGGCCTAGATAGGCTTGATGCAAGAAAAAAACTTATTCAAGAATTAGAAGAATTAAATATTTTAAACAAAATTGAAAATATCAAACATACCGTTCCTTATGGCGATAGAAGCAATACTATTATTGAACCTTTGCTTACAGAACAGTGGTTTGTAGATGCAAAAAAACTTGCAAAAGATGCAATAAAAAAAGTTAAAAAAAAAGAAACAAGTTTTTTTCCTGATAATTGGAAAAAAACATATTTTCAATGGATGGAGAATATTGAGCCATGGTGTATTTCTCGTCAACTGTGGTGGGGCCATCAAATTCCAGCATGGTATACACCTGATGGTCATATTATAGTTGCCAATGATCTTAAAGAAGCTAACAAAATTTGTAAAAAAAAATATAAAAAAATTTTAAATCTTAAGCGCGATAAAGATGTTCTTGATACGTGGTTTTCTTCTGCATTATGGCCGTTCGCTACATTGGGTTGGCCCAATAAAACTTATGAGTTAAAAAGATTTTACAAAACTTCCGTATTAGTTACTGGCTTTGATATTATTTTTTTCTGGGTAGCTAGAATGATGATGATGGGGTTACATTTTATGAAGGAAGTTCCATTTGAAAAAGTTTATGTTCATGCCCTAGTTAGAGATGAAAAAGGACAAAAGATGTCTAAATCAAAAGGTAATGTAATTGATCCATTAACTATTATAGAAGAATTTGGAGCAGATGCTTTACGATTTACTTTAATATCCATGTCTTCTCCTGGTAGGGATGTTAAACTCTCAATTGATAGAGTAAAAGGGTATAGAAATTTTCTAACAAAAATTTGGAATACATTTAATTATTGTTCCATAAACAATGTTTTTAATATTAAAAAAAATAAAATTAAAAATATAAAAAACCCAGCTAATCAATGGATACTTTTCACATTAAATGAAAATAAAATTAAAATCAAAAAACTTATTGAAAATTTTAGATTTGATGAAGCGGCAAAGGAACTTTATTTGTATATATGGAATTATTTTTGTGATTGGTATATTGAATTTTCAAAACCTTTATTAAATTCAAAAGATAAAAATTTAATTTTTGAGACAAAAAATGTATTAAATCATGTTCAGAAAGAAAATTTACTTCTTCTGCATTCATTTATTCCTTTTGTAACTGAAGAACTTTGGAATTTGTCAGGTTTTAAAAAAACTGAAAAAAATGACTTAATAAACCATCATTTTACAAAAGATTTAAAAAGTAAATCATCAAAAAATGTAAAAGATCTTTTGTTTATCATTAATTTTATTAATGATCTAAGGTCATTTAAATCAAAAATGCAAGTTGCACCTGGAAGTTTAGTAAGAGTTGGAATTCAATTTTTAGATAACAATCAAAAAAAAATAATTAAAAAAAATGAAAATATTTTGTGTAAGATAGGTAGAATTTCTGCGTTAAATACTAATGATGACGACAAAGGTAACATAAAAACATTATTGGCTGGTAAGCAGTTTATTGTAAATTTCGGGGATGAGATTGATATAGATAATCAAATAAATATTTTGGAAAAAAAACTAAACTCTATGCAAAAACAAATATCCTCGAGCGAAAATAAATTAAAAAATGATAATTTTGTAAAAAAAGCGCCTAAAGAAATTGTTAAACAGGAAAAAAATCTTTTAGATACAAATAAAAAAGAATATATAACACTCCAAGAAATATTAAAAAGTTTAAAATGAAATTTGATAAATCTAAATTACCAAGCAGACACACAACAGTAGGACCAGATAGAGCTCCTCATAGATCTTTTTATTATGCCATGGATCTATCTCAAGAAGATGTAGCTAAACCATTTGTTGGCGTTGTATCAACATGGAATGAAGCAGCTCCTTGCAACATAGCCTTAATGAGGCAAGCGCAAAGTGTAAAAAAAGGTGTTCACGATAATCATGGAACGCCAAGAGAGTTTTGTACAATCACTGTTACAGATGGAA
Organism: Candidatus Pelagibacter sp. HIMB109; assembly: GCF_052048155.1. NCBI lineage: Bacteria > Pseudomonadati > Pseudomonadota > Alphaproteobacteria > Candidatus Pelagibacterales > Candidatus Pelagibacteraceae > Candidatus Pelagibacter > Candidatus Pelagibacter sp. HIMB109. The sequence goes on from NZ_JBNAIK010000003.1 coordinate 5,059, forward strand.
TTGCCATGGGTCACGAAGGAATGAAATCCTCTCTAATTTCTAGAGAAATAATTGCTGACTCTACCGAATTAACAGTACGTGGCCATTGTTACGATGCATTAGTAGGTTTAGCTGGCTGTGATAAATCTTTACCAGGTCTAATGATGGCTATGTGCAGATTAAATGTTCCAAGTGTTTTTATGTATGGCGGGTCAATACTGCCAGGAAAATTTAAAGGTAAAGACGTTACAGTCTTAGACGTTTTTGAAGGTGTCGGTATGCATGAAGCAGGAAAGATGTCAGACAAAGAACTTGAAGAACTTGAGCTTGTTGCTTGCCCATCAGCTGGTGCTTGCGGAGGACAATTCACTGCAAACACAATGGCATGTGTGTCTGAAGCTATTGGCTTAGCATTGCCATATTCATCTGGAACACCAGCTCCATATGAGGAACGTGACAAATATGCAATTGAGAGTGGTAAACAGGTGATGGAATTATTAAAGAAAAAAATCAGGCCAAGAGATATTGTTACTATCGAAGCTTTAAAAAATGCTGCAGTTGTAGTTGCGGCAACTGGCGGATCAACAAATGCAGCCCTTCATTTGCCTGCAATAGCAAATGAATGTGGTTTAAAATTTGACATCATGGATGTTGCTGAAATTTTTAAAAAAACACCATACTTAGCAGACTTAAAACCAGGTGGAAAATACGTAGCTAAAGATTTATTTGAAGCAGGTGGAGTACCATTACTTCTCAAAACATTGTTGGATGGAGGATATTTAAATGGTGATTGTTTAACGGTTACTGGAAAAACACATAAAGAAAACTTGAAGGATGTAAAATTTAATGAAGATCAAGATGTTGTTAGGTATTATTCAAATCCAATAACACCAACTGGTGGAGTAGTTGGTTTAAAAGGAAATTTAGCAGAGGGTGGAGCTATTGTTAAGGTTGCAGGAATGAAAACATTGTTTTTTAAAGGTAAGGCTAAATGTTTTGATTGTGAAGAAGATGCTTTTAAAGCAGTTAAAGAAAAAAAATATAATGAAGGTGACGTAATTGTAATTAGATATGAAGGGCCCAAAGGTGGACCAGGAATGAGAGAAATGCTTTCAACAACAGCTGCAATATATGGACAAGGCATGGGTGAGAAAGTTGCACTAATTACAGATGGGAGATTTTCTGGCGCAACAAGAGGCTTTTGTATCGGACACGTTTCTCCCGAAGCACACGTTGGTGGAATGATTGGATTGTTAAAAGATGGAGATGAAATTGAAATTGATGCAGAGAAAGGTACAATTAATGTCAATTTGAGTAATGATGAGATCAATAAAAGAAAATCAAATTGGAAACATAGAGAATTAAATTTTGGAAGTGGAACTTTATGGAAATATGCTCAAAACGTAGGTGATGCAACAAATGGAGCTGTTACACATCCAGGTGGTTCAAAGGAAAAAAAATCTTACGCAGATATATAATGAAAGTTTTGCCAGTCATAATATGTGGTGGAGCTGGCACACGGCTTTTTAAAGAGAGTAAAGACAATTTACCAAAACAATTTATAGACTTTGGCGGTTGGACAATGTTTGAAAAAACATTGGATAGAATTAATTCAAAACTTTTTTTACCACCAATCATAAGTACAAATATTAAATATTTAAACTTAGTCAAAAAACATTTAAAAAAAAATAAAATCAATGACTATAAAATTATTCTAGAACCATGCAAAAAAAATACAGCACCTGCAATTCTTTCTCCTTGCTTGTTACCCGAAATAGCTTCTAATCAAATTATTTTATTTTTGCCATCTGATCAGTTAATCGAGGAAAAAAATAAATTTAATCAAGAAATTAAAAAAAATTTAAATAAAATTTTTTATAAAGATATATTTGTTTTTGGTATAAAACCGAAAGAGCCTTCAGATCAATTTGGCTATTTTTTTAGAAAAAAAAATTCAATAAATGTAAGTAAGTTTACAGAAAAACCTTCAATTAAGAATGCAAAAAATATAATTAAAAAAGGTGGTTTATGGAATGCTGGTATTTTCATGTCTACAAAGGAAAATATTATTTATCACTTTATGAATGAGCAAAATAAACTTTTTAAAAATTGTTTACTATCCGTTCAAAATTCAAACAAAAAATCAAATAGTATTTTCTTAGAAAGTCATTCATATAACAAAATCAAACCTATTTCTTTTGATTACGCAATTCTTGAAAAAATTAGTAATATAAAATCAATTAGATTGAATATAAATTGGTCTGATCTTGGAAGTTGGAAATCATTATTAAATTTTTACAATATTAATAAGAAAAAATACTTTACAAAAACTAATCTCTTTAGAAGACCCTGGGGCACCTATAGAAATTTATTTAAGGGTAAAAACTTTTTAATTAAAGAGTTAATAGTCAATAGCAAGGGATGTTTAAGTTTACAAAAGCATAGACATCGAGAAGAGCATTGGTATGTCACTGAAGGACATCCAGAAATTATTCTAAATAAAAAAACTTTAAAACCCAAATTAAAAGACTTAGTTCATATACCCAAAGGTTCTATTCATAGAATACATAACAAACTTAAAAAACCAGTTAAAATCATCGAAGCACAAATCGGTAAAATATTAAAAGAAACTGATATTATTCGTATTGAAGATGTTTATGGACGTATTAAAAATTAACTCGAATAGGTGAATGATCAGAAGGTTTATTCAAGCCTCTTGTAAACATATCTATTTCAACATTTTTAATTTTGGAACAAATACTATCAGTTATTAAAAAGTGATCAATTCTCAACCCTTTATTTCTTTGCCATGAACCCTGAGTATAATCCCAGAAAGTATACTGTTTATCCTCGGTATTAAATAATCTAAAACTATCTTTGAAACCAAGGTTTAGTATCTTCCGAAATTCTTTTCTAATCTCCAATCTATATAAAGCGTCATTTTCCCAATCTTCTGGATTTCCTACATCATTTGAATTTGGAATTATATTAAAATCACCACCGATAATGATTCCATCGTAATTATCAATTTCTTTTTTTATAAAGTTAATAAAATTATTTAACCACTTAAGTTTATAAGGGTATTTGTCTGTGTTTACGGGATTGCCATTAGGTAGATAAATACAGATTAATTTGACTAATTTTCCTGCTATTTGTATATCAGCAGCTATTAATCTAGACTGTTTATTTGGGTCTTTAAAACTTTTATCAATATTTGAGAGTTTTTTTTTAGAAATTATCGCAACTCCGTTATAAGATTTTTGTCCAAATACATAACAATTATAATTTTTTTTTTCAAAAAAATCATTTGGAAACTTATCATCTTCACATTTAATTTCTTGAAACATTATTATATCTGGATCAATTTTGTCTAAATATTTTTCAATATTTTCTGTTCTTATTCTTACAGAATTAATATTCCAACTTGAAATAATCATAGTGAAAATGATATGCCACATCCACAAGATGCTTTGGCATCAGGGTTTATGATCCTGAATGACTTGCTCATTAAATTTTGTTCATAGTCTAATTTCGAGTTTTTTAAAAAATTATGACTGGTATCGTCAATTACAACTTGTTGAATTTGTAGATCTTTATCATTAGTCTTGTTATCTATGGTAAAGTTATATTTAAACCCTGAGCAACCGCCACCTTCTACTGATACCCTGAAAAAAGATCCTTTTGGCTCTTTTTCAAGCAGTTTTGCTATTTGTTTTTTTGCATTTTCTGTTATTTCAAATGTAGTCGTCATTTTATTTTTATAAATGAATAATAAATATATTTACTCTAATTTGGCATCATTTGCATCAAAAGATGATAATTTTCTAGGAAGAAAATATCCATGTTCGCCAACTTTATACAGAGGCGAATTTCAAAGAGATCGAGACAGGGTAATACATTCTAATTCATTTAGAAGACTAAAATTTAAAACACAAGTTTTTGTTTATTATGAAGGTGACCATTTTAGAACTAGGCTTACACATTCCCTAGAAGTTTCTCAAATAGCTAGATCTATCGCGCGTGCTTTAAATTTAAATGAGGATCTATGTGAAGTGATAAGCTTAGCTCATGATCTTGGTCATACGCCATTTGGGCATGCTGGAGAATTAGCATTATCAAACTGCATGAACAACGATTATTTTGATCATAATATTCAATCATTACGCATACTCATTTTATTGGAGGATACTTATAAAGAGCATAAAGGATTAAATTTATCTATTAATTGTTTAGATGGATTACTTAAACATAATGGTCCAATAACAAACCAAGAATTGTTTAGTAATCAACTGCCTGAAATTTTTAATTATAATTTAAATTTTAAATCTTTAGGTAGTTTAGAAGCACAAATAAGCGCTTTAGCAGATGATATTGCATATAATTGTCATGACATAGATGATGGTTTGAGAGCAAATTTATTTAGTATAGATAATTTACTTGATTTAAATTTTATGAATGAACTTTTTGAAAATAATAAAAATATTCAAAAGAATGAAATTGTCAGAAATTTATTAAATAATCTTGCTACGGACTTAATAGAAAATTCAATGAATAAAATTCAAATAAACAAATTAAAAACAATAGATGATGTGTATAATGCTAAGGAAACAATTATTAATTTTTCAGATAAAGTACAAAAAGGTTTAAACGAAATAAGAAATTTTTTGAAAGTAAAAATGTATAATCATAATTCTGTTAAAAAATGGAATTCCAAGTCAGAAATGATTATTGAATTTTTATTTAATTATTTTAAAAAAAACTATGATAAATTACCAAATCCAAATTCGTTGTTTAGCAAAGACAGAAATATAGCAGATTATATCTCTGGAATGACCGATAAATTTGCTCTGAACATTTATGAAAATATAAATTAATTATGAATATTTTTGATTATTATAAAGACTTATTTTTAAAAATTATAAAAGATATTCCAATTGATAAAGTAATAAAAAAAAAAATTACTGTAGAGACGCCAAAGCAAAAAATATTTGGTGATATTTCTTTTAATGCTCCATTAATTTTAGCGTCTTCTTTAAAAAAACAACCTATGCAATTAGCTAATGAAATTAAAGAATTAATACAAGCTGCTAATGATGATTTTGAAAAGATAGAAGTAGCAAAACCTGGTTTTATAAATTTTACATTTAAAAAGGAAATTTTTTTAAAATTTATAAAAAAAATTGATAAAAATTATGGAAAACCAGCCTCTACTAAATCAAATAAAATTAATATTGAGTTTGTATCCGCAAACCCTACTGGTCCTCTGCATGTTGGGCATTGTAGGGGAGCAATATTTGGTGATGTATTAAGTAATTTTTTAAAATTTTACGGTCACAATGTAGTAAAAGAATATTATATTAACGATTATGGCAATCAAATCTATCTATTTGTAAAATCTGTTTATTTTAGAATAATAGAGTTGCAAAAGGGCAAAACTTTTCCAGAAGATCAAGGCTTGTACCCTGGCGAATACATAATTGATATTGCTAAAGATGTTTTAAAAAAAATTAAAAATGAAAATATGTCTAGTTTTGATGAAACTATATCAATATTAACACCTTACGCGATCAAGTCTGCATTAGATATAATTAAAAAAGATTTAGATTTAATGGGTATCGTTCATGACAATTTTGTATCAGAGAGTGATATTGTTAATAGGGACATCTTAAGTGTAGCTATTGAAAAATTAAAAAACAAAGGAGACGTATATACTGGGGTATTGCCTAAGCCAAAAGGTGATGCTGAAGATTGGGAGCCTCGAGAGCAATTATTATTTAAATCTTCAAAGTATGGAGATGACGTTGATAGAGCATTACAAAAATCAGATAATACTTGGACATATTTTGCCAATGACGTAGCCTATCATTATGACAAGCTCACTCGTAACTTTGATCATTACATAAATATACTTGGCGCTGATCATGCGGGTTATGTGAAAAGATTATCTTCAGCGGTAAATGCATTAAATAATAATAAAACATTTTCGATTAAGCTTAGCCAAATTGTTAAACTTTATAAATCAGGTAAGCCATTTAGAATGTCAAAAAGAGCAGGTGATTTTATTTTAGCAAAAGATTTAATTGATGCAGTAGGCAAAGACTCTGCAAGATTTATGATGGTTTATAGGAGTTCAAATTCTCAATTGGATTTTGATTTTGATTTAGTAACTGATACATCTAAAGATAACCCAATATTTTATGTACAATATGCATGTGCAAGGATCAATTCTTTATTTGGTAAATCAAATTTTGATATTGAAAAACCTATTATTGATGCAAAATTAGAAAATTTAAAATACGACACTGAATTCAATCTTATAAAAAAAATTTTAGAATGGCCTAAAATAGTAAATTTGTGTTATCAAAATTTAGAAGTTCATTATATTCCTTATTATTTATACGAACTTTCTTCTGAGTTTCATACTTATTGGAATGCTGGAAAAGAAAATGAGGATTTAAAAATAATTGGACATTCTAATAAAGAGCTAATTAACTCTAGACTGTATTTACTGCAAAAATTGTATTTAGTTTTAACTATAGGTTTAAATATTTTAGACGTTAAAATTTTAAAAAAAATGTAATGAAGTATTTGAAAGTAATAAATTTAATAATATTTATTTTGTTCTTCTTTTTTATAATTAATTTTTATTTTTCAGAAAATTTTTTACAAATAAAAAATAAAAATAGAAAAAATTTTTCAATTTATTTAGATAATGAAATTAATAAAATTAAGATAATTAATACCAAAAAAGATTTTAAAGAATTTCAAGATAATTCAAAATATTTTAAAAAAAATACAGAGGAGAAAAAATTTTGGCAGCTTTTAAAAACAAAATAATACCTGTTATTTTTGGACTTCATGGTCAATTTTTAAATAATGATGAGATTAAATTAATAAAAAATAATAAAATTTATGGTTTTATAATTTTTGAAAGAAATATTTTAAACCTGGTACAATTAAAAAAACTTATTAAACATATAAAGTCTATTTCTCCAAATGATCCACTGATAATGATTGATCATGAAGGTGGACGAGTAAACCGTTTTAATAAAATATTTTCTCAAAAAAAATATACTGCTGAGTATTTTGGTAAACTTTATTTAATTGATAGAAAAAATTTTTATAAAGAAACGTCATATTTTATAGATTTTAATGTTAGCATTTTTAAATTTCTTGGCATTGATACAGTTGCCTATCCTGTTGCCGATTTAAAATATAAAAAAACACATAAAGTCATTGGAGATAGGTCTTTTTCTAACAACTCTAGAATTGTTAACAAATTATGTGAATATTTTATTGAGAAGTATCAAGATAAGGGAATTAATTGCATTGCAAAGCATGCACCTGGTCATGGTTTGGCAGTTGTTGATAGCCATTTTAAACTTCCAATCGTAGAAGAAAATAAAGAAAATTTATTTAAAAAAGATTTTTTATGCTTTAAGAACCTTCGTTCAAAATTTCTAATGATAGCTCATATAAAATATATTTTTTTAGATTTTAAAATAGCAACTTACTCGTCGAAAATTTTAACTTTGATCAGAAAAAAAATTAATTTTAAGGGCTTAGTAATGACAGATGATATTTGCATGAAAGCTTTAAAAGAAAATCTTAAAACAAAAGTAACTCAACCTTTGCTTGCAGGTTGTGATATTATTTTGCATTGTAATGGTAATATTAATGAAATGAAAAAAATAATAGGTATTCTAAAAAAATGGATGAGTCAAAAAATATAAACACTTTAGAGGATAATGATCCTAAAACTTCGCATGTAAAAAATACTTTAGAGTTGAGTATAGATAATTATGAGGGACCATTAGAATTATTACTTGATTTAGCTAAAACTCAAAAAGTAGACTTGATGCAAATTTCAATTGTTCAATTGGTAGATCAATATATTTCATACGTTGATAAAATTAAAAAAAATTTAGAAATAGCAGCTGACTTTTTGGTAATGGCTTCATGGTTAGCTTATTTAAAATCTAGGTTGTTATTGCCGGAAGATGATGATGAGGAATTTTCAGCCTCTAAAATGGCAGAAAAACTTAAACTTCAATTAAGAAAATTAGAAATGATAAGATTACTTTCAGACCAGCTCATGACAAAAAAACAAATGGGGGTTGATATTTTTTTTAGAGGAATAAAAGAAGGTATTAGAGCAAAGAGTACACCAAAATATTCTGTATCTTTATATGAATTAATTAAATCTTACGCTGATTTTAAAAGGAGAAAAAACTTTTCTTCTATTAATATTACAAAGTTAAAAATATATACTATGGAAGAGGCAATTAAGAAAATTACATCAATGTTCTCTAAATTAAAAGATTGGTGTGAGTTAAAAGATATTGTCCCTCAAGTATTTAAAGCAAAAAAAAATCTAAGAAAAACAGGATTTGCCGGATCTTTTGTTGCTGGCTTAGAGCTTGTAAGAGAAGGTGATTTATTAATAAAACAAGAAAAACTATTTGATAAAATATTTTATAAGGTGAAAAATGAAAAAGAATGAAAAAAATTTAATTGAAGCTATATTATTTTCTGCAAGCGAACCATTAGATGTTGGCACAATTAAATCTAAAGTAAAATCAGGAACAGATATACTAAAAATTCTTTATGAATTACAAAAAGATTATGAAGATAGAGGTATTAGATTGGTTAATTTAGCAGATAAATGGTCATTTAGGACTTCCGATGATCTTTCTGGAAAATTAAAAAAAGAAATAATTATTCAAAAAAAATTGTCAAAGGCTGCTATAGAAACTCTTGCTATAATTGCTTATCATCAACCTGTTACAAGATCTGAAATCGAAGAGATTAGAGGTGTATCATTTAGTACTGGAACATTGGAGATACTGTTTGAATTGGGTTGGGTGAAGCCTAATGGTAGAAAAGAAATTCCAGGCAAACCATTATTATATGTAACAACAGATAAGTTCTTAAATCACTTTAATATCAATAGTCTTGATGATTTACCAAATTCAGATGAACTTTTGGCGGCAGGCTTAATTGATAGCAGGGTAGATAGCTCAATTTTTGGTACTTCAAAATTTATTGAAAGTGATCAAAACGAAAACAAAGAAAATATATATTCTAATATCGATGATATGATTTCTGACACGCTGGACGAAGATAAATAACTTCTTGTATTTATTTTTTTAATTAACTATAATTGTAATTATGAGCATTGGATTTTGGCAAATAGCAATTGTTGTAGCGTTGGTCGTTTTATTATTTGGAAGAGGAAAAATATCTGAATTAATGGGGGATGTTGCTAAGGGCATCAAGAGTTTTAAAAAAGGGATGTCTGACGATCCTGAAAATAAATCTATTTCTAATAACGATAACAATAAATCAGAAAGTTAATATATGCCTCAGATAGGTTGGTCTGAGCTTTTGGTGATAATAGTACTAGCTGTACTAATTATTGGACCAAAGGATTTACCCGTTGTTGTAAAAAAAATCACTTCATCGATAAAGAAAATAAAATCATACGTATCTAATATTCAAGAAGATATTGAAAATTCTGTAGATTTAGAAACTGAAATTGAAAAAGATAAGAAAAATAAAAATAAATCATAAAATTTATGACAGAAAAAAAGTCTACAGTTAGTGAGCATTTAATAGAGTTACGCAGTAGACTACTCAAATCTATAATTTTTCTAATAATAACATTTATTGTTTGTTATATTTTTTCTGACAAAATTTATAACTTCTTGGTTGATCCATACGCCCAAGCAGTTAAAGGTGATGGTAATAATCGTAGATTAATTTTTACGGCCTTGCATGAAACGTTTTTAACATATTTAAAACTTGCTTTTTTTGCTGCATTCTTTTTTTCATGCCCTTTAATTTTAATGCAAATATGGAAATTTGTTGCTCCAGGACTTTATAAAGATGAAAAATTAGCTTTACTACCATTTTTAATTGCAACACCAGTTCTATTTTTGCTTGGAGGAATGCTTGTCTATTATTTGATTATGCCATTGGCCATAAAGTTTTTTTTATCTTTTGAAACAGCGGCTATAAATGGATCGTTACCAATTCAGCTAGAAGCAAAAGTTAATGAATATTTATCTTTAGTGATGCGTTTAATCTTAGCTTTTGGAATTAGTTTTCAATTACCTGTTTTTTTAACTCTTTTGGCAAAAGTAGGATTCATCACTTCTGAATATTTGAAAACTCGAAGAAAATATGTTGTTATTATTATATTTAGTATGGCTGCAATTTTAACTCCACCAGATCCTATAACGCAAATAGGTCTGGCTTTACCTTTACTGCTTCTATATGAGATATCTATTTTTACAGTAAAATTTGTCGAGAAAAAATAATGTTAAATATTAAAGATATAAGATCAAATCCAGAAAATTTTATTCAGAATCTTAAGAAAAGAAATATTGATGACCCAGAAAAAATTATAAACAATATTTTGGAACTAGACAAAACTTATAGAAATTTTTTAGAACAAAAAGAAAAGTTGTTAAATGAAAGAAATACAATTTCTAAGGAGTTGGGAAAAAATAAAGATGATCAAAAAAAATTTAATGAACTAAGTAATAAAGTTTCAATAATAAAAGAAGAAATATTTAAATTAGATAAAATTACTGAAGAAAAGATCTTGTCCATAAATGAAATTCTAATGTCATTGCCAAACTTACCACATGAAGATGTACCACTGGGAACTGATGATAAGCAAAATATTGAGATAAGAAAAGAAGGAGAATGCAAAATTAGTGATAAAATTTTGCCACATGATGAAATTGGAGAAAAGATTAAAAAAATTGATTTTGAAACAGCTGTGAAAATATCAGGTTCAAGATTTGTTATTTTGAAAGAAAATCTTGCAAAATTAGAACGGGCATTAATTAATTTTATGCTGGATATTCATACTGAGGAAAATGGATATACAGAATATAGCGTTCCTGTAATTGTTAATGAAAAATCAATGTATGGAACTGGTCAATTACCCAAATTTAAAGAAGATCAATTTCAGTTGAATAATAATCAATGGCTGATCCCAACGAGTGAAGTTAGTCTGACGAATATTGTTTCAGAAAGCATAATTGAATATGAAAAATTACCTTTAAGATTTGTAAGTGCAACCCAATGTTTTAGAGCAGAAGCGGGCGCTGCAGGTAAAGATACTAAGGGAATGATTAGACAGCATCAGTTTACTAAAGTTGAAATGGTATCTATTATTCAACCAGAATTTAGGTTTAAAGAACTCGAGAGAATGGTTGAGTGTGCTGAAAAAATATTAAAAAATCTAAAACTTCCATATAGAGTGATGCTTTTATCATCAGGTGATATGGGATTTAGTGCTGAAAAAACTTATGACCTTGAGGTTTGGTTACCATCTCAAAATAAATATAGAGAAATTTCAAGTTGCTCATCTTGTGGTACTTTTCAAGCAAATAGGATGAGAGCAAGGTATAAAACTTTAGATAAAAAAAATAATTTAGTAGCTACTTTAAACGGATCTGGCTTAGCAGTTGGCAGAACAATTGTTGCAATTTTAGAAAATTATCAAAATACTGACGGATCAATTTCCATTCCTGAATGTTTAAAAAAATATATGGGCAATGTTGAGACTTTATAATGGCGGAGAGGGTGGGATTCGAACCCACGAATGAGTTGCCCCATTGCCGGTTTTCAAGACCGGTGCTTTCAACCGCTCAGCCACCTCTCCGAAAAAACGACTTATAAATTAACCATATAAAATTACAACAAATGACTTGGTCTTTTTGCTATGATAATATTATTTATGCGACCGTTGTATTTGATTCTCTCTCTTTTATTAATTTTTTCATCTATATCTAAATCAGATGAAAAATTTAGCACATGGTTAGAAAATTATAAAAAATACGCAATTAACCAGGGTGTTTCTAAAAAAACCGTAAATGAAGCTTTTAAGAACACAAAACTTTTAAAAAGAATTATTACTTACGATAGAAATCAACCAGAATTTATCGAAAAAACAGATGTATACGTTGCGAAAAGAGTAAATAAACAAAAAGTAATTTATGCAAAAAAATTAATTAATAATAATAAAAAGCTTTTAGATAAGGTTGAAAAAAAATATAAAATTCCAAAAAACTATTTAGTAGCTTTATGGGGTGTAGAAACAGTTTTTGGCAAACATAAAGGTAAAGTTGATATAATCTCAGCATTAGCAACTTTGAGTTTTGATAAAAGAAGATCTAAATATTTTTCCAATGAACTTATAATTCTTTTGAAGTTGATAGATAGACAAGTTGTAAACATATCAGATTTAAAAGGATCCTGGGCTGGTGCACATGGTAACTTTCAATTTATGCCCTCATCAATTAAAAATTATGCAATTGATTATAATAGAGATGGTAAAATTGACCTTTACACTTCTTTAGAAGATTCTTTTGCTTCAGCAGCAAATTACTTAAAAAAAATTGGATGGGATAAAAATCCTTGGGGATTAAAAGTGAAACTGACAAAAGAAATTAATAAAAAACATTTTACATTTGACGCTAGAAAACTTTCCGATTCAAAAAAAATTAAAGACTGGATTAAAATGGGTGTTGTATTACCAGATAGCTATAAAATTAATTTAAATACAAAAGCAAAATTAGTAAAACCCGATGGAGAAATTTCTGATGTATATATGGTTTTTAATAATTATGAAAAAATTCTCAATTGGAATAGATCACTTAGATTTGCAATAACTATTGGTATTTTTTCTGATTACTTGAAAGATGCATAAAAGAATTTTACTTATATTTTTTTTTTTTATAGTTTCTTGCTCTAATAAATATCAAGTATATGAAAAAACTGGATTCGCTGGTACATCCAAAAACAATAAAATAATTTCACACTTGCAAAAAGATAGTCTTATCAAAATTACTAATAAAAATAATAAAATTAGCAAAGTTTACAAAGTAGATGAACAATTAAAATTAACTGACTCAAGAATTATTTATTTGCCAGAAATTGTCTATGATGAAATTAGATTAAATAGAGAATTTCCACTTGTTCTTGTCCAATCTATGAGAGAGAACAAATCATTTATTGCAAAAAAAGCAAAAACTTTTGATGAAGAAAAAAAAATTAATAAAAAAGTTAAGATAGAAACCATAGAGGTTTTGAAAATTGATAATCAAAAAGTTGTAACAAAAAAAATCTTTTTAGATTTTGGTCCATTTTATTACAAAACTTACTCTGAAACATTATTTAGGTTATTAAGTTTGAATATTAAAAATAAAAAATTAATTTATAAGGATTATGCTCCTAAAAATCATATTATTTCTATAGGTCCATTAAAAAACTTAACGGAATATGATAATATATATTTAAAATTAGGAAAAATTGGTTTAATCGGTTTTAATATAAGAGTTCAATGATAAAAAAAATTTTTATAATTTGTTTTCTATTTATATCTGTAAAATCTAGCGCTTTAGAAACAAGTGCAAAACAGGCTTATCTAGTTGATGTTTTATCTGGAGAGGTTTTGTTTGAAAAAAACAAAGAACAAAAAATATCTCCAGCTTCGATAACAAAAATTATGACGGCAATTGTTGCCTTTGATTTAATCAAAAAAGGAGATTTGAAATTAGAAGAAAAATTTAAAGTATCAAAAAATGCTTGGAGAATGTCTTCAAAAGGATTTTCTTCAATGTTTATTATGCCAAATGACAGAGTTAGCGTTGAAAATTTATTAAAAGGAATAATTATAGTATCTGGTAACGATGCCTGTATCGCTTTAGCAGAAGGAATTGCAGGAACAGAAGAAGAGTTTGTAAATATGATGAACAATATGGCTGAAAAAATTGGTTTATCCAATACTAGATTTGCAAATTCATCAGGTATTTATGATGGTAATAATTATTCTACAGTTGAAGATATTTCTAAAATGTCAATTTATTTAATAAATAATTTTCCAAATTTGTATAAGTATTATTCTGAAAAAAAATTTACTTGGGACAGAACTGGTGGAGCACCTATTACGCAAGGTAATAGAAATCCAATATTATATAAAGATATGGGTGCAGATGGTATAAAAACTGGTTACTTAAATAATTCTGGATACTCATTAGCCGCGACAATAAAAAAAAATGACAGAAGAATCTTAAGTGTTGTAAGTGGAACAGACTCTAAAAATGCCAGATCAAAAGAAACAGTCAGATTACTTAGTTATGCTGAAAATAGATTTGATTTATTGAAAATTAATAAAATAGATAAAAGTTATGATATTAAAACTTGGAATTTAAAACAAAAAACTGTGCAATTAGAATTAAAGAATAATATTTATTTAACAATACCAAAAAGAAAAAAAAACAAATTAAAAATCGAAATTGATCATGAAAAAGATATACTTTCTAGAGAATTAAAAAAAGGCTCTCCAGTATCTAAATTGAATATTTATTATGATAATAATTTAATAAAATCAGAAATACTCTATTCTTCTTCAAACACCACTAAAGAAAATTTCTTTGTAAGATTTTTAAATTCTATAAGTCTTTTAATATGGGGATAGGAAAGGGTAATTTAATTACTTTTGAGGGCATTGAAGGTAGTGGAAAATCAACTCAACTTCATGAGGTATATAAATTTTTAAAAAAAAGAAAAATCAAGTGTATTAAAACTAGGGAGCCTGGTGGGACGAGGTTAGCAGAAAAAATAAGAAAATTAATTATTAAAGATTTAAAAAATAATGAAGATAATTTAACAGAACTTCTATTACTTTTTGCGGCGAGATCTAATCATTTTTTAAAAATTAAAAAACTTATAAAAAAAGGGTATTTGGTTCTATGTGATAGATATATAGACTCTACATACGCTTATCAACATTGTGAACAAGGACAAGATATTAAATTAATAAATTTTTTGCAAAATTTAATAAGTAAAAAAAGTTTTCCAAAAATTACATTCTTTATAGATATTCCAGTAAAGATTTCAAAATTAAGGGTAAAGGGTAGAGGTAGGTTAGATAGATTTGATGAATATGGAGAAAAAAAACTCAATAAATTAAGAAAAAGTTTTATAAATTTAACAAAAAAACACAATAGAATAATCAAGATTGATGGTACAAAAAATAAAAAAGATATCACTATACAAATTGTTGATTATTTAATTAAAAAAAATGTCATTAAAAATTTTAAATAAAGTTATTGGTTTTGAACAAGAGCTAAAACTTTTCAAAAATCTTTTTGATATTAAAAAACTACCGCAAACATTAATGATACAAGGGCTTGATGGTATTGGTAAATATACGTTTTGTCTTAACCTTGTATCTTCGTTATTAAAAAAAAATAATACAAATATTGAGGATGAATTAATTTCAGATAGTAATGTTTTAATCTTAAAAAATGAATGTTCAGAGCAGGCCGTTAAAATTGATGATGTTAGAAATATAATAAATTTTTGCCAGTTAAAATCATTTAATGATTTACCAAAATTTATAATAATTAAAAATTCTCAATTTTTAAATGCTAATTCAGTAAATGCACTATTAAAACTTATAGAAGAACCTAATGATAATATATATTTTATATTTACCTCTAATTTAATTGATCAAAATATAGAAACATTAATGTCTAGATGTTTTATAAAAAAATTATTTTTAAATAAAAAATATTATAAAACTATTATAGAAAAATTTGTATTTGATAATAGTCTACATGATTTTTCAGAAAATATTAATTTTAATGATACACCTGGAATTTTTTTGAGAAAATATTTTTATAATTTAAATCCAAACTTAGAAAAATTAAGAAAAGATAATCAAAATTTATTTTATAAAATTTTTAGTACAAAAATATTGGAATCTGCAGATTTAAATTTAAATACATTAAAAAAAATTAAGCTTAATTTGTTTTTAAATAATGATATTAGAAAAATCATAAAAAAGTTTAATTAATGAATAATAAAAAATTTTATATTACAACACCAATATATTATCCTTCAGCAAAGCCACATATGGGCCATGCCTATTCAAGTATAGCTAGTGATGTTATTGCAAGATTTAAAAGAATTAATGGATACGATGTTTCTTTTTTAACTGGTACTGATGAACATGGTTTAAAGATACAAAGGGCAGCTGAAGAGCAGAATAGCGATCCTTTATCATTTTGTGATAAAATTTCACAAACTTTTATTGACCTAAGTAATACACTGAATTTAAGTAATACCGATTTTATTAGAACTACAGAAGACAGGCACAAAAATACTGTAAAAAAACTATGGTCACTTCTTCAAGAAAACGACCAGCTTTATTTATCAAAATATGCAGGGTGGTATTCAGTATCTGATGAAGCTTATTATTTAGAAAATGAAGTAGAAGAATTAGATGGTAAAAAAATTTCTAAGAGCAGTGGAAGTGAAGTAACCTGGATGGAAGAGGAAAGTTTTTTTTTTAAACTTTCTGATTGGCAAAAACCACTACTTGATTTTTATAAAAATAATCCAGATTTTATACAACCAGAAAGTAGAAAAAATGAAGTAATAAGTTTTGTTTCAGGTGGACTAAAAGATTTATCTGTATCAAGAACAACCTTTGACTGGGGTATTGAGGTCCCTAATAACAAAAAGCATGTAATGTATGTATGGTTAGATGCACTTACAAATTATCTAAGCGCCACTAATTATTTTAATAATCATAATGATTTCTGGCCAGCAGATGTTCACATAATTGGAAAAGATATTTTAAGATTTCATGCAGTATATTGGCCAGCTTTTCTAATGGCAGCAAAACTTCCTGTTCCAAAACAAATATTTGGGCATGGCTGGATACTTTCAGGAGAAGAAAAAATGTCAAAATCTAAAGGAAATATTTTAGATCCTTTGGAGTTAATAAATCAATATGGATCAGATGAAATTAGGTATTATTTGATGAAAGATGTAATTTTTGGTTTGGACGGAAAAATTAATATCGATAATTTAAGAATAACGCTAAACGATCTAGCAAATAATATTGGAAATTTATCTAATCGTATATTTACTATATTAAATAAAAATTATGAATGCAAAGTTCCACAAATAAATGATGGGTACACTATAAATAGTGATTTGTTGGTAGATAAAAAAACAATCATACAATTTATTGATAAATACGAATTACACAATTATACAAAATTTATTCACTCATATTCATCCACCATAAATAAATACGTCAATGATAATGAGCCATGGAATAAAAAAAATAATTCAGAGCAAAATATTAAAAATATTCTCTTTTCAACTTTAGTAGCGTTAAAAAATATTTTTATTTTGCTTTATCCTGTTATGCCGTTAGTAAGTATTAAATTTTTAAAAAGTTTAAATGTAAATGAAAATGAAATAAAAATTGATAATATAAATGAAAAATTAACCATAAATGATCAGTTAACAAAACCTGATATACTTTTTAAAAAATATGAGTAGTTTAATAGATTCACACTGTCACTTATATTATGAGCCTTATATAAATGATATTCAGGGAACTATAGATGAGTGCAAAAAAAATAATATTTACAAACTTCTTTCTATTGGAGTTGATTTAACAACATCCAAAAAAAATATTGAGCTTGCACAAAAATATAACGAAATATATTGCACGGTAGGTATTCACCCAAATTCAACTGTTAATTCTAAAAAAGAAGATCTTTTAGAATTAAAGCAATTAATAAAATCATCAAATAAAATTATTGGTTTAGGTGAAACTGGTTTGGATTATTACAGAGATTTTGATAAAAATTTACAATTCTTTTACTTTGAAGAACAAATTAAAATTGCAAAAGAATTTAATCTTCCAGTAATTGTACATACACGAGACGCTGAAGATGACACTTATTTAATATTAAAAAAATATTCAAATATTAATTTAAAATTTATTATACATTGCTTTTCAGGTTCAATTGATTTTGCTACGAAATGTTCCCAGTTAGGTTGCTATATATCATTTAGCGGAAATATAACTTTTAAAAATGCTGATAATATAAGAGAAACGTGTAAAGAAATTGATATAAATAAAATTTTAATTGAAACAGACTCTCCTTATTTGACTCCTCATCCGCATAGAGGAAAAAAAAATCATCCATCAAACGTAAGGTATGTGTGTAGCGAAATATCTAAAATTAAAAATATTGATTTTGATAGTATATCAAAGATAACAACTAAAAATTTTAATAGTATTTTTTTTGATGGATAAAAAAAGAGCTATAATCTTACCTTACAAAGAGAGTTTTGGGGATAAAAATTCCGGTGCAGCCTCAATTTTTGTCAAAGAAAGTTTAGTTAATGAAAATGTTGATCAATTTGTAATTTATGGTTCCAAATCAATTGTAAATGCAAAATACAAAAAAAATTATTTTTACAATCCAGTTCAAAAAAAATATTTTAGAAATTATAATTATATAAAATATTTTATTAAAAAATTTTCACATTTTAATTTTGAAACAATAGAAATACACAATAGACCTGAATACATCAAAGAAATTAAAAAAAATTTTCCCACATCAAAAATTATTTTTTTTTTTCATAATGATCCAAATACCCTTAGGGGCTCCAAAAAAAATGAAGAAAAAAAATATATATACAACAATTGTCATATTGTCTTTTTAAGTAAATGGATCCAAAAAAAATTTGAAAATAAAAAATTTATTAACAAAAAAAATATTGTAATTTATCCTGGAGTAAAACAATCCAATTATAAAAAAAAACAAAAAATTATTTTTTTTTGTGGAAAACTAAATCATTCCAAAGGCTATGATGTATTTATTCAAGCAACAAAAAAAATAAAAAAAATAAAAAAATTTTCAGATTGGAAAATTATTTCTGCTGGCACCGAGTCCAGGAGGGTAATACCTGTTGAAGATCATATAAAAGAACTTGGGCAAATTAGTAATAAACAAGTTTATAATATTTATGAAAAAGCATTAATTTCTATTGCTCCCTCAAACTGGGAAGAGCCATTGGGTAGATTGCCAATAGAATCGGCCGCACATGGATCTATATCTATAACTTCTGATAAAGGTGGACTACCCGAAACCAACCATCATGGGTACATTTTAAAAGATAATTCATCTAAAGAATTATTTGAATTATTAGTTAAACTTTTATCTAATAGTAAAAAATTACATAGTTTAAGTAAAAAAATTTATAATAGTTTTGATTTTACAAATGAAAAGTTTTTAAAATCTATATCAAATCTAAGATATAGAGATGAGAAGGTAAAAAAAGTTTTTTTAATATCAAATTTAAATTTAAAAAATAAAAAAAGATTATTTTATTCTTTTTTTAATAAACTTAAACTTGGGTTAAAAAAATATCCATTAAAATTAATAAGTATAAGCGATAGAGATTTTATTAGAGATAACAGGGGGATTTTGGATATATCTGGAATAAAAAGTTTTAATAAAGCCATTATTAATAAAGTTAAATTATTTAACCCCGATCTAATTATCTTAGGTCACACAGATAGAATTGAAATAAAAACATTTGAAAAAATAAG
Organism: Candidatus Pelagibacter sp. HIMB109; assembly: GCF_052048155.1. Taxonomy (NCBI): domain Bacteria; kingdom Pseudomonadati; phylum Pseudomonadota; class Alphaproteobacteria; order Candidatus Pelagibacterales; family Candidatus Pelagibacteraceae; genus Candidatus Pelagibacter; species Candidatus Pelagibacter sp. HIMB109. The sequence continues at coordinate 24,488 of NZ_JBNAIK010000003.1, forward strand.
ATCAATTAATAATGATATAAAGATAATAAAAATATTCATAGATTCTATATCTAATGAATTTTTTAAATTTAAAAAAGTTTTTTATGAATACAAGTTTTTAAATAATATTTTTATTTCATCAAATCCTAAAATGTTAAAAGAACAAGATTTATCTAATAAAATAAAATTCATACCTTATCCGGTTGATAAAAAGATTGATAATCTTAAATCATTTAATTTGATTAATAAGCAAATTGATGTTTTTTTTGCATTAAGCCATGGTCAAAATAGAGGAATTTTAAAAAAAGGAAAAATAGATGAGCGAGAAGAATTTTTAAGTAAATTGAAAGTTTTATTGCCTGATCATGTGAAATGTAATTTTATTGGAATAAATAATGCACAACCAGTTTGGGGTAATGAATTTTATAATAGAATCAAAAACAGTAAAATTTTAATTAATCTTAGCAGAGGCAAATACAAAAAACATTATTCCAGCGACAGAATATCTTCATTGATCGGGAATGGCTGTTTTGTATTGAATGAAAAAAAAAACTTATACTCTGATTTCTTTGATAAAAAAAATGAATTAATAAATTTTACCACTGAAAGAGATTTAAAAAATAAAATATTATATTATTTAGATAAACCTAAATTAAGAAAAATAATAGCTTCCAATTGTTATCAAAAATATCATGCTAAAATTAATACAAGTATAATTATAAATTATATTCTTGATGTAATTTTTAAAAAGAAAATAAGAAAAAAATATCTCTGGACATAAAAAAATGTTTTCAATTTTAATTCCTACATTAAATAATTTAAACTATTTAAAAATTTGTATTAATAGCATAAAAAAAAATTCTTTATTGAATAACGAAATCATTGTGCATGTCAGCGAAGGTACTGATGATACAATTAATTACTTAAATAAAAATAAAATTAAATATTCATTTACTGAATACAATTCTGGTATTTGTGAAGGATTAAATAGAGCTAAAAAATTATCATCTAAAGATTATGTCCTCTATGCGCATGATGATTTTTATTTTTGTCCTGAATGGGATTTTATTTTGAAAAAAGAAATTGATAATATTGGACACAATAATTTTTATTTATCAGGAACAATGATGCACGAAGGTCAAATTAAATGTGACTATGGCGATAATTATGAAAGTTTTAATGAAGTAGAATTTCTAAATAATTACAAAAAATATAATTATTTTGATTTCCAGGGATCAACTTGGGCACCTAGTGTCGTACATAAAGATTTATGGGATAAGGTAGGCGGTTTAAGTGAGGAATTTTTTCCTGGCTCAGGCTCTGATCCAGATTTTAATATGAAATTATGGAATAAAGGGGTAAGAATTTTCAAGGGTTTAAATGATTTCAAGGTTTACCATTTTGGATCAAAAGTTTTGAGAAACTATGAAAAAAATAATATAAGTAATTTGAAAAGGGGACATGGTAGCAAAAGTAGTAAAATATTTTTATTAAAATGGGGAGTTTCAATTAAATTTTTTAAAAAATACTACTTAAAATCAAACTTAAAGTACAAAAAACCATTAAACAATCCAAAAAAAAACATTTTATTTTTTTTTGATTTAATTAAATGTAAATTAAATTATTTATACTTACTATTATTTTTTAAGAAATATGGAAAAATTAAATAAAATAAATTTATTCAAAAATAGAATTTATAATTTTTTCTTTGTTGAAAGGTTTTTTAAAAAATTAAATATTGAGTTTCCAAAAAATATAAAAAGGTGGGATTTAATTCAGTACATAATTGACAGTTTTTCTTTTGAAAACTATTTAGAAATTGGATGTGACGATGATTATTGTTTCTCTAAAATTAAAATAAAAAATAAAGTTGGTGTTGATCCTTATATGGGTGGAAATTTTAGAGGAACGAGTGATGAATTTTTTGCCCAAAATAATAAAATGTTTGATGTAATTTTTATTGATGGGTTACATCATTATGATCAATGTCTTAAAGATGTTGAAAATTCTTTGAATTTTTTAAATCCTAATGGTTATATTTTGCTTCATGATTGTTTGCCGAGGTCAATAGCCCATCAAGCCATACCAAGATACCGTGGCTCCTGGAATGGGGACGTATGGAAGGTAATAGTAAATTTAAGAACAAGAAAAAATTTAAATACCATAACATGTAAAATTGACATGGGTGTTGGTATTGTAAAAATTAATAAAAATACAAATTTATTAAATTTAAATAATAACAATTTTAAAAATTTAAAATTTAAAGATTATTATGAAAATTTTAATCAATATATGAATATTCATGAGTACGAGGAAGTGTTAAAAATTTTATAATTCTGGTCTTTTAAAAGATTTGCTTAAAATAATGCTATTAATCAAACCAGATAGACGATATTTATATTTTTTCAAATCTTTTTCATTTTTAAAAAAATAGTGAATTAGTATTTTAAACATAGATCTTAAAATTATTGGAAAAATTATAATTATTGCACATAAATAAGTATAATGTTTTCTTAAATAATAAAACTTAGACCATGAAAAATGCCATATACTATTGAGCTTCATAGTTTCAATTTCACTTATATTATCAGGTATAAAAGAATTTCCTCTTTCGTGGTTAATTTCTATGTTATTAATTTGAAAAACTTTTTTATTTTTTTTATTTAATCTTTTGCAAATATCATTTTCCTCAAAATATAAAAAAATATTTTCATCAAAGCCTCCAATTGAATCAAATGATTTTTTTAAAAAAAACATAGCGGCACCGCTAATGCATTCAATATATTTTATATTTTGATTTTTTTCACTCTGTTTAAGACTCTTGTCATTTTCTAAATTTTTATATCTTGGGCCCAAAACACCAAAATTATCATTTAATTGATTTGAGTACTTTAAAAAATTGATAATTATATCTTCATTTATTTTTGATAAATCTGGATTTAAAACAAAAAAATATTTAGTATTAATTAATTTAGCCGCTTCATTAATCGCTGGTCCAAATCCAATATTATCTTTTGATATAAATTTTATATTATTATCTTCTGAATAATATTTTTTAAGGGAATGATCGTTTGAATTTTCTACAATTATAATATTTACAGTATTACGGATTAATGAAAGTAAATTTTTAACTTTTTCATTGCTTTTAAAAGATATAACGACAATTGTTAATTCATTATATTTTAAGTTCATAAATTTATTTTGTTAAGAGCGTTATTTTTAAATAAATTTGACTCTTTGATATATCTTCTTACCATTTGAGTAGATTTGTGTCCTGTCATAGCCATTATACTTCTTTCATCAGCTCCTAAATTGGCAGTTGCTGTTGCAAAGCCTGATCTTAAACTGTGCCCTGAATAATTTGTTGGATTTAAATTTGCATTGACCATGTGATTTTTTAATATCAAAGCTACCGATTGGTCTGTTAATCTATTTTCCAATATATTTCCGCTTTTTGAAATTTTCCTGAATATAGAGTTTTTATTTATATATGAATTACTTAACCAATGTTTTAATGAATGAACTGGACAAAATTCAGAATTTAAAAAATAGGGGATTGCTTTTAAAAAGCCTTCTCCATACTGATCTGTTTTTGATCTTTTTATTATTATCTTTATTCCCTCGTTAACAAATTCTATATCTTGAAAATCTAAATTGACTAATTCCGACCTTCTAAACCCTCCTGCAAAACCAATTAATAATAACGCTTTATCTCTAATTTTTCTATTTTTATGAATTTTAAAATTCGTATTGATTGAGATTATTATTTTTTTTAAATCTTCTAATGACAGCGGTTTCTTGCCAATTTGAATCGAACCAATTTTTCTTTTAATTGATTTTAAATTTTCGTTTATAACTGGATGCTTTGTGTCTATATGGTGGCCTTTTAATCTATTGGCAATTACTATTGAAACTAACCTTCTTTTTATAGTGCTAAATTTTAAATTTTCTTTTGATAATTTTGTTAAATATAGACTGATATCTTTAATTTCCGGTCTTATAGAGTTTTTATTTAAATTATTACAAAATATAACAAAATCTCTAAAATCAGATTTGTAAGCCCTAGATGTATTAAATGCTCTTGAGTGCTTTATATTTTCAAGAGTTTCTAGTTCTAAATTTTTTATTTCATTTGACAAACTTTTCATATTACTAGTGATAACAATAAATTATCGTTACTAATAATACAACCAATAATAGATGTCAATACAAATAAAATGCATTTATTTCTTAAGAATGAAATTATTAGTTAACAATAAAACAATTAACATAAGTCTATTAGATACTAAAACTGCTCATATCATAAGCAAATCAAAAGAATTTAGTTCATTAATAAGCACTTGGGGTGATGAGATTTATTTCAAAACTCCAATTAAAGGTATTAAATTAGAGGAAAATGCTCGAAATACCATGGATTTTGGTGAAATTGCTTATTGGGTAGAAGGGAATTCGATTGCAATAGGCTTTGGTGTAACACCAGCGTCTATAAATGAGGAAATAAGGCTAGTTTCTAAAGTTAATGTATGGGCAAAATTTAATACTAAAGATAACGATATCAATTTTTTTAAGTCTATAAAAGATGATACTATAATTAAATTTATTAATTAATATATTAAAAAAAACGTTTATAATCAATATTATATTATATATATCTAATTTATATATTTAATTAATAGTAAACATAATAACTATAGACAAAATAGCTAAAAAACATAAAAAATAACTATGCTCAAGAGAGTATAGCGATTTAGCCATCTCTGTTCCTCTTGAGCAGCCTAGAATTGCAAAATTATCAGTAATTAAGACTTAATTGAGCCTGCTGACATTATAAACTTAGAAGCTTCCTCAAAAGACATATCTAAATACGTGACGTCTTTTTCAGGAACCACTAATAAAAAACCACTTGTGGGGTTTGGTGTTGTTGGAACAAAAATATTAATCATTTTCTCCCCTACTTTATCAGTAACTTCACCTGAATTAACACTGGTTGCAAAGCCAAGAGAATAAATACCCTTCCTTGGATACTCAATTAAAACCATTTTTTTCTTATTATTAGTGTCATCTGACGCAAAACTTTTGGTTAGCTGAGTTAAACCATTAAAAATTGTTTTTAAGACAGGAATTCTATTAAACAACTTGGTATTTAAGTTTATAAAATATCTACCAACAAATGTAACTGATAACATTCCAATAAATGTTATAATGAAGAATGTTATTAATATTTCTAAACCAGGAATATCAAAAGGAAGAAAATTATTAGGATTTAGATATTTTGGTAATAAATTTGAAAATGCCCTTTCTACAAATATTGAAAAATAAATTGTAATGCCTATTGGTATTAAAACTACAATTCCAGCTAAAAAATAATTCCTAATTTTAGCTAAAAATGATATTTTTTTAATCTCAGTATCTTTTGACATTATTTTATATGCTGTGACCGGCTGAATAAATTATAAATGTCAAAATTAGTACTAAAATTACTATTAAAACTTTATTATTTAGATTCATGCTTAAATAATATAATATAATACAGATAATGAAAAGAAGAGAATTTATTACTTATTTAGGGTGCGGTTGTTGCTCCGTATTATTACCTTCATGTACGTCTGCACCTATTACGAATAGAAAACAATTAAAAATTATTCCTGAAGCAACAATAAATGCAAATGCAATAAAAGCTTATAATCAATTTAAAAAGAAAGCTAAAATGAGCAAAGATATAAAAACGCTTAATATGATTAAAAGAATTGGTGAAAAAATGGAAAAAGCAATTGCTTTTTATTTTAATAGTAAAAATCTAAAAGATCCAACAAAGAATTTTAAATGGGAGTATATATTAGTAGATGATGATAAGACATTAAATGCTTGGTGTATGCCTGGTGGAAAAATTGCTGTTTATACGGGAATATTAAAAGTAACTAAAAATGAAGATGGTTTAGCAAATGTTATGGGTCACGAAATTGCACATGCTGTTGCTAAGCATTCTGTTGAAAGAGCAAGCGCAGCAATGGCTTTAAATTTGGGTACCGCGGTAATAGATATATTTACTGGTGGAGCAATAAGCAGAACAAGAAATACTGTTGGCCAAAATACTGGTGTAGATATTCTACAAGTTGGTGTTTTTAATCCTTTTACAAGAAGTCAAGAAAGTGAGGCTGATTACCTTGGTTTAGCTTTTGCATCTCTTACGGGATATAATCTTTATGAGGGTGCAGAGCTTTGGAAGCGTATGAAAAAAGAAATGGGCTCTGAAGTTCCTCAGTTTTTAAGTACACACCCTTCTCCAACGAATAGAATTAGACAAATAAGAAATTGGATACCACAAATAAGAAGTCAGTTTCCAAAAATTAAAAATATCTAATTTTTTTTTATTTTTTTAAAGGTCTCATTCAAACAATTAGAACAATAAACTCTTTTTTTTGATCTATAATCGTTAATTGAAACTTTCACAGAAGATTTACACTTAAAACAATTTAAAAAATAAAACATGCTTTTATGTGGTGAGCCCTGCAAGATTCGAACTTGCGACCCATTCCTTAAAAGGGAATTGCTCTACCAACTGAGCTAAGGGCCCACATGTTATGAAAACAATAACTTCATGTATTAAAAAAACCTATATATTTCAAGCTTTTTAATAATTTAATTTTTCAATGTGTTGATTGTAAAAATCTTCAAAATTTCCATTTTTTATGGAAATTCTAATTTTTTTCATAAGATCTTGATAGAAAGCAATATTATGCCAAGTAATCAGTGTAGATGCCAAAATTTCATTACAATTTATCAAGTGATTCAAATAATTTCGTGAATATAGTTTTGATGCTGGGCAATCAACATTAATATCCAGAGGAGCGTCATCTTTGGTATATTTAGCATTTCTCAAATTTAATTTTCCTTCCCATGTAAAAGCTAAACCAGTTCTTCCAGTCCGTGAAGGAAGAACACAGTCGAACATATCAATTCCTCTTTTAACAGCTCCTAATAAGTCGCTTGGAGTTCCAGTTCCCATGACATATCTGGGTTTATATTTATCCATTAGTGGAGAGATTTCCTCAACTGTTTCGAACATTTCTTTTTGAGACTCCCCTACCGCAAGTCCACCAAGAGCATAACCGTCAAAACCTATGTCGATTAATCTATTTAGACTTTCTTTTCTAAGGTCATTAAATATTCCACCTTGAACAATACCAAAAAGCATTTTTTCATCATTATTTCCAAATTCAATCTTAGATCTTTTTGCCCATCTCATAGACAAATCCATTGAGTTTTTAATTATGCCTTTATCTTTCGAGTACTCAGGACATTCATCAAAAACCATAACGATGTCAGAATTTAATTTTTTTTGAATATCTATACTTGTTTCTGGTGACAAAAATATTTTTTTACCATCAATATGAGAGTTAAATGCTACTCCATCTTCACTTATTTTTGTATTTTTTGATAGTGACATAACTTGAAAGCCACCTGAATCAGTGAGAATAGGTTTTTCAAAATTCATGAAGCCATGCAAACCACCAAATCTTTCAATCCGGTCAGTACCTGGTCTCAAATAAAGATGATAAGTATTGCATAATATTATTTGCGATCCTGTTTGATTAACCTGATCAACAGTTAGAGCTTTAACAGTTGCGGCTGTACCAACCGGCATAAAGGCTGGAGTATCTATTGAACCTCTTCTGGTATCAATCCTACCAAGTCTTGCACCGCTGTCTTCATTTAATAATGAAAACGTCGCTGGCATTTATTTTTCAATTGTTATTTTTTCAATAATATCTGGATTATCAACAGAACCAGAGCCAGGTGCACCTTTTTTGATTTGATCAACAAATTCCATACCCGAAGTTACTTTGCCAAAAACAGTATACTGTCTATCCAAGTGTGAGTGTGTATCAAAACAAATAAAAAATTGACTATTTGCGCTATCTGGACTTTGTGATCTTGCCATAGACAGAATCCCGCGTTCATGTGGAACATCATTAAACTCTGCCTTTAAATCAGGTAAATCAGATCCACCTGTCCCTACCATGGCGGGATTAAAATTATTTTTTGTATTACCGTGTTGTACATCACCAGTTTGAGCCATAAAACCATCTATAACTCTATGAAATGCAACACCATCATACTTACCCTTTTTGCTTAATTCTAAAATTCTCTCTACGTGATTTGGTGCTATATCTTTGAATAATTCAATTTTTACTTCTCCGTATTTAAGCTTTAACGTTATTTTTGGATTTTCCACTGACTCTCCTTTTGTTGTGAATAATAATAAAAAAAAAACTAATAAAATTTTTTTATTTAAATTCATTATTTATATTTCTTTTTTAAATATATTAATGCTGGTCTCGGGGCAAATTTAGCAACATTGCCATTTAGTGAGGCAATTTCCTTAACCATTCTTGATGAAATAGCTTGATTTTCTATATCTGCTGTTAAAAATATAGTTTGGATATTTTTATCTAGCTTGTTATTCATGCCTGACAATTGAAATTCATATTCAAAATCTGCAACGACTCTTAATCCTCTGATTATAATAGATGCGTTAATTTTTTTACAATAATTTACTGTAAGCATATTAAAACTAGTAACTTTTATTTTATTTTTTATATTTTTAGGGAGTGCATAAATAGTTTTCTTAACTATATCAATTCGTTCTTTTAAATTAAAAAGACATTTTTTTTCATTATTAGTAGCTATAGCAACATGCAACTCATCGACAATTTTTGTAGCTCTTTTAATAATATCTAGATGCCCAAAAGTTATTGGATCAAATGTTCCGGGGTATAGTGCAATTCTTTTACTCATTATTGTCAGCTAATCTTACTGCAGTTACAACTTTTTCATCCGAAGATGTTTTGAATATTCTTACCCCTTGAGTATTTCTACCCGCTACTCTTATTTCATTTACTTTAACTCTTATCATTTGACCTTTGCTGGTTACTAACATTATATCATCGTCAGACTTAATTGGAAAAGAAGCAGCAACATTTCCATTTCTTTCAGTTGTTGAAATATTTATAATACCCTGTCCGCCACGGCCTGTTTCTCTAAACTCGTATGCTGATGACCTTTTGCCATAGCCATTTTCAGTTATTGTTAAGATAAACTCTTCTTTAGATTTCATTTCATCCTTATCAGAAGAGATAATGTTTGGATTTAAAATAGATAAAGAAATTACACGATCATTGTTTTTCAAGTTTATTCCTTTTACTCCTTTTGAACTTCTACCTTTGAATAATCTAATTTTTTTACTATTAACTCTTAAGCTTTTGCCAAGATAAGAATTAATCATTACATCTTCATTTGCTTTAAGTAATTTTACGGAAACTATTTCATCGTCCTTGTCTAGCTTCATAGCAATTTTTCCATTAGATTGAATATTCTTAAAATCTTCTAAATTATTTTTTCTTATTTTTCCTAATTTTGTAATAAAAACTATATTTAAATCAGACCATTCATTTTCATTTTCTGGCAAAGGCATAATAGATGAAACATAACTTTGATTATCTATAGGTAGTAAGTTATGTAAAGACTTACCCTTTGATTGATTTGAACCTTCTGGAATCTTCCAAGTTTTTAATTTGTAAACAATCCCTTTATTTGAAAAAAATAATACAGGTGTCAAAGTATTCACTGAGAATAATTGTGTTACGAAATCTTCTTCTCTTGTAATTATGCCAATTTTTCCTCTCCCACCTCTTTTTTGAGCTTTAATATTAGTTATTGGCGTTCTTTTAATGTAGCCTTTGTTTGTAACGGTAACAATTACCTGTTCTTTTTGAATAACATCCTCAACTTCTACTGAAGTAATTTGATCAATGATTTTTGTTTTTCTTGGTGTTGAAAATTTATTTTTTATACCAATTAATTCGTTTTTTATAAGATTAATTAACTCAGTTTTGTCAATTAGTATTTTTTTAAGTTTTATTATTAATTCATAAAGTTCTGATAATTCATCATTGATTTCATCATAACCTATTGCTGTTAATTTTTGCAATCTTAAGTCCAATATAGCTTTAACTTGAAAATTTGATAATTGGTAGTGATCTAAATCATTTAATTCATTAATATTTAATATGTTTTTGTCTAATTTTGATTTTTTAAAATTCCAAGTTTTTTTTAACAATGAAACCTTAGCATCATTAGGCGTTTTAGATTTTCTTATAATAGATATTATTTCATCTATATTTTCTATAGCAATAAATAAACCTATTAAAATATGAGATCTGTCTTTTGCTTTTTTTAAATCAAATAAAGTTCTTTTGATAATTGTTTTTTCTCTAAAGCTAACAAAAATTTCAATGAATTGTTTTAAATTTAATAGTTCTGGTTTTTTTTCATTTATTGCTAAAGTATTAAACCCAAAAGAACTTTCTAATGGAGAAAATTTATAAAGCTGATTTATTATAATTTCTTGATTAACTCCCTTTCTCAATTCAATTACAATTCTCACGCCCTCTTTATTTGACTCGTCTCGAAGATCTGCAATACCTTCTAATTTTTTATCTCTAATTAAAAGAGCTATTTTTTCAATAAGAACGGTTTTGTTAACTTGATAAGGAACAGATTTAATAATTATTAGTTTTCTATCTCGTGATCCTTCTTCAATTTCTATTTCACCTCTTATTTTAATTGAACCTCTGCCTTTCTCATATCCATTTTTTATTTCATTTTTTCCTAAGATAATCCCGCCGGTTGGAAAATCAGGACCTGGAATTTTTTTCATAATTTCAGATACAGAGATTTTATTATTATCTAAATATGCTAAAGTTCCATCCATTACTTCTCCAAGGTTATGAGGTGGTATATTTGTTGCCATTCCAACTGCAATACCACCGGCACCATTTACTAATAAATTTGGAAATTGAGCTGGAAGAACAACAGGTTCAGTTTCAGTGTCATCGTAATTATTTTGAAAATTAACAGTATTCTTATCAATGTCAGAAATTAGAAATTCGGATATTTTCGCTAACTTAGTTTCAGTGTATCTCATAGCAGCTGCTCTATCACCATCTAAAGATCCGAAATTACCTTGACCTTCTAGCAATTTTGTATTCATTGAAAAATCTTGTGCTAAGCGAACAAGTGCATCATATACAGCTTGATCTCCATGAGGATGGTACTTACCTATTACATCCCCAACTACTCTGGCAGATTTTCTAAACTGCTTGGACCAATCATAACCACCTTTATACATAGCGTATATTATTCTTCTGTGTACGGGTTTTAGTCCGTCACGAGCATCCGGTAATGCTCTAGAAACAATTACACTCATAGCATAAGATAAATATGAGGACTTCATTTCATCACTAATATTTCTATTGCCTAGATTTTTTGATGACATTTATTATTTTGATCTAAAAAGGAACTTCATCATCTAAATCACTTGATGAAACATTGTTGTCAGATGGCAAAGAACTTGAGTCTTGATTCATGCTGCCATCATCAATTTTATTACTACCAGTTGAACCACCAAGCATTGTCAGAGTAGAGTTATATCCTTGGAGTATAACTTGGGTACTGTACTTTTCTTGCCCATTATTATCTGTATATTTAGTAGTTTGGATTTGACCTTCTATGTAAACTTGGGCACCTTTTTTAAGATATTGTTGCACCACATTAACCAAACCTTCATTAAATATTACTACTCTATGCCACTCGGTTTTTTCTTTTCTTTCGCCGGTATTCTTGTCTTTCCATGTTTCTGAAGTAGCTAAACTAAGTCTAGCTACATTTTTCCCATTCGACATTTGCTTTATTTCCGGATCGTTACCTAACCTGCCAATTAGTAACACTTTATTTAAACTGCCAGCCATAATTATATATTTTTTAGTGATTTAAATTGAACTATTTTTAACATATATCAGTGCAAGATATAAGTAATTATTAAATAAACCATCAACAGGCATGCTTAAAAATATAATAGTTAAAGGGGCTAAAGAACATAATTTAAAAAATCTCTCAGTTGAAATACCGAGGGAGAAATTAGTCATTATTACAGGCTTATCCGGCTCAGGAAAATCATCGCTAGCATTTGATACAATATATGCCGAAGGACAAAGACGATATGTGGAAAGTTTATCTGCATACGCAAGACAATTTTTAGATAAAATGAAAAAACCTAATGTCGAATTAATTGAAGGTTTATCTCCGGCAATTTCAATAGAACAAAAAACAACTTCAAAAAATCCAAGGTCTATAGTTGCAACGGTTACTGAAATTTATGATTATATGAGGGTTTTATATGCAAGGGTTGGTATCCCCTATTCACCATTTACTGGAAAAGAAATAAAGTCTCAAACAGTTTCTGAAATTGTAGATAAAATTTTGGATTTTCCAAAACCATCAAGAGTTATAATTTTTTCTCCAATTGTTAGAGGAAGAAAAGGTGAATATAAAAAAGAATTACAAGCTTTAAAAAAACAGGGTTATGAGAAAGTTAGAATAGACGATAAAATTTATGATTTAGACGATGTACCAACTTTAAATAAAAAAATTAAACATAATATTGATGTTCAAATTGACAAATTTACAAATAAAAAAAATGAAATCAAAAGAATCTCTGAAAGTATTGAATCTGGTTTAAAGCTTTCTGATGGCCTCATTTACGCTGAATATAAAAATGAAAACTTACCTAAGGAACATCAAAAAGTTGAAAAAATTACTTTTTCATCAAAATTTGCGTGTCCTGAAAGTGGTTTTACGATTGAAGAAATTGAACCAAGATTATTTTCATTCAACTCACCATTTGGCGCATGTACTGAATGTGATGGTCTTGGAATGGATTTGTTTGTAGACCCTAAATTAGTAGTACCAAATGATAAAATTACCTTGGCAGATGGTTGTATTAAGCCTTGGTCATCAAGTTCTTCTTTATATTATGCTCAAACATTATCATCATTAGCCAAACATTATAAATTTTCTTTAAGTGATCCCTGGAAGAAAATCCCGAAAAAAATTCAAGATATTATTTTATATGGTTCTGATGATGAGGAAATCAAATTTTCATATGATGATGGTTATGGAAAATATTCTAGTACAAAAACATTTGAAGGAGTTATTACAAATTTAGAGAGAAAATATTTAGAAACTGAAAGTGACTGGAAAAGAGAAGAAATATCTCAATACCAAAGTGAAAAAGAATGTTCTTCTTGTAATGGCTTCAGATTAAAAGAAGAGGCACTTTGCATTAAAATTAATAAAAAAAATATCAGTGAAGTTACAAAATTATCAATAAAAGAAGCTAATCAATGGTTTTTGGATTTGCCTAATATTTTAACAGATAAAGAAAATGAAATAGCAAAACATGTTTTAAAAGAGATAAATGAACGATTAAAATTTTTAGTTAATGTAGGCTTAGATTATTTAAATTTATCACGAGCATCTGGTACTTTGTCTGGTGGAGAGTCGCAAAGAATAAGACTTGCGTCACAAATTGGCTCAGGGTTGCAAGGTGTTCTCTATGTTTTAGATGAGCCATCAATTGGTTTGCATCAAAAAGATAACTCTAAATTGTTAGAAGCCTTAAAAAGATTACGAGATCTTGGAAATTCTGTAATAGTAGTAGAGCATGATGAAGAGGCAATGTTAACCTCGGATCATATAATAGATATAGGTCCCGAAGCAGGTATTAATGGCGGAACTGTAGTTGCGCAGGGAAATATTAACGAAATAAAAAAGAATACAAAAAGTATCACAGGTGATTATCTATCTGGACGGAAATATATATCAATTCCCAAAACTAGACGAACTGCAAAAAATGGAAGATTTCTTCAAATTACTGGTTGCACAGGAAATAATCTACAAAACGTTAACTTGCATATACCATTAGGTACTTTTACATGTGTGACAGGCGTTTCTGGAAGTGGAAAATCAACAGCAGTACTACATACATTATATAGAGCTTTAAATCTAATGATTAACAAATCTTACTCAAGACAGATGCCACAGCCATTTAAAGGCATTAAAGGATTTGAGTATTTAGATAAAATTATAGATATAGATCAATCTCCTATAGGAAGAACACCAAGATCAAATCCAGCTACGTATTCAGGAGCTTTTACACCAATTAGAGATTGGTTTGCTGGTTTGCCAGAAGCCAAAAGCAGAGGATACAAGCCTGGGCGATTTTCCTTTAATGTAAAAGGTGGAAGATGTGAAGCATGTGAGGGAGATGGAGTTATAACTTATGAAATGCACTTTTTGCCAGATGTTTTTGTACAATGTGATGTTTGTAAGGGAAAAAGATATAATCGTGAAACATTAAGCGTAACATTCAAGAATAAAAGTATTGCTGATGTGCTAGACATGAGTGTAGACGAAGGCGTCAGTTTTTTTGAAAATATACCTGTCATTAAAGATAAATTACTCACATTACAAAAAGTAGGACTTGGTTATATGAAAATAGGTCAACAAGCGACTACTCTTTCTGGTGGTGAAGCACAAAGAATAAAGCTTGCTAAAGAATTGTCCAAAAGGTCTACAGGTAGAACTATTTATATCTTAGATGAACCAACAACAGGACTGCACGCCCATGATATAAAAAAATTATTAGAAGTTCTCCAGGCTTTTGTACAAAAAGGTAACACAGTTTTGGTAATCGAACATAATATGGATGTTATAAAAACTGCAGATTGGTTAATAGATATGGGTCCGGAAGGTGGTGATAATGGTGGTCAAATATTATTTCAAGGAAAACCTGAAGATTTAGTTAAAATTAAAAATAGTTATACAGGTGAATATTTAGAAAAAATTATATCAATAAATAAGTCTAAATTAAAAAAGTCTGCCTAAGGTGTTTTGTCTATAACTTCATTCCAATCTCTCTTAACATTAAAAATTAATATTAAAGGTGCAGCAATGAAAATTGATGAATAAGTACCGACAATAACACCCCAAATTAAAGCAAAAGAAAAACCTCTTAATATTTCACCACCAAAAAAATAAATAGCAATTAAAGCTAATAAAGTAGTGATTGAAGTTTTTAAGGTCCTTGGCAAAGTTTCGTTAACAGAAATGTTTATTAAATCTAAGAGATCACTCTTATCATCTTTTTTTAAATTTTCTCTTATACGATCATAAATTACAACCGTATCATTCATGGAATAACCAACTATTGTTAGAATAGCTGCTATTATAGAAAGATTAAATTCAAAACCAATTATGCTGAACGCACCTAGAGTTAACATGACATCATGTAACAAAGCTAAAATTGATCCTAAACTAAACTGCCACTCAAATCTAAGCCAAATATAAAAAAGCATTAAAATTAATGCAATTAAAACAGCATATATACCACTTTTAGTTAACTCTTTACTAATTTTTGGCCCTACCATTTCGACTCTTCTAAAATTGATAGTTTCTGTCAAACTTTTTTCTAATTGTGTTTTTACATTTGGTATGAAGTCACTTTTTCCGCTTTTCTTTTCAAAAATTGCTAAAAAAGTTTGATTGTTACCAAATTCTTTAACTTTAACATCGCCTAATTCTTGTTGAATAAGAGCTTCTCTAATATTTGTAGCTGAATATTTTTTATCAAATTGCATTTCAATGACTGTCCCACCCTTAAAATCAATTCCAAGGTTCAAACCTTTTGAAAAAAAAGAGATAAAAGAAATAACTATAAGCAAAAAAGATAATAAGTAAAATTGCTTATAAAATTTTAAAAAAGAGATGTTTTTATTATAAATGTTAAACATTATATTTTAATCACCTCCCCTTTTTTTGACTTAACATATGAAGCCACAAACAATCTACCTAAGATAAATGTTGTAAATAAAGAAGTAATTATCCCAACTGCCAAAGTAACAGCAAAACCCTTAACTGGACCGCTACCTATAAAATATAATACGATTGCAGCGATTAAAGTTGTGATATTTGCATCTAAAAGAGTAGTTAAAACCCTTTTGTAACCATTATCAAATGCAATCATAATATTTTTTTCAATTAATAATTCTTCTTTAATTCTCTCATAAATTAAAACATTCGCATCAACAGCCATTCCAACTGTCAAAATAATTCCCGCTATACCGGGCAATGTTAATGTGGCTTCAATTAATGTTAATGTTCCTAAAAGTAGAATTAAATTTACTAAAAGTGATATATTGGCAAAAATACCCAATATTCTATAGTTAATTAAAATATAAATTATTACTAAAACAAATCCTATTATTAGTGACATGATTCCTTTGTCTATACTTTCTTGACCAAGGTCTGGACCTACAGTTCTTTCTTCAATTATAGACATTGGCGCAGGTAATGCGCCTGACCTTAGTACAATTGCTAAATTATTAGCCTCCTCTACACTAAAACCACCTGATATTTGACCACTACCAGCTGTTATTGCATCTCTAATTGTAGGTGCGCTAACTACTTGATTGTCAATAACAATTGCCAATCTTCTACCTATGTTATTTTTAGTTGCATAAGCAAATTTTTTTGCGCCAAAATTATCTAATTTAAAATTTACAACAGAGCTATTGTTTATATTGTCAAAACCTGGTTGAGCATCAGTTAAATGTTCACCAGAGAGCACCAATGTTTTCTCAACATTAAATTTTTCTAACTTACTTTTAGAATCCAAAATATCAAAGCTATTACTATTGGCATCATTGTTTGCTAAAAATTTGAAACTTAATTTAGCTGTAGTTCCAATAATTTCCTTAATCCTTTTTGGATTTTTTATTCCCGGTAATTCGATTAAGATTCTCTCTTCACCTTGTGCAATAATTGTTGGCTCTCTTGTTCCCAGTTCATCAATTCTGGATCTAATAATTTCTAAAGACTGTTCCATTGCATTTTTTTTAATCCTTTGAAGATAAGCCGTACTAAAATTTATATTTACAATATTGTCATTAATAACAAATTGCAGCTCTTTATTTGTTTCGTCTACTCTGGAATTAATATCTTTATCATTTAATAGTTTTTCAATTTTATTTTTATTTTCAAGATTTATTTGAAAAGAAATTGTTTGCGAATTATTAATTTTAAAGTTTGTATAATTTATTCTTTCTGATCTAATTTTTTTTCTAATATCAAATGCTTTTGTATCAATTTTTTCTTGAAATAGCGGCTTAGAATCTACTTCTAGTAACAAATAAGATCCTCCTTGAAGATCTAAACCTAATACAATTTTTTTTTCTGGAAATATTTTTGAAGGTGTATTTAAAAAATTTGGTATAAAAAAAAATAAGCCTATTAAAATTGTTAAAGAAATAAAAAAAATTTTTAATCGAGAAAAATATAACACACTTAATTAGTCTTTTGGCTCAGTCTTACTCAAAACTTGAGTGATGGTAGATTTTATTACCTGAACATTTACATTATCAGCTATTTCAACTTCTGCTTTTTCGTTATCAATGACTCGGATAATTTTACCAACAATACCTCCAGATGTAACAACATTATCACCTCGAGTTAGTGCTTCGACCATTGCTTTATGTTCTTTTATTCTCTTTTGCTGAGGTCTTATTAATAAGAAATAAAAAATAACAAATATTAGTATTAGAGGTATAAATTGACCTAATGTTTTTCCATCCATGGCGAAGTGTTTAAACTAATGAATAAATAATTCAACCTATAATTATTGTCTTTCCAAGTAACTCTTTATTTTTTTTGCTATTCCAATGTCTTCAATTTGACTGTTTGAAATATTCATTACAAAATAATCAGTGAGAGCTTTGTCACTAAATTCTAACAATCTCTCAAATTCATCCAAATCATTGGGCAATAAACTTGAATGGTTGTTTTTAAAAAAGCCGCCAAGAACCAAATCCATTTCCTTGGTTCCCCTGTGTGATGATCTAAACATTAATTTTTTTACAAAGTCTGTATTGCTCACAATTAAAATAAATATAAAAATAAATAATATATTCAATGAAAAATAGCTTATTTGACCCTGTGCTAAAGATTAAAGGCATAGGTCCAAAAATACAGAAGAAACTGGAAGAAAAAAATATTTTTAACAAAGTTGATCTTTTACTCAACCTTCCTACTGGTACAATAGACAGAAGATTTTGTCCAAAACTAGATCAATTAGAAATAGGAAAAATATCAACTATATTTGTAACACCAATTAAATATAATTTTCCAAGAATAAAAAATTTACCCAGTAGAGTTTCGTGTGTCGATGAATTTAGTAAAATTGATTTGGTTTTTTTTAATTCAAGAGAGAATTACATTAAACAAACTCTACCTTTGAATGAAGAAGTCGTAATAAGTGGAAAAGTAACATTTTATAAAAATAAATACCAAATTACTAATCCAGATTATATACGCTCAACTGATAAAGGCGCTGATATAAAAAAAATTATGTCAAAATACCCTTCTATATCAGGTGTATCCGATAAAACTTTACAAAAAATTTACAGTGAGGAAGCTGACAATTTATCTAAAATTGATGAATGGCATGACCTAAATTTTTTAAATAAAATGAAATGGTTATCTTGGCCAGAAAGCTTAAAAAGAATTCACAATCCTGTCTACAACGAAGATGTTAATAAAAATTCTCCTTATTATGAACGTTTAGCTTTTGATGAAATATACAGTAATCTTTTGATATTTAATGAAATAAAAAAAAGGTTAGAAAAAATTAAAAAAATACCAAAAAAAATTTCAATAGATCAAATAAATAAAATAAAAAAATTATTACCATTTCAATTAACAGACGATCAAAACAAATGTTTAGATGAAATTATTGAAGACATGAAATCTAATAAAAAAATGATGCGTGTTCTACAAGGTGATGTTGGATCTGGAAAAACTGTACTTGCGTTAATATCATCATATTTAAATTATTTATCAAATTATCAATCAGCTATTATGGTCCCTACTGAAATTTTAGCTATACAACATTACAAATTTTTTCAAAAAATATTCAAAAATCAAGATATCAAAATTGAATTATTGTCAGGGAAAACAAAAATTAAAGATCAAAAAAAAGTAAGAGAAAAATTAAAAAATAATGAAGTAGATGTTATTATTGGTACCCACTCTTTATTTCAAGAAAAAATAGAGTTTTTTAATTTGGGTTTGGTGGTTATTGATGAACAACATAAATTTGGTGTCAAACAAAGAATAAATTTATCTCAAAAAGGATCTAATAATACAGATGTTATTTTAATGACTGCTACACCAATTCCAAGAACATTAATTTTAACAAATTACGGAGATATGAATATTTCAACAATAAATAATAAACCCTTTTCAAATAATAATATTGAAACACTTACCAAGCCGCTAAATAAACTTGATGAGATTATTGATTTTGTAAATAAAAAAATAAATGAAGGTGATCAGATTTATTGGGTTTGTCCATTGATTGAAGAAAGCGAAAAATTAAAATTAACTGCTGCAATCAAAAGATATGATTTTTTAAAAGATAAGATTTCCTGTGATATTGGATTGATACACGGATCACTTTCAAAAAATGAAAAAGATCAAATTATGGAAAAGTTTATAGATGGAAATATTAAATGTATTATTTCTACTACAGTTATTGAGGTTGGAATAGATAATCCAAATGCAAATACAATTGTAATAGAAAACGCAGAAAGGTTCGGTTTGGCTCAATTGCATCAATTAAGAGGAAGAGTTGGTAGATCCGGATCAAAAGCTTATTGTTTATTAGTTTATTCATCATCTATCTCAGAGACTGGTAAGAAGAGATTGAAAATCATGAAAGATTCATGTGATGGGTTCTTTATATCAGAAGAGGATTTAAAACTAAGAGGCTTTGGTGATATAATTGGTTATAAGCAAAGTGGAGAAAAAGATTTTACTATAGCAGATCCATTATATCACTCTCATTTATTTGACTTGGCTAAGGATGAAATAGAAAAATTAGATGAAGAGTCTTATGCTAAATTTAAAATTTTGCTGAAAATCTTTAAAAAAGACAAAGTTTTAAATATTATTGATACTGGTTAAGCTATTTTTTTATATCCAATAGCAGTTTCAAATTCATGTAATCTTTTATAAATCGACCTTAACTCAGTAATAGTTGTCCAGTTTTGGGTAAACAATGAAAAACTGCTGTGAACTCTTGAGAAAGCATTTGATACTTGAATTACAAAACCAAGTGTAATTGCACCTGTAAATAAACCTGGAGCCATAACAAGATAAGGGACTATCACCATAAATTGATCATAAATATTAATCCATATATCGAAGTAGCCGTAGTGTAAAAATAAACGATGATAATTAAATTTAATTCCAGTAAATAATTGAAATACAGTGTCGGGTTTGGCATAATTATCTCTGTCGTCCTCACCATATACCAATTCTTTTCTAAACTTTGCTTCAACTTTTTGATTATTATATTCTAAACCAGGTAATTTTATTCCAACAAACCAACTGATTAATAAACTTCCTAAACTTGTAGCAAAAGCAATCCATACTAAAGATCCTGGAATATTTTTTAAAAAATCAATTTCAACTTTTTCAGACAAGCCCCATAAGATAGGTGTAAATGCAATTAAAGTCATAATAGCTCTAACAATTTGCAATCCAAGACTTTCTACAATTTTAGCAAATCTCATAGTATCTTCTTGTATTCTTTGAGCTGATCCTTCAACCTTTGCTCTTCCAGAGGTCCAATAAGGAATGTAGTCAAAAGTCATTGCCTCCCTCCATCTAAACGCGTAAAGTCTTGTGAAATATGCTGTAAGGGTTGCCAAAATTACATATGGCATTGCCAAATAAATAAATTCAAAAATTTTATCCCAGAATACAGAAATATCGTTTTCTGTAGGTTTTTGTAAAATATCATAAAAACCTTTGTACCATTCATTAATTTTAACTGTAATTGTAACTTGAATTAACAGAGATAGTATTAAAAATAATCCCCCACCCCAAGACCAAAGAAGCCATTTTTTATTTAAAAAGAAACTTCTTAGCATTTATTACGATAGAAAGTTATCTGCGTAAGATTTAATAATTAATTTATTTTTTTTTGGTTCAATAACTTCAAAATTAATATTATTTTTTTTGGCATAGGCTATTGCTTCATCTTTACTTGAAAAAAATAATTTCACTTGAGATTGTGTATCATTAGATGATACCCAATTCATGAGATGGTCATTTTCAGTTTTACTTTTGTTAAACTCTAATAACCATTTATTCGACTTGCCTTTACCGGATTGCATAGCAGACTTAGAAGGAATATAAATTTTTGCTTTTTTCATATTTTTATTTAATGGTCGGGGCAGCAAGATTTGAACTTGCGACCCTCTGGTCCCAAACCAGATGCGCTACCAGGCTGCGCTATGCCCCGATTAAGACTGTTATATACATATTTTATTTATCTTTTAAAGAATTAAGAATTTCATTTTTAATTTCAAAATGATAATAAATACGTCGTGATTACAAAAATTTCTTCATTTTTTAGGTGGTATTTTAAGCACGAAACATCAGCGGGTGTGACACTTCTTGTCATGACTATAATTGCGTTGTTAGTGAGCAATTCACCTTTAAGCGATAGCTATTTCAAAGCGTTAAAAACTTATTATGGTCTAGGTTTTGGTGATTTTGTTCTTAAAATGTCAGTACATCATTGGATTAATGATGCTTTAATGGCAATTTTTTTTCTATTAGTTGGTTTAGAGATCAAAAGAGAATTTGTAGAAGGTGAATTGTCCAGACCAGCTCAGGCTGCACTACCAATATTAGGTGCGGTTGGTGGTATGTTAGTTCCAGCTTTAATTTATGTAGCTTTTAACTATCAAGATCCTTACACAATTAAAGGTTGGGCAATTCCGTCTGCTACAGATATCGCGTTTTCAATTGGTGTTCTTTCATTATTAGGTTCTAGGGTTCCGTTATCATTAAAAGTATTCTTAGTAGCTTTGGCAATCATTGATGATATGGGTGCAGTAATAATTATTGCTCTTTTTTATACTACCGAATTAAATATTACTTTTCTTGGTTTAATGTTTTCATGTTTTGCAATCCTTATGATTATGAACAAAACAAATGTAAAATATTTGTCAGTTTATCTTTTTATAGGATTGTTTATGTGGTTCTTTACTTATAAATCTGGTGTGCACGCAACAATAGCTGGTGTTTTGTTGGCCATAGCAATACCACACAAATCAGATAAATCTCATCACAGGTCAATGTTAAAGCATTTAGAGCATACTTTAGCTCCATATGTTTCTTTTCTAATCATGCCAATTTTTGCTTTCGCAAATGCTGGTGTAAACTTTGATGGAATGTCAATAAACCAATTATTTGAACCTGTACCTTTAGGAATACTTCTTGGATTATTTGTGGGAAAGCAATTAGGTGTGTTTGCTTTTTCTTATGGTGCAATAAAATTAGGTTATGCTGAAAAACCTCAAGGAGCAGGTTGGGTCAGTTTTTATGCAGTTGGAGTTCTAACTGGTATTGGTTTTACAATGAGTTTATTTGTTGGAAATCTTGCATTTCCAAATTCAGATGTAATTGATGGTGTTAAGATCGGTGTTTTACTAGGTTCATTATTCTCTACATTACTTGGGTATACAATGTTGATGTCTTGTACGAAGATCAAAAATGCGACTATTTAATTATTTAATTATATTTCTTATATTTAATGCTGTATCCTATTCATCCATGAAAACAGCCTATGATTTTAGTTTTAACAGTATTGATGGTGGTAAACTAAACCTTTCAGACTACAAAGGTAAAACACTTGTTATTACAAATGTTGCAAGCAGGTGTGGGTTTACAAATCAATATGAAGGTCTTCAATTAATATGGGACGAATATAAAGAAAAAAATGTAGTAGTTATTGGCGTGCCATCAAATGATTTTAATCAAGAGCTAAACTCAAAAGAAGAAATAAAAAAATTCTGTGAAGTAAATTTTGGTATTAATTTTCCAATGACAGATATAACAAAAGTCAAAGGTAAAGATGCACATCCTTTCTATCAATGGGTAAATCAAACGCATGGAAGTAAACCGAAGTGGAATTTTTACAAAATTCTAATCAACAAAGATGGTCAGGTTGAAGATACATTTAGCTCATTTACAAAACCTGAAAGTAAAAGGTTCAGAGCTGCAATTGAAAAAATAATTTAATGGTGGCGGTCCCTAGGGGAATCGAACCCCTCTTTCATGGATGAAAACCATGTGTCCTAACCGATAGACGAAGGGACCTGAACGAGTGTTTTTATTTATTATTAACCTATAATCAATAAAAAAATTTAGTTAATTAATTGAATATCATCAATAATTAGCTCTATTTTTGATTTTCCATTCCATTCATTTAATTTAACTTTCGCTACTAAATTAAACTCTTTCTTAAAATTCATAAGGTAGTTTCCTAAATCTTTATTTTTTGAATTAAATGATATTGCATCAATATAAAAATTTCCTTTATTTAATACAACTTTTACATGATTATTATTAGTTTCTATTACCTTACTTACTTTAAATTTTTCAAAGCCAAATATAGGCTCTCTATTTCCTGAACCATACGGCTCTAAATGATTTAATTTTTCAATTAATTCATCATTAATTGCAGAACTTTCTAGATAACTATCAATTTCAATAATGTTGTTATCTTTATTTTTTTTTAATTTTAAAAAAAGTTTGATTAGTTCACTCTTAAATATTTCAAGTTTATCTGATTTTAAACTAAATCCACCAGCCATAGGGTGACCACCACCTTTTGTGATTATATTTAGTTGTTTGCATTTAGTAATTGCCATACCCACATCAAAACCAAAAATAGATCTTGCCGAACCTTTGCAGTCCTCTCCCTTTTGAGAAATTATAAAACTAGGTTTGTTAAAATGATCTTTTAAACGGCTAGCTACAATACCAATTAACCCTTCGTGCCAGTCATTTTTACTCAAAAAAACAATTGGTTCATCATTATTTTTTTCCGTGATACTAATTGCCTCCTCAACTATTTTTTTCTCTATATCTTTTCTTTTAAGATTTAAACTTTCAAGTTCACTTGAAATTAAATAGGCAGTTTCAGCATTATTTGTTGTTAAAAGGTTATAACCAAGTTCTGATTTACCTATTCTACCACCTGCATTTATTTTTGGACCAAGAACATAACCAACTTCGTAAGTAGACAGTTTTTTTTTAATTTTTGAATAATCTACCAATGTTTTAAGACCTAGATTATGTCTTTTAGATGCAACTTTTAATCCCTGGTAAACAAAGGCTCTATTAAGATCCATTAAAGGAACAACATCACAAACTGTTCCCATCATTACTAAATCAAGCAAATCTAAAAGGTTTGGCTCTTGAACCTTGGCCTTATTGAAATAATAGTTTTCTCTTAAAATTTTGTTTAAACCTACTAAAAAAACAAATAACACCCCGGCCGCACACAAATAATAATAATCACCAGTTTCATCAATTCTATTTGGGTTAATAATTGCGTTTGCAGCGGGGAATGTTTCCTGAGATTTATGATGATCTATTACAACAACATCAATATTTTTTGATCTTGCATATTCAATTGCTTCAAAAGAAGTCGTACCACAATCAAGTGCAATTATTAAGTTTACGTTTTTATTAATAATGTTTGTAAATGTTTTAACAGATGGACCATAACCGTCTTTTTGTCTATCTGGAATAAAAACAAAATGATCTATATTTAATTGTTCAAGATACTTAGACATTATTCCACTCGAAGTTGCTCCATCAACATCATAATCACCAAAAATACATATTTTGTTTTTGTTTTTAATATGTCTCGATATAGTTTCTAGACCTTTGCCCATATCCTTAAAATTATAAGGGTTAGGTAAGAAATTTTTTATTTTTGGATTTAAAAAATTTTCAATATTTTTTTGATTGATATTTCTATTAGCTAATAATCTTGAAGTAAGAAAATCTAGATCGTATTCTTTTGAAATATACTCAGCTAAATTTTTATCAAAATCTTTTAATACCCACTCTTTTCCTTGAACAGAGTGATTGCTCATATATCGTAAGTTTTTTTTACTTTTTTAAAAAATTTTTGCGAATAATGGAGCGCAAATGTTTCTGAATGGTATTTATTATCGTCAATTTTTATACCAGATACTAGTTCTCCGTCTGTAACGCCACTTGAACAAAATATAACGTCACCTTTGACTATATCATTAAGAAAATATTTTTTTTTAAAATCAGTAATACCAAGTTTTTTTGCTCTGGTAACTTCATCATCATCTTCAATTTTCAATCTAGCCTGAAATTGTCCACCAAGGCATTTGATAGCAGATGCAGCCAAAACGCCTTCAGGTGCACCACCAATACCTACATACATATCTACATCTGAATTTTTAAGTGCTGAAAAAATTGATCCAGCAACATCACCATCAGAAATAAGTTTTAATTTTGATCCTAATGATTTTGCTCCATCGATGAAATGTTTATGCCTGTCTCTATCCAGCATGCAGATGCGTATATCTTTTACGTTTTTATTTTTAGCTTTAGCAAGATTTACAATATTTTTTTTTATATCTTCATCAAGATCAACAATGTTTTCTGGTAAATTTGGTCCAACAGAAATTTTGTCCATATATGTATCTGGCGCTTGTAACAATTGACCTTCTTCAGATATTGAAATAACTGATATTGCATTTGGTTGGTTGTTAGCTGCAAGTTTAGTTCCATCTAACGGATCAACTGCAATATCTATTTTTGGCTCTTTAGTTTTTCCCAATATCTCGCCGATATATAGCATTGGCGCTTCATCCATCTCACCTTCACCAATAACAACTTTGCCATAAATATTCATATTATTAAGTTCATTTCGCATTGCATCAACTGCTGCTTGATCTGCAGCATTTTTATCACCTTTGCCTTTTAATAACGAAGATTTGTAAGCAGCTTTAGCGGCTACATCAATAATTTGATCTAAAAGTTTTGGATCTAGCATTATAATTTTTTAAAATCTCTTACTCTAATCATTACAATTTTTTTAAAGAATTTTTTTTGCTTTGATAAAGATTTTAAAACTCTTTGGATATTTAATTCTTTAGAATTATGAGTAATTAGCATTATATTTGCGGTACCTTTTAAAGAAGGTTCTTGTAATAAATTTGAAATACTAATTTTATTTTTTGCTAAACTTGATGTTATTTTTGCTAGAACACCTGGAACATCTTTTGTTAAAAAACGAATATAATATTTAGATTGATGATTACTAAAATTAAATAAGCTCATTCTTTTTTTAGATGAAGGTGACAAGCCAAAAGAAAATTCATCATTGCCGAGCATAATAGATGTTATATCTGATATCACAGCTGATGATGTAGGACCTTTTCCTGCTCCAGGTCCTTCATATATTGTTCTTCCGATTGGTTGACCATCTACTACAATAGCATTAGTAACATCATCAATATTGGCAACATCTAAATTGAATGGGATCAAACAAGGATGTACTCTTTGTTTAATTTTATTTTTTACTCTTTCGGCAATAGCAAGTAATTTAATTTTATACCCAAGTTCTTTTGCAAATTTAATATCATCTATCTCAATATTTCTAATACCTTCGACTAAAAAACCTTTGTTAATAATTTTTGTACCAAAACCTATTGAACTTAAAATTGATATTTTATCTGCAGCATCATGACCATCAACATCAGCTGTAGGATTACTTTCGGCATAGCCCAATCGCTGAGCATCTTTAAGGACATTTGAGAAATTTTCTCCTTTTTGCTCCATTTCTGTTAAAATGTAGTTTGTTGTACCATTTAAAATTCCATAAATATGATGAAGTTTGTTTGCGATTAAACCTTGTTTAATTGATCTGATTATAGGAATTCCACCTCCAACTGCTGCTTCAAATAATAAATTAACCTCATACTTTTCCGACAAAACAGATAAGGCATCTCCATGTTTTGCAATTAATGCCTTATTTGCAGTTACAACATGTTTCTTATTTTTTAATGCATCAAAAACAACTCTTTTAGCTATACCATCAGCTCCACCAATAAGTTCAACAATAATATCAATTTTTGGATCTTTTGTTATTTCAAAAGGATTTTTTTGTAGAACGCTCTTTGATAAGGAAATACCTCTTTTTTTATTTATATTTTTAGCTGATACTTTAACAACATTCAATTTAAAGCCTGTTTTCTTTTGGATATCAGATGAATTTTTTTTAATATTTTTGTAAACTTCTAAACCAATATTACCAAGACCAATAATGCCTATATTAAAAACTTTCATTACACTAAACCCAATTTTTCATCAAATCCAAACCTAATATTTAGATTTTGAATTGCTTGCCCGGCAGCACCTTTTAACAAATTATCAATACTACAGGAAATAATAAATGAGTTTTCTATATTACTCTTGTGGATTGAGATTAATGTTTTATTTGTATTAACTACCTTATCAGTATTAATCATTACTGATTTAAATACTTCAATAAAAGGTTCATTATCATATTGTTTAACAATTGCCTTATACAGCTCATCTAAATTATGTTGTGATTTAATATAAATGGTAGAAAGCATACCTCTAAAAGTAGGTATTAAATGAGGTGTAAACGACACTTCAATTTTTTTATTAGAAAAAACAGATAAATAATGATCAATTTCAGGCATATGTCTATGCTGCCCTACTCCATAAATTGCTATGTTTTCATCTAGATTTGGATATTGATTATTATTATAAATTTTTTTTCCAGCACCTGAGTAACCTGATTTGCTATCAATAATAATATTTTTACTTTCTATTAAGTTATTTTTTAATAATGGGTATAGTGGCAACAGAACAGATGTTGGATAGCAGCCAGGACACGCTATTAAGTTTTTAGATTTTATTTGATCTCTAAAAACTTCAGATAAACCATAAACTGAATTTTTTTGTAATTCTGGACTCTCATGTTTAATTTTATACCATTTTTCGTAAACAGATATATTCGGTATTCTAAAATCAGCTGATAGATCTATAACCACAACATGACTTGAAATATTTTTTACAATTTTATGTAACTCGGCATGTGGTAATGCTGGAAAAAAAACATCACACTCGTTTATTAATTTAATATCAAATTTTCTTAGATCGGGTAAATTTTTAATATTTTTTGGTAATTCTTTGTAAATATTTTCTTCAATGCTATTTTTAACAAAAAGATATTTAATATTTACATTCGGATGGTTGTAAATTTTTTTAATAATCTCTAAACCAACAAATCCTGTTGCACCTGCAATTGCAATGTTTAATTTCTTACTCATATTTTTTAAACTTAAATGTGTTTGAATTTAAAACAATAAAAAACTAAAAGAGTCTTATCTTTTAGAAAACTGGAACTTACGTCTTGCTTTTCTCTGTCCAGGCTTTTTACGCTCAACCGTTCGAGAATCTCTGGTTAGCATTTTATTTTTTTTAACAATTTTTCTTGTATCTGGTGATGTCACTACTAAAGCTTTTGAAATACCGTGTGTTACAGCTCCTGCCTGACCACTCATTCCACCACCTTTCACTGTAGCTACAATGTCATAAATATCTTTTGATTTTGTAATAGTGAGTGGTTTTTCAATAGCTAGTTGATGAACAGGTCTTTTAAAATACTGTGAAAAAACTTTACCATTAACAAAAATTTTACCAGTTCCTTTTAACATCCATACTCTAGCAACTGCATCTTTTCTTTTGCCCGTTGCGTAAATTGCATCTTTTGTGATTTTAATTACTTCCGTGCTCATATTTAATTACTTCTAATATTTTTTTTATTTAATTTTCCAAAATCAATATTTTGTATTTGCTGCGCTTCATGGGGATGTTTCTCCGAAGCATAAATTTTTAATTTAGTTAATTGTTTTTTTGAGAGAGGACCGCCTGGTAACATTCTTTTTACTGCTAATCTTAAAATTTCTTCTGGTTTATTTTTTTCTACAAAATTAACAGGAGTTCTCTCTTTTATTCCTCCTGGCCAACCAGTATGTTTATAGTATTTTTTATCTGTATATTTGCTTCCAGTAAATTTAATCTTTTCAACATTTGTAACCACAACAAAATCTCCATTATCCATATTTGGTGTAAAGGTAGCTTTGTTTTTTCCTCTTAGAATTTTTGAAATTTCTGCAGCAAGTCTTCCTACAACTACATTAGTTGCATCAATGTGAAACCATTTGTTTTCTAATTCGCTTTTTTTAATAAAATCAGTCATGTTGAAGGCTGCTAATTACTGTTTATAAACCGAAGTGTCAATTAAGTTTTGGTTATGATTAGTATAAAAAAGCCCATAAATAGCAGAAGAAATCAGTAAAATTGATCCCATTTGATGGAAGCTTGCTAGATAAATATTTAAACCACTAATAAGGGTTAATATTCCAAGAATTACCTGTAACGCCAATGCCACAAAAATATATTTAAACGGTAATTTTAAATTAGATTTTTTGAAATGAGAAAAATAAATTACTATAGAATAAAAAATTATAAAATATGCTAAAAATCTATGCGCCAACTGAACATAAGAAGGATTGTTTAATACTGAAGATGTTAATATTTTTGTTAATATAATATCATCAGCAATAAAGTTTTCGTTCATTAGAGGCCACGTTTGGTAAAGTAACCCTGCATTCAAACCGGATGTAAAAGCTCCCCAAATTATTTGTAATAAAATTAGTAAAATCATAACAATTATTAAAATTGTCGATTTATTTAACTTAATTTTGAAATTTAATTTTTGATTATTAAGCAACGCCCAAAAAATCATACCATAAATTATAATTGCAAGAGACAAATGAGCAGCCAACCTAAAATGACTAACATCTGTTTCGGAAACAAGTCCACTCTTAACCATATACCAGCCCATAAAACCCTGGGTTAAAAACAAAGCTAAAACAAAAAATAAAAATGTAGATTTATTTCCATGTATTTGTTTTTTAAAAACAAAATATAGCAAAGGAATACAAAATGTTAAAACAAGAATTCTAGCTAATATACGATGTATATACTCCCACCAAAAAATTACTTTAAATGCATCAATTGACATGCCAAAGTTAATTTTTTGATACTCTGGAATTTTTTTATATAATTCAAAGTATTCAATCCACTTTTGATTTGTTAAAGGTGGTAGAATTCCACTAAAAACTTCCCATTCAGTAATAGATAACCCAGAACCGGTTAATCTTGTTAAACCACCAACCCAAATTAATACAACAAGCAAAATACTTGTAGTAAATAACCAGATAAATATCTTATCGTAATTTTGTTGTATTTTTAGCATTTATTTATGTATATTTTTCTTAATGAAAAAAAAAACGATCAAATTGTCACCTGAAAAAAAATTAAAAAAAGTTAGAGAAAATATAGATAAATTAGATTTTCAAATACTAAAGCTGTTATCAAAAAGACGTAAGCAAGTTTTACAAGTTATCAAATACAAGCCTAAAAATAAAATTGTTGATCCCAAAAGAATTTCAAGCATGATAAAAGTTAGAATAACAAAGGGTAAAAAATTGAATATTGAAAGTTTTATTATTAAAAATATTTGGCTGACAATGATTAAGTCTTTTATTCAGCTAGAGAGAAAGAAATATAAATAATATTTGTTATTTACTGTGTGGTGGTAGTTTTTTTTCTACAAACCATTCGTGTTTACGAGTAGCAGGATTATATTTTTTCATTTTTAATTTTTCTTTTGCTTTTTCACCTGCGGTTGGTTTTTTAGCATAATAATAATATTTGCTATCTGGCTTTTCTTCTGGAACCAGTCTAACTTTTAATGAACTTTTTTTAGCCATTTAAATATTTTTTTAACTCTTTAATTTTATTTTTTAAATTTATTAATTTGTCTGTGCTTATATTATCATCAGAATAAGTGTCAACTGGGATATTTTTATTTAGAAGGGCTTTCTTTGAACCTTTTATTGTATAACCTTCCTCTTTAAGAAGTTTTTTAATTTTTTTTACATAATCAATGTTTTTTTCTGAATAATATCTTCTACCTTTATAAATTAAAGAAGGTTTAATTTCTTTAAAATGTTTTTCCCAAAATCTTAATACGTGTGTTTTTTTTTTACCTGTTTCAGGGTCTATTAAACCTACAATTTCACATACTTCGCCAATAGTTTTAAATGCACCTTTTGATTTCATTATTTGTTAATTTTTTTTGATAAAAATTTAGATGGTTTGAATGTAACAACTCTTCTTGAGGAGATTTCTTTCTCCTCTTTTGTCTTAGGATTTCTTCCTATGCGAGCTTTTTTATCCTTAACATCAAAAGAACCAAATAATGAAACTTTTACTTTATTGCCTTCTTCAAAATTTTTAAGGATACTTTCAAAAACTAAATCAACAAATTTGATGCATTCATTTTTAGAAATACCTAATTCTTTATGCGTTAAATCATAAAGATCTTGTCGAGTGACATTATTTGACATTATTATTAATAAAATTATTTTTAATTTTATTAATAAGATTACCATTTAAAATTCTAAATGACAAATCAAGAGAATTGTAAAAAGCGTATGCATCAGCACTACCATGACTTTTAATAACTGGAGCATTTAAACCTAAAAAAATGGCACCATTGTATCTTCTGGGATCTAATTTTTTTTTAATTTCTTTAAATGCAAAATAACTAAAAATATATCCAATTTTTGAAAAAAATGATTTTGAAAATGATTGTTTTATTTCTGTTGTTATAAAATTTGCCGTTCCTTCTGCTGTTTTTAATGCAACATTACCAGTAAATCCATCCGTTACTATAACATGAACTTCTCCATTTTTAATCTCATTACCCTCTACGTAGCCCCTGTAATTAAAATTTAAATTCTTGTTCTCTTCTAATTCAATGTGTGCATTTTTAATTTGGTCATTTCCTTTAATTTCTTCTGAACCTATATTTAGTAAACCGGCAACAACATTATCTTTGTTATAAATAGCCTTATATAATTCAGAACCCATAATAGAAAACTCAACAAGATTTTTATCTGAGCATTCTACATTCGCTCCCAAATCTAAAACAATGCTATAGTTTTTGAAATTTGGCCAAATACCCGCGAGTGCTGGTTTATCTAAACCTTCAATCATTTTTAAGATCAACTTAGAGATTACTAACAATGCACCAGTATTTCCTGAGGATACCACAATATCGCTTTCTCCATTTTTAACCGATTCAATTGACATCCACATACTTGTTTTTTTACCAAGCTTAATAGCATCTCTTACAGAAACATTGCCCGGCACTTTTTCTGGCGCATGAATAATTTTTGAATTATTTTTATTAATATTTTTATAATTATTAATTATTTTTTTAATATCGAATTCATTTCCATATAGATTAAAATTAACATCATGTTGTTTGTTTTCTTTAAAAAAAAGATCAACTCCTGCTAAAACTTTTTCTGGTGCATTGTCCCCGCCCATTGCATCGACTGCAATGTTAAATTTTTTTGACATTTTAAATTAGTTTTTAGGCTTAAAAATCTGTTTACCGTTATACATACCAGTAGTTTTATCTACATGGTGAGAAAGGCGAAACTCTCCGCTTTTCTTATCTTCAACAACATTTTTGAAATCGACGGCAAGATGAGATCTCCTCTTTCCTCTTCTAGCAACTGATAGTTTTCGTTTAGGTACAGCCATAATTATAATGAGCGGTTAAATATCATTATACTCAACATTATCAACAGCAAAATATTTATTTAAAAACTCAATAAAATCATCTTTTTTTTCAATTTTTGAAAAATATTTCATTAAAATATCAGTTTTTTGGATAGTTGTTAAATTAGAATAGTTTTTAAAATCAATTAAAATTGAATAAAATTTAGTTACTATTATTTTCATTTTTTTATTTACAGACATATCTCCATAACCAAGTTCTCTCAAATCAGTTTCGATCCTATTAAAAATATAATCAAAAAATATTTGATAATTTTTGTCATATCTTGACATATTATTAAAAATTTTTGATAAAAATATTAAAAATAACATTAATTTATTGCTCAAATCATCTGATAAGTAATTTTTAAATATATTAGGATTTCTAGAATCTGTTAATGTTTTATTGTATAAATTTTCTATGTTCATATTAAAAAAATTATTTATTGTTTTATTAACACTAATTTTGACATCTTGTACATTAAACAAAATAGATAATGTTCATGGAGTTTCTAATTTAAAAAACAAAATTAAGCTAATCAAAATTTCAAAATCAAATAAAAATGATGTAAAAAAAATCTTAGGACCTGTCAAAATTGAAGAGTTAAAAGAAAAAAAGTGGATATACTTTGAAGTTAGAGAAACCAAAACTAAATATGGAAAAAAAGATATTTATGTGAATGATTATGCAGAGATTTTTTTCAATAAATATGGAATAGCTAGTAAAATAGAGTTTTATGATTTGAGCAAAATGAATAAAATTAAATTTACAAAGGATAGAACGCAAACTCTGGGTGTCAAAGACACATTCTCCAAAAACCTCTTAAACTCAACAAGAAAGAGATTGGAGAATGCGCGTAAAAAATTTAAATAATAATTTTTATTACTTAATGAGCTATTATTGCTAAAAGCAATAATGCAACAATATTAGTAATTTTTATCATTGGGTTTACTGCAGGACCAGCTGTGTCTTTATATGGATCGCCAACAGTATCACCAGTAACCGCAGCCTTGTGAGCCTCAGAACCTTTGCCTCCAAATTTACCATCTTCGATATATTTTTTAGCGTTGTCCCATGCTCCGCCACCTGCTGTCATAGAAATTGCAACAAATAATCCTGTTACGATTACACCTAATAACATCGCACCTAAAGCAGATAATGCTGATGATTGATCCGCAATATTTAATACGATCAGATAAACAGCTATTGGTGATAACACTGGTAAAAGAGAAGGAATAATCATCTCTTTAATTGCAGCTTGTGTTAACAAGTCAACAGCTCTTGCATAATCAGGTTTTTGTTTTCTTTTCATGATACCAGGCATTCTTTTAAACTGTCTTCTGACTTCATTAACAACAGCACCACCCGCTCTACCAACAGCTTGCATTCCCATTGAACCAAAAAGGTATGGTAATAAACCACCAATTAATAATCCAACAACAACATAAGGGTTTGATAAATCAAAACTTACTTTGATACCGCTTAATGCTGAATCTGCTTGGGCAGAAAAGTATTTAATATCTTCCGTATAAGCAGCAAATAAAACTAATGCACCTAAACCAGCTGAACCAATTGCGTAACCTTTTGTTACAGCTTTTGTAGTATTTCCTACAGCATCTAAAGCATCAGTAGTTTTTCTAACACTTGATGGTAATTTAGACATTTCAGCAATTCCACCAGCATTATCAGTTACGGGTCCATATGCATCTAGAGCAACAACCATTCCTGTTAATGCAAGCATACTAGTAACCGCAATTGCAATTCCAAATAAACCAGCTAACGAATAAGTAGTTATAATTCCAACAACAATAATTAATGCCGGTAACGCTGTAGCTTCCATTGAAATAGCTAAACCTTGAATTACGTTTGTACCATGACCAGTTGTTGAAGATTGAGCGACGGATTTTACAGGTCGGTAATCAGTTCCAGTATAGTATTCTGTAACCCAAATTATTAATCCGGTAATAATTAATCCAATTACAGCACAATAGAATAAATCAATACCTTGGAAAGATAAGTTTCCAACATTTAGAGTTTTTTCTAATCCGATAATACTGTCAGTTACTGGATACATAGCTACCAAAGATAAAACAGCTGTGGCAACGAAACCTTTATATAATGCTCCCATTACGTTTTTACTTCTTCCCAATCTAACAAAAAAAGTTCCAATGATAGATGTTAAGATACAAACACCACCGATAGCTAAAGGATAAACCATCATGCTAGAATTTCCTGTAAAGAAAATTGATGCTAAAACCATTGTAGCAACAACGGTAACAGCATATGTTTCAAATAAATCTGCAGCCATTCCTGCACAATCACCAACGTTATCACCTACGTTATCAGCTATAACCGCAGGGTTTCTTGGATCATCTTCTGGAATTCCAGCTTCAACTTTTCCTACTAAATCTGCTCCTACATCAGCACCTTTAGTAAAAAT
Source organism: Candidatus Pelagibacter sp. HIMB109 (assembly GCF_052048155.1). NCBI lineage: Bacteria > Pseudomonadati > Pseudomonadota > Alphaproteobacteria > Candidatus Pelagibacterales > Candidatus Pelagibacteraceae > Candidatus Pelagibacter > Candidatus Pelagibacter sp. HIMB109. The sequence goes on from NZ_JBNAIK010000003.1 coordinate 59,446, forward strand.
ACCACCACCTAATCTTGCAAAAATTGATATTAATGAAGCTCCAAACCCAAGAGCGACTAACGCATCAATAATTTCTCTTTCAGATGAATTTATAGAAACTAATAGTTTATAATAAACTGTAATAGCTAATAATGCTAAACCAGCAACCAACATTCCGGTTACCGCTCCAGATTTAAAAGCAATATCTAAACCTTTTGCTAAACCTTTTCTACTTGCTTCAGCAGTTCTAACGTTAGCTCTTACAGAAATAATCATTCCAACATAACCTGCAACACCTGACAAGGCTGCACCAATTAAATAACCTGCAGCTACTAATGGACTAAATAGAACAGTGATTAAAACCAATACTACTGCTCCAACTAATGCTATCGTCTTGTATTGTCTGTTTAAATATGCTTGAGCTCCTTCTTGAATAGCACCTGCAATATCTTGCATGGTTTTATTACCTGCGCTTGCTTCTAAAATTTGCTTACTTGCGATCCAACCATATGCTACAGCAGCAACACCGCAAAGAACAACATAGTCTAGAATAATTATATCTGATGGGTTCATTTATTATTTCCTTTATATATTCTTGTTAAAACAGGCTAATTGCCAAAAATTGCAATATAAATCAACTTAATTAGACGAATTTAATGATTTTGCCACGTTATCTAAAACGCCATTTACAAGCCTTTTTTGGTCATTACCGTAAAATTGGGCTGTTACATCCAAATATTGATTAATAACAACTTTAAATGGAATTTTCTCACAAAACTTTAGTTCATAAATTGAAGTTTTTAGTATGATATTTAACAAGCTATCTAAATTTTTTTGCTTAATTTCAGCAGATAGAGATCTGCTTAAAATTTCATTAAGTTGTTCCTCTTGTTCAAAATACCCTTTAAATACTTTTTTTATATGCCTGATGTAAGGATCTCTTCCAAAATCAATAACTCCATCTGGATTTTTTGTTTTCTCATAGATTTTTTGAACTAGTTTAGTTCGCGTTCCAGACTTCATTACTTTAAATTTTTTAAAACTGAAATAAGTGCATTCGCTGCCTCGATACCCTTATTTTTTTTGCCAGAAGATCTTATTTTTGCCTGTGCCTGGTTATTACAAGTTAAAACACCATTTGACACAGGTAAATTATATTTCAAAGACAATTTCATAATCGCATCTGTAATTGCCTTGGATATAAAGTCAAAATGAGGAGTTTTGCCTTTTATTACACATCCTAATGCAATTGCAGAATTATATTTTTTTGTTTTAATTTTTATATTAATTAATTGTGGAATCTCATAGGATCCGTCGACAAGATAAACATCATGATTAATTTTATTTTTTTTTAAAATCGATATGCAACCTTTTAAAAGATTTTTGCTTATAGATTTATAATAATCAGAATATACGACTAGGCATTTTTTCATTTAAAAATCTCTTGTTTTTTAATCTTAATACCAAATCCATCTAATCCAACTATTCTTTTTTTTGATTTGGTTACCAATACTATATCATTTAAACCTAATTTTTTTATTATTTGAGCTCCAACACCATAATTTCTTATCAAATTAGCTTCAAATTCTCTTTTATTACCAGAAAAATTAATGAAGTTTTTATCCTCTTTCATTACTGAACTTTGAATTACAATTAATGAAAAGTTGTTTGATTTATTCAAATAACCAAGAGAATTCTTTACATATTTATTATTTAAAATGTTTTGTGATAGTTTGTCTTTTATTGATAAAACTCTAACTTTGCAGTTTGTTTTATTGGTAATTTTTGAAAAAACGAGATGTTTATTTTTATCTATTGAGTTTTGAAAAATTTGTTTATCTAAAATATTTTTTTTAAATTTAAATGTTTTTTTTGATTTTAATTTTAAAAAATTTTCTTTTTTAAAACGATATTCTATCAAATCTTCGATCTTAGAAATTTTCAATTTATGTTTTTTCGCAAATTTAAATAGCTGGTCTCTTTTTGCCATTGTTCCGTCTTCATTCATAATTTCACAAATAACCGCAGAAGGATTTTTTTTAGTTAATTTAGCAATATCAACCGATGCTTCCGTGTGACCAGCTCTAATCAAAACGCCACCATCTCTTGAAACTAGAGGAAAAATATGACCCGGTGTAACAATATCTTTTTTTGAAGAATTTTTTTTAATTGCAGTTAGGATTGTCTTTGATCTATCGTAAGCAGATATACCGGTTGTAACACCTCTTCTTGCTTCAATACTGACTGTAAATGCCGTGCTAAAACGTGAAAAATTTGAACTTGGCATTAATTTTAAACCCAGTTTAGATGATTGCATCTTGTCTAATGCCAAACATATCAAGCCTCTCCCATACTTTGCCATAAAGTTAATTTTTTTTGGTGAACATTTTTCTCCTAAAAATACAAGGTCCCCTTCATTTTCTCTTCTTTCATCATCAACCAAAATAAAAATCTCACCTCTTTTGGCAGCTTTAAGCAATTGATCTATTGGTGTGAATTTATTTAACATTTTGTTTTAAAAATTTAATTAACAAATCATACTCAATATTCACTGTACTATTTTTTTTTAATTTATTTAAATTTGTTTTGTTAAATGTATGAGGAATAATATCTACTCTAAACATATTATTTTTTATATTATTAATTGTTAACGAAATACCATTCACAGAAACAGAACCTTTTGTAATTAAAAATTTTTTAAATTTAGATTTAATTTGTATCCAAATTTGCCAGGAGTTTTTTATTTTTGTAAAAGATTTAATTTTCCCCATATCATCAACGTGTCCTTGAATAAAATGACCAGCAATTTCATCGCCAAATTTTAATGATTTTTCAATATTAAATAAATCACCTACCTGACTGTTAATGAGGTTAGTAATTTTTAAGGTTTCTGGTGAAATATCAAAATATAAATCGTTATTTCTTTTTTTTTTACTAAATTTTACTAAAGTTAAACAAACTCCATTAATTGAGATTGAAGTGCCAATATCTTTTTTTTTTACCGGTAACTTACAACTAAATATATAAGAAAAATTATTTTTATTCTTTGATATTTTTTTTAAATTTGCAGTACCTTCAATAATTCCAGTGAACATATTTTGATTTGTAATTCAAAATCAAATCTTGTTCTAGGTTTAATACTTGATTTAAAGGTAATTTATTATCTTTTACAATTTTTTTTATGCTTAACAGGCCATTTTTATTAAAATTAAGCTTATTTTTCACATGATACAATTCATTAATACTTTTGCTTTTTAAGAAATTACTTAGTGTGTTAGCTCCGCCTTCGATAAGAAGTTTTTTATATCCAAGTTGATAGACAACTTTAAGTAAATCGTTAACCGGTTGATTTAGATCAAAATATATTAGTTTAAAAAATTTACCTACTTTTTTAATTTTTGTTTTATTTTTTTCAGAATGAAAAACATAAGCACCTTTTAAATTATTATTTAAAAAGATTTTTTTGTTAAAAAAAAGATTTTTATTTATTATAAAAATCGCAATTTTTTTTTCGATACCATTTAATCTGCAATTTAAACTTGGATTGTCGTGATTAATTGTATTTTTTCCAACTAGTATAGAGTCAGATTGATATCTTAATAAATGAGCAAACTTTAGAGCAGATTTACTTGTGAATAATCTTTTGAATTTATGCTTACTATAAAAGTCATTACTAGATGCTATTTTTGCTACTACATAGGGTTTTTGATTTAAATTACAGTAATTGTGAAGAATAGAAGGTTTTGAAGGCTGCTTAGTATACTTTAAAGAAATATTTTTTTTTTTTAATAATCTATTTGTTTTTTCTTTTACCCTCTCATCTAAATCTATAGATGATGAAAAAATTTTTTTTACTTTTTTTTTAATTATTAAGTTAGAGCAAGAAGGGTTTTTGCCTATATGGCAGCAAGGTTCTAAAGAAGTATATAGTTCATTTATAAAATTTATTTTTTTGTTTTTTAATAAAGCAAATTCTGCATGAGGCGACCCATGTTTTCCTGTAACCCCTAAATGTATAAGATTATTTTTATCAATACCTACAGCGCCAACAGATGGATTTGGAAATGTTTCGAATTGATTAATTTCCGAAAGTTTATTGGCTAAATTAATTAAATAATTTTTTGGTAAATTATTTTTTAACTTGGGCATTAATATTGTCTACAAATTGCTCAAAATCTTTAGCTTCTTTAAAATCCGTATAGACAGATGCAAACCTTACATACCCTACGTGATCTAATTCTCTTAATCCATCCATCACAAATTTTCCTATCGTTGAAGACATGATTTCGTTTTGTCCAAGATCTTCTAAATTACGATAAATTTTAGATACAAATTTTTCAATTGTATCATTATCAATGGGTCTTTTTCTTAAAGCTGTCATGACAGATTTAGTAAGTTTTTCTCTGTCAAAAGGTGATTTTCTACCGTTTTTTTTTATAACAGTAAGCTCTCTAAATTGAACTCTTTCAAAAGTTGTGAATCTTTGCTTGCCGCAACCACATAATCTCCTTCTACGTATTGCTGTCCCGTCTTCAGTTGATCGAGAATCTATTACTGAGGTATCTTTTTCTTTACAAAATGGACAAAGCATAATTTAGTAAATTGGGAATTTCTTACAAAGCTCAATTACTTTTTTTCTAACAGATAATTCTGCTTTTGAATTATCATCTTTGTTGTCTTTTAAGCCTTTTAAAACTTCATCAACTAACTCGGCAACTTGTTTAAATTCAGCCAGTCCAAATCCTCTTGTTGTGCATGCTGGAGTTCCAAGTCTAATACCAGAAGTGACCCAAGGTTTTGCTTCATCATATGGTATACCGTTTTTGTTGCATGTTAAATTTGCATTAACCAAAGATCTTTCGGCTTCTTTACCTGTCAATCCCAATGGCCTAAGATCGATAAGAACTAAATGTGTATCTGTGCCGCCAGAGAAAATTTCATAACCAAGGTTTTTTAGCGTTTCAGATAAAATTTTGGCATTTTCAATGACATTTTTGGAATAAATTTTAAAATCGTCTTGTAAAGCTTCTTTAAAACAAACAGCTTTTGCTGCAATAACATGCATTAGAGGACCGCCTTGTAAACCTGGAAAAACTGCTGAATTAAATTTTTTTGCTAGATCTTCGTCATTTGTCAAAATTATTCCACCTCTTGGACCTCTTAAAACTTTATGAGTTGTAGATGTAACTACATGAGCATGATCACATGGATTTGGATATGCTTTGCCTGCAACCAATCCAGAAAAATGAGCCATATCGACTAATAAATATGCTCCTACCTTATCAGCTATCTCTCTAAATTTTTTAAAATTTATAATTCTTGAGTAGGCGCTACCGCCTGCAATAATTAATTTTGGATTATGCTCAATAGCGAGTTTTTCAACTTGATCATAATCTAATAAACCGGTCTGTTTATCTACGCCATATGCAATAGCGTTAAACCATTTACCTGATTGTGCGGGTGGTGCCCCATGAGTAAGGTGTCCACCTTGATCAATACCCATACCCAAAATTGTATCGCCTGGTTTTAAAAGGGCTAAAAAAACTGCTCCATTAGCTTGTGCTCCTGAATGTGGTTGAACGTTTGCAAATTTTACATCAAATAATTTTGTGGCTCTTTCAATTGCTAAATTTTCAGATTTATCAACAAATTCGCAACCACCATAATATCTTTTGCCCGGATATCCTTCGGCATATTTATTCGTTAAAACAGTTCCTTGTGCTTCAATCACTGCTCTAGAAGCAATGTTCTCTGAAGCTATTAATTCTAAATGATTTCTTTGGCGATTTAATTCTTCATCTATAGATGAAAAAATTTCTGGATCGCTGTCTTTTAATGATTTTTCAAAAAAATTTATTTCAGTTTTTAATTCTTTAGACATTTTTTAATTTCTTTACCCTTCTTAAGTGCCTTCCTTTTAAAAATTTTGTTTTAAAAAAAATTTTCGTTATTTTTAAAGCATTTTTTTTATTTGTCACCCTTGAACCTAACACCAAAACGTTAGCATTGTTATGTTCCCTTGCTAATTTTGCTGTTTTTGAATTAAAGACCAATGATGCTCTGACTTTTTTATAACGATTCGCCATAATTGACATTCCAATACCAGTTCCGCAAACCAGTATTCCAAAATTAATATCGGTTATTTTTTTAGAGAGTTTTTTAGCAAAGTCAGGGTAATCAACTGAATTTTTTGAAAATGGACCTAAATCTGTAATTTTAATTTTTTTCTTTGAAATTTGATTAATTAGATAATTTTTAAGATCATAACCGGCATGATCAGAAGATATAAATATTTTTTTAGTTATAAAAGTTTTAGACAAAGTAATTAATATTTATATGTAAAAAAAATATTCTCAATATGAGAAAATACTTATTAACATTCAAAATGTTAGAATTTTTTTTTGGTAATATAATAATGGTTTTGTCTTTGAATTAGTCAATATTTTTTTTACCTTTAAAAATATGGTAAAATGATCACCAGCTTTAATTTCCTTGAATTTATTACATTGAAGAGAAAAAACAGAATTATCTATAATTTTTTTATATTCCAAACTTGATATCTCATCATTTTGAAATGCCATTTTATTAACTAATTTCTTTTGATTTTTACTTAATAATACTACAGTTTGTTTTTTTGAACTCTTAAAATTTTTAAACTTACTTGATTTAATATCTAAACTCCACAAAACCATGAGGGGTTTTAATGAAACTGAAGAAAATGAATTAATTATAATACCATTATAATTATTTTTTATATTCTTACTTAGTACACAGGCAATACCGGTTGGATACTTTGAAAGAGCAGCTTTAAATTTTTTAATCATATACTTATAATAATATTTTTTTAGAATTAAATTTATAATATCCAGTAAAACCTTTGTTTAGTGAAATTTCTTTTTTTAATTTAATAACTCTACCAGATTTTCCTCTTTTTGATAAAAAAGATTTCAAATTACCTAATTCAATTTTTTTTGAATCAATATCAATTAATGAAAGATTATCATCTATAGAGCAAAAATTATTTAATTTGAAACCCTTTGTTTTAAATAAAATAACACCTGATCCTTTTTGCAAATAAGGAACTTCTTTAAGTTCAAATATTATTAATTTATATTTTAAATTATCTTTTAAGAATAATGCTATAAACTTATCTTTTTCTTTATTTATTAAACATGATCCGGAAAAATGGTCATTTTTTTTAATATTAAATATTTTTTTTCCAGATTTTTTATTCGTAAACAAATCTTCTGATTTTACCAAAAAACCATACCCATTTTGTGATGATAAAATAATTTCTTGCTTTTCTTTATAAACAAATAAATCAACAATTTTTTCTTCGTCTTTTAATTTTAAATATGATGAAATTAAAAATCCCTTTGTTGACCCAAATTTTAAATTAGAACAATTTAGAATATAAGATTTGCCAATGTTAGATAATAAACAAATCTGATCTGAAGTTTTGCAATTAATAATTAGATTAACGTCATCAATATTTTTTTCACTTCTTTTATAAGTACCTTTTTTTGATTTTAAAAATTTTTCATTAATAAGTGAAACATTTATATTTTCGATAACTTCAAGTTTTGACTCTAATTCATCATCTGTAAATTGAACAAATTTTTCAAGAATAGATCGTCTTGGTCCATAAACAGAATTATCTCCAAATTCATTTATAACCTCTGTATACTCATTGTTAATTTCTTTCCTTTGAAGTGTTTTTGAATTTAAAATTTTAGATAATCTTTTCTTTTCTAACTCTAGATTTTTAAACTCTTTTTTAATATCTAGTTCTTCAATTTTTTTTAAATTTCGAAGCCTCATCTCTAAAATTGAGTCAACCTGAATTAAAGTAAATTTATATTTTTTTATTAATTCTTTCTTTGGATCTTTAGAGTTCCTTATGATTTTGATTATTTGATTTAAGTTTTTATATACAATTATAAAACCTTTTAAAATTTCTAATCTTCTTTTAATTTTTTTTAGTTGGAAATTAATTTTATTATTTAAAATAATATATCTATGCTTAAGTAATGATTTTAAAATTTCTTTTAAATTCATTACTTTTGGTTCATTTTTTTCGTTAAGAACATTCATATTTAAAAAAATTTTGTTTTTAAGTTCTGACTGTTCAAAAAGCGAGTTCATTAAATCTTCAGGACTCACATTTCTGTTCTTGGGCCTCAAGACAATTCTTATTTTTTCATCAGATTCATCAGAAACATGATCTAACAATTTATTTTTCTTATTAATTATAATTCCAGCTAATTTTTCAATTAATTTTGATTTATTAACTGAGTAAGGAATTTCAGTAACCGCAATTTGATATAATCCCCTTCCAAGATCTTCTACTTTGTATTTTGATTTTATTTCAAAAAAACCACGGCCAGTATTATAAGCCTTGAAAATTTCCTTTTTATCTTCGTTTAGTATACCGCCAGTTGGAAAATCTGGTCCTTTGATAAATTTAAGCAAATCCTTTACAGAACAATTTGGATTATCATTTAAGTGAATTATTGCTTCGCATATTTCTTGTACATTATGTGGTGGTATTGACGTTGCCATTCCTACGGCAATACCTGAAGATCCGTTTGCTAAAATATTTGGGAATTGCGATGGTAATATTTCAGGTTCATCCAGTTCTCCATCATATGTTTTCTTAAAATTAACAGTCTCCTCTTCAATATCTACGAGTAAATATTCTGACGTTTGAGTTAATTTAGTTTCCGTATATCTCATGGCAGCTGCATTATCACCGTCAATATTTCCAAAATTACCTTGACCATTTACTAATGGATAATGTGTAGAAAAATCTTGGGCCAATCTCACTAAAGCATCGTAGACAGATTGATCTCCATGAGGGTGAAATTTTCCAATCACATCACCCACTACTCTTGCGGACTTTTTAAATTGAGATTTTGGACTTAAGTTCAGTAAATACATTGCATATATTAATCTCCTATGTACTGGCTTCAAACCATCTCTAACATCGGGCAAAGCACGTTGCGTAATTGTAGATAATGCATACGCAAGATATTTTTTAGCAAATTGATTTTGCAATTCATCTTTTACAATATTTTTACTCATTTAAATAATTTAGAATCTTTGGTCTATTTTTAAAATTTGTTATATTAATTACATCAACTAATCTATTAGATATTGTTTCACTATTTAAATTAAAAATTGCTTTTAAATCCTCAATAGTAAAGTCTAAACTACTACCATTTAAAATACTTTTTATTACTGGGTTAAAACCCTCTTCATTTAAATCTACTCCATAGCCAATGTTTTTTAAGAAATTAAACTCCCATATTAAATATGACTTTAAGCTATCACCCTCTAAAGACTTAATTAATTGATCATACTCATCAAAGCATTCAGTATATTTTTGCTGCTCTGGCATAATTTTTGAAATAACCTCAATTGAAATGATTAATAAATTTAGTTTTTTCAAATCATTAAAAAATTTTATTGATATATTTTCAATCAATTCTATAGAGAAATAACCTAGAGCATCTTCATTTTTAGAATTAAAATTCAATTTTATTTTATTACCAATTTGTAAATCTGGCTTTTTCTTTTTCGATGAACTACCATACACAACACCAGTGACGCAACCGTGCTCTCTTGAGAAAACTTTGACTAAAGAAGAATTTTCTTTAGTAGCTGATACTGAAAGTAAATATCCAATGTCACTCCATCGCATTTATTTAACTTTTGACAATTTCAATTTTAAAAAAAGGTTTACTTTTTTTTTCAAAATTTTTTCAAGTTGAGACCTTGAGTAAATACCAATTTTTTTAATCATTTGACCATTTTTTCCTAAAATAATTTTTTTATGTGCTTCTGTTTTTACTATTATAGTTTGATTCACAGTTAAATATTTTCCCTTTTTAATACTATCAGTGACAATTAAAGATTTATATGGAATTTCCTTATGAATATAAAATAAAAGCGCTTCTCTTGTGATCTCTGAAAAAAACTTTTCCTTTGAAATACGCTTTGTAAATTTTGTTGTTTCTTTTAATGATTTCTTTTCGATATAATTAAGTATTTTTTCAGTATTCTTTTTTTTTAATGCAGAAATATAAAAAATTTCATCAAACCTATTAATAAAATCTAAAGTTTTTATTTTCTCTAAAATTTCATCGTTATCAACCTTGTCTATCTTATTAAAAACTAGAATTTTATTTTTAATTTTTTCTAAATTATTTTTTATTTTATCAAGATGTCTAAATTTACTATTAATATCCAGTAAAAATACGACTATATCAGCTCTTTCCAAGCCTTGAATTGCTTCTCTTAAATAATTGTCATTAATGTTATCTTTGTAAAAACCAGGAGTATCAATAAAAATCATTTGTGTATTTTTATAATTAATTGAAAACTCAATGTTAAAATTGGTTGTTTGTATTTTTTTTGAAACAATTGAAACTTTTTTATTGGCAAAACAGTTTAATAATGTTGATTTGCCTGAATTAGTAGGACCTGACAAAGCAATGTAAGAAGTTTTCATTATTTAATTTTTAAATACTCAATCAGTTTCTTTGCAGCATTTGTTTCAGCATTTTTTTTAGAAGTTCCAGTTGCTACAAAACTCTTTGATTGCTCAATAGAAACAGACACTTTAAAATTTGGTTTGTGAGAAGGGCCTGAATTAGAAATATATTTGTATACAGGAAGTTTCTTGTAAAGTTTCAAAGAATACTCTTGAAGTTTAGTTTTTGGATCAATAAAAACTTGAGTAGTATTTTTCAAATTTTCTTTCCATATTTTTAATATGAATTTTTTTGTTTGCTCAAATCCCTTATCCATAAAAACAGCACCAATGATAGATTCACACAAATCACCTAATATTTTTTTGTTACCTGCTTTATTTTGTTTTTGAGCCTTACTGAGGCTTAAAAATCTATCGATTTCTAAAGAGGAAATAATTTTGGAACAAGTTTCTTTATTAACTAATGATGCTAATTTTTTATCTAACACACCTTCAGAATCTTTAGGGTAATTATCATTTAAATAACTTGCTATAACAAGGCCTAGAACTCTGTCTCCTAGGAATTCAAGTCTTTCATTATTATTATTTATATTAACTGATTTACTTTTATGGGTAAAAGCTTGTTCAATTAAAGATTTGTTATTAAATTTTATTTCTAAAATTTTTTCTACTTGCGCAAGGTCATTTTTTTTCATTAAATTATTTTTTTTAATATTCTGTTGAAGCGTATTGAGTTATGCCATCTCCAAAATGTAAAAAAATTTCCAATACTTTGATCATTTGAAAAAAATAAAAATCTCGCTTTACCAACTAAATTTTCTTTATTTACATACCCGACACTCATTAAAAATCTACTATCTTTTGAGCAGTCTCTATTGTCTCCCAAAAAGAAAAAATGATCCTTGGGTACCGTGTAAGTATCAGTATCTGTCATAGAGTCATTTGCGAAATACGCAATTTGATATTCACTGTCTTCAGTAATTTTTTCTTTATATATATTTACTTCAATTTTTTCTTGACCGCATAAAACTGTATCTTTTTTAACAAATTCTTTCTCTATTTTTTTTTTATTTAAATAAAGATCACCATTAACAAATTGAATAATATCACCTGGTTTGCCAATTAACCTTTTAATATAGTCTGTTCTATTGTCAGCTGGGGTTTTGAAAACAATGACATCACCCCTGTCAGGCTCAGTATATAAAACTCTTTCAGATAAAAGTTTTATGCTAAATGGAAATGAGTGTCTGCTATAACCATAAGAATATTTTGTGACAAATAGACGATCACCTATTAATAAAGTACTCTCCATAGATGATGATGGAATGAAAAATGGTTGAATTAAAAGGGACCTTATTATTACAGCCAATATCAATGCAATTATTAATGTTTTGACATTTTCTATAATTTTCTTTTTCATGAATTATTTATTTCGATATAATAACTGTAGCTAAAGCAAAAGGATAATCATCAGAAATAGATATAAAAAATTTAGCTTTACTTACTTTTAATTTTTTTAAGACTCTTTTTTGAGCCTTTTTATCTATTTTAATATCAGGTGCCCCACTAGGTTTATTGAAAATTATAATTTCATTAAAATTTATTACACCGCCAATACCAGTACCTAATGCCTTGGAAAACGCTTCTTTTGCTGCAAATTTTTTAGATAAAAAATTAGCTGTTATTTTTTTTTGTTTTTTTTCCTTGAAATGAAGAATTTTATCTATGAATTTTTTCTTATCTTTTAATAAGATTTTTTCTATTCTTTTAATATTTACGATATCAGTACCCAAGCCTAATAAAGTCATTATTTAACTAATATATTTTTAAATTTTTTTACAACTTTTGAAAAACCGACAAACAAACTTTCACCAATAATAAAGTGACCAATATTAAATTCATTAATATTTTTAATTTTTTTTAAATAAGCAGCTGAGTCATAGTTTAAACCGTGGCCAACATTAAATTTCATGTGTGTATTTTGGCATTCAATTTGACATTGTTTTATTTTTTTGAATTCAATATTAGCTTTATTTTTATTTTTATTTTTTAAAGAAGATGCAAAAGCACCAGTATGAATTTCAACAGCACTTGCACCTAATATTTTTGATCTTTTTACGTCTTTTAAATTAGGATTAATAAACAATGATACTTCAATTTTCTTATTCTTAAGTTTTTGAATGATATTTTTTAAGTTTTTTTGGTTTAGATTTAAACCGCCCTCTGTTGTTATTTCTTGTCTTTTTTCAGGAACTATACAAACATATTTTGGTTTTAATTTTAACGCAAAGCTCAACATATCTTTGGTTGGGGCCATTTCTAAATTAATTGGTTTATTTATTTTTTTTTTTAAAATTAAAGCATCCGTTTTCTTAATATGCCTTTGATCTTCTCTCACATGTATTGTGATTGAATCTGCTCCACCTTTGATTACCTCTTTAGCTGCACTTATAATATCTGGATGACCTTCGCCTCTTGCATTTCTTAAAGTAGCAACATGATCAATATTTACACCTAATTTAGCTTTCATATTACTAAATTTTTCTACTACCTGGTTTTACGGCTTCGATTTTTTTTAAGTGTTCTGGTAAATTATCTTTGGAGTAAGTTGGTATATTAAAACTAATTTGTGAAATAATTTTATTAATTTCAGAATTACCGCCAGATCGATCTATAATACAAGCATATCCAACAATTTTTGAACCTAAGTTTTCAAGACATTTTGAACATTCTATACTTGATTTGCCAGTAGTAATGACATCTTCAAGAATTAAGATTTTTTTATTTTTGCAATCAAAACCCCTTCTTAAATTAAATATATTATCTACTCTTTCTACAAAGATATTAGGAACATTTAAAAACTTTGACACTTGATAACCAACTAATATGCCGCCAATTGCTGGTGATGCCACTAAATCAAAATCAATTTTTTCATTCTTGATTTTTTCTGCTAAAGACTCACATACTTTCTCGGCTAAGTCTGCATGCATCATTAATTGAGCGCATTGTAAATATTTTTCACTCCTTAAACCTGATGATAAAATGAAATGACCTTCTAATAATGAATTTGTTTTTTTTAAAATATCAATAGTTTGTTCTTCATTTAACATTAATCTGATTTTCTATGTCTAATTATTTTAAAATTAATTGATCTGACTTTTAATTCAGATATTAAATTTGTAAAATCTTTTAAATTTTTAATTTCAATATCAAATATAAAACTCAGGAAATCCTCTTTTTTATCAACTAATTCAACATTAAAAATATTGCATTTATGTTTACCTATTAAAGTGCATATCTCCCCTAACGTTCCAGCTTTATGACTTAATAGAACCCAAATACTTGATTTATGAATTCTACTTTCATTTTGTACTGGCAGTTTATCGTGCCAATATCTTCTAATTGCACTTCTGGCCTTCCCTGTTTTTGCATAAGATAGCCAATGATATGAGGGTGATTTTTTTGTTGAACTTAAAATTTCAACTAAGTCACCATTTCTTAAATGTGTTTGAAGTGGCGAATGTTTTCCGTTTATCTTACATCCAGTACAAGTGTCGCCTAGATCAGTATGAACAGCATACGCAAAATCTATAGGCGTTGCTCTTTTGGGTAATCTGATTACTGCACCATTAGGGGTAAAACAAAAAACTTGGTCAGCATATAATTGCAGCTTGGTATATTCGTAATAATGCTCTGGATTTTCGCCTGACTCTAAAAATTCAACAAGATCACTTAACCAAGAGTATTCATAGCTATTTTTTTTATCTATATTTTCATTTTTTTTATAAAGCCAATGAGCGGCAACACCTCTTTCGGCATAATCATTCATTTGCTGTGTACGTATTTGAATTTCAACTCTTTGTTTTTTTGGCCCAATAATAGTTGTGTGTATCGACTGGTATCTATTAGATTTCGGTGTTGAAATATAATCTTTAAACCTACCTGGAACTGCACTCCATTTACTATGAAATACACCTAAACAACTATAACAATCTGAATTATTTTTAGTTATAATTCTAAAACCAATTAAATCTGTTATCTGCTCAAGAGAAATTCTTTTTTCGTTTACTTTTCTCCATATTGAAAAGGGAGTTTTTTCTCTACCAATTACTTCAGCGTCAATATTGTTTTTCTCTATAATTTGTTCAATTTCCTTTAAAACTTCGTTAAATATTTTTTTTCTACCTGGAGATATTTCTTTTACTCTATTTACTATTAATGATCTTGCCTCATCATTTAATATTGCAAATGACCTATCTTCAAGCTCATCTCTAACTTTATGCATACCCATTCTTTCGGCCAATGGCGCATAAATTTCCATTGTCTCTTTCGCAATTCTTTCTCTTTTTTCTTTTTTATCGATTGAAGTAATTGTTCTAATATTATGTAACCTATCAGCAAGTTTAACTAATAAAACTCTAATGTCTTTGGATGTAGCTAAAATTAATTTTCTAAAATTTTCACCAGCAGTTAAAGTTTTCTTTTCAACTTCAAGTTTTGAAATTTTTGTTACGCCATCTACAAGATCAGCAATCTCTTCACCAAAATTATTTTTAACTTCATCGTAAGTTGCCTTTGTGTCTTCAATTGTATCATGCAATAAAGCAGTTGTAATAGTGGGTCCATCAAGCTTTAGTTCTGCTAAAATATTGGCAACTGCTACTGGGTGACTAATATAAGGATCGCCAGAGTGTCTTTTTTGTGTCTTATGTAATTCTGATGCATATTTATAAGCATTAATAATAACATTTTCATCAACGTAATTATTATAGGACTTAATCTTTTTGATTAATTGAAGCTCATCTGACATAGTAAAATTATAACAATTTATAAAATTTTTTTAACAGATTTTAATTCATTTGGATCAAATTCTTTAACAAATTCATCAATAGTTTTTAAAAAAATAGGATGTTTCCAACTTTTATCAAGATCTCTAAGGGGCAAAAAAACAAAAGGTCTTTTATGTAAATTTGGATGAGGAATATTTAAATCGTCATCATTAATAATTAAATCGTCAAAACATATAATATCTATATCTAATGTTCTTGGAGAGTTTTTTTCTTTTCTTTCTCTGCCAAATCTTTTCTCAATCTTTAAAATATTCAATAATAAATCATGGGGTGAAAGATTAGTGTCAATGGAAACTGCTGAATTACAAAATAATGGATCAGATTTATTTGGGTAAGCTTCTGATTGATAAAAAAAAGATTTTTTTAAAATATTAATATTGAATTGACTAAGTGCTTCGTAGGCAGACTCAATATTTTCTTTAGTAGAGTTATTTTCAAAGGGAAGATTTGATCCAAAGGCTAAAATTTTCATTAACTTGATTTTCTAAAAACTCTTGATTTTTCTCTATTCCAATCTCTTTGTTTTTTTGTCTGTCTTTTGTCGTGCAATTTTTTACCTTTTGCAATTGCAATGTTAACTTTGGCAATACCTTTGGAATTAAAATAAATTTTTGTTGGTATCACAGTAAAACCATCTCTGTTAATTTTTCCAATAATTTTATTAATCTCTTTTTTGTTTAATAAAAGTTTTCTTAATCTTCTTGGATCGTGGTTATTATAACTACTTTGCTTGTATTCAGGTATGTAAGTATTGTGCAAATAAATTTCACCCTCACTATCCAAAGCATATGCATCTGCTATACTTCCTTTTCCTGCTCTTAATGATTTTACTTCTGAGCCTAATAATTCAATGCCCGCTTCTAAAGTATCTTCAAAAAAATAATTAAAACTTGCTTTACGATTCTGAGCAACAATGTTGCTAGATACGTTTTTTTTATTCATTAAATTAAATCTAGTTTTTTTAAAACTGCTTTAATTTTTTCTTTAGAAGAATTTTCAGCAGTGACAAGAGGTAATCTAACATCTTCTGACATCATGCCCATTAAACTTAGACTATATTTTGCTGGAACAGGATTGCTTTCAACAAACATTACATCATGCATAGGTAGCAATTTTTCAAATAAAGTTTTTGCTTCATCAAAATTACCTGCATTACATAATTTGTGAAAATCTGAACACATTTTTGGAGCTACATTTGCTGATACTGAAATACATCCTACGCCGCCTAGTTTATTAAATTCAAGTGTATTTTCATCGTTTCCTGATAGCATAATAAACTCGTCACCCATTTTATTTTTTTGTTGAGTAACTCTATCTAAATCACCTGTTGCATCTTTCACACCAACAATATTTTTTAATTCATAAAGTCGAGCCATTGTATCAACACTCATATCAACTACAGACCTTCCGGGAATATTATAAATAATTATTGGAATGCCACAGTTATCATTAATTTTTTTATAATGTTGATACAAACCCTCTTGAGTAGGTTTATTGTAGTAAGGTGTAACTATAAGTGCTGCATTTGCCTTTGCCTGTTCAGCAAATTTCGTCATCTCTACAGCCTCTTCAGTAGAATTTGAACCTGTGCCTGCGATTACAGGTATTCTTCCATTTGAGGTTTTGACAGCAGTTTCAATTAATTTTTTGTGCTCATCATTATTTATAGTTGGCGACTCACCAGTTGTACCGCAAGGGACAATACCATTTGTGCCATTGGAAATTTGGAACTCTATAAACTTTTCAAAAGCATTTATGTCCAAATTTTCACCTTTAAATGGGGTAACTAAAGCTGTTATAGATCCTTTAAACATAGTTATAAAATACAAGAATTTATATATAGGTTTATTACATGATTAAGAAAAAAACTATACTAAAAATAGCACTTTGCTTAACGATATTTTTTTTTAATCACGATAATTCATTTGCTAGATTAATTAAACCTGAACCAAAACCTAATGAGTTTAAAACTAATACTTCAAAAATTAATAGTGAATTAAAAAAAACAAAAAAGAAAAATGAAGTTAAAAATATTTTTGATAAAAAAGTAACACCAAAAAAAATTGTTCCCAAAAAGATAGAAAAAACAATTTCAAAAAAAACTAATAAAAAACCAGCTCCTGAAATAAAAAAAATTAAAAAAGTCAAAAAAGATAAAGAAGAAAACTTCAATGTAACTAATAATATCTTACCTTTAAAAAAACCTGATGATCTAGGCGTAAACAAAAAAGATTCTAAAATTCTATCTCAGAAAGACTTTTTAATTGCCCAAAAGACATTTGCTCAAATTAAAAGAAAAAGATGGAACTCAGCACAAAAACAAGTTTCAAAATCAAAAGATCCGCTTTTAAGAAAATTGGTGAATTGGATGTATTTAAAAGAACCAATTAATCGGGCAACATTTCAGGATTATTCTGATTTTATAAAAAACAATCCTGATTGGCCAAGAATTAATAGATTAAGATATTTGGCAGAACATAAAATTAACTTCAAAGAAACTAAAGCCAAAGAAGTAATAAAATTTTTTAGTAACCAAGAACCCTTAAGTGGTTTTGGAAAAATTAAATTAGGTGAAGCTTTCTTAATACAAGGAGAAACAAATAAAGCTCATCAACTAATAGCTGAGGGTTTTAAAGATGCAAATTTAAGCAGAGACGATCACAGGTATCTTAATAAAAAATTTAAGAATTTATTAACCAAAAATGATTACATTATTAGAGCTGAATATTTAGCTTGGGAACAAGACTTTTATGAATTAAGAAGAACATTAAGATATTTACCACCAGGATATAAAGAACTTTATTTTGCAAGATTTGCGCTAATGACAAGATCGTATGGTGTTGATAGTGCAATTGCAAAAGTTCCACCTCAATTTAAAAATAATATTGGCTTACAATATGACAGAGCGAAATGGAGAAGGAAAAGAGGAAGATATAACAGTGCATTAGAAATCATTAACTCTCTACCCAACGACCCAAAAAGTTTGGTCAAGCCTGATCTGTGGTTTAAGGAAAAATTTATTATAGCCAGAAGACATATAGATAAAAAAAAATATCAAGAAGCTTATGATTTATTAATTAATCATGGAGTTTTAGAAAGTAGCTTACTAGCAGAAGCGGAGTGGCATGCGGGTTGGCTAGCTCTGAGATTTTTAAATAACCCTAAAGCTGCAGTCGAACATTTTAAAATAATGCATGATGGCGTTAACTATCCAATAAGCAAATCTAGAGGAGCATACTGGTTGGGAGAAGCTTATGAAAAACTTGGAGAAAATCAAAAAGCAAAACAATGGTACGTATCAGCATCTATATTTAATACAACATTTTATGGACAACTAGCGGCAGCAAAAATTGAAAAAGAAAAATTTAAAGTAAAAAACAATTTCACATTTTCAAAAGATGAATTTAATAAATTTTTAAAACAAGAGCTTCCAAAAGCTGTGGTCCTTCTAGATGAGCTAGATGAATCTCAAAAAGCTAAAGATATTATACGACATCTTGGTTCTGAGGAAAAAACTATCAAAGAGCAAGTTTATGCCGGTTTGTTGTCACAAGAAATAAATAGATTAGACTTTGCTATTCAAATCGCAAAACAAGCATCTTATGAAAACAAAAATCTTTTAGAGTTAAATTACCCTATTATCGAAACGCCCAAAGTTGTTGCGAAAAAAAATATACTGGATCAATCAATAATTTTAGCACTTATCAGACAAGAAAGTGAATTTGATGGAAGAGCTAATAGCTGGGTTGGTGCAAAAGGATTAATGCAAATTATGCCTGCAACGGGAAGATTGGTGGCTAAGCAAGCAGGTTTGAGCTACTCAAGATCTAAACTTATTGAAGATGAATATTTTAATTTACAAATTGGATCATTTTATATTTCTAATTTAACATCAAATTTAGATGGAGCTTTATATATGGCATTTGCAGCATACAATGCTGGTCCACATAGAGTAAAAAGATGGATACAAAGATTTGGTGATCCAAGAAAAGGAAAAATTAGCCCAATTGATTGGATTGAATTGATACCCTTCTCAGAAACAAGAAACTATGTGCAAAGAGTTATAGAGAATATTCAAGTTTACAAATACGTAATTAATAAAAAAACAGTAACTAACGATATTGAAAAAATTCTATTTTGAAAAATAATCTTTAAAGGCGTAAGAAATTACCGCAAAAATAGTAATATAATTTAAATAAGATATGTAAAAAGATCCAACATCAAACAAAGGTTTGATAATTTGGTATAGGTCTTTGTAGCTTGTCATAAATGATAGTTGTAGCGTCAAGTAAATCATTGAAGGTACTAAAAAAATTATTGTTACAATAGTTAATAACAAAAATAATTTTGACCCGATTGAATTTAATTCTTTAAAATCATACTTAAAATTAATACCAAGAGCTAATTTCGGCAAAATAAATATTAATTTTAAAGATAAAATAGTCGTAAAAATCCATAATATTAGCAGACCAGAGGCATGTTCACTTTTAATAGTTAAAATATTTTTCAACACAAAATGTATTAATAACGGTGATAAAGCTATAATTGTTAAGGCTAAAAAATTAAAAAAATACTTAATACTCCTTGGTGATAAAAATTCTTTTAAAAATACTATCTTAGACTTATTTAAAATTTCTTCATGAACACAGACACCTATTGCACTTGAAATTATCATTGTAAAAACAAAGAAAAATAAAATAGTAAAATTAGTAGCAATCTCATTAGAGATTAAATAATTTAATATATTAAAGGCTATGGTAATAAAAATCACTGCAGGTAAGCCTTCTTTTAATCTTTTGTCAAAATTTGTAATTAAAAATTGAAAAGAGTTAGCTAACGTTTTTCCAATCGAGATATCTTTTTTCATATTTGTGGCGGACAGGGAGGGATTCGAACCCTCGTTACGATGTTACTCGTAAGGCTAGTTAGCAACCAGCTGGTTTCAACCACTCACCCACCTGTCCTAATTTTTTTAACTATATAATAGTAAATAAGTAAATTTACAAAAATTAAAATAACACCTAAATAAGTTTGTATCTCATAATTTAAGGCTGGTGGATAAATTATTTTAAAAATATAATTTTCAATAAAATCTACTGAATATTGATCTTTTCCAGCTTTTTTTAAAAAAAAATTCTCAAGATGAGTTAAAGGACATATAGAATGGCTTAATTCAATGTAAGCTCCCCAAGCAACTGCTGGAATGTGTACATAAATTATTTTCTTAAATTTTAAAATAAGTATTGCACCAAATATTACAAAAAGGATAAATAAAAAATGTAATAAAAGAGCTATTGTTGCAAATATTTCAAAAACACTCAATTTAAAAAGGTTTTACCACAACCAATATTACTATAAGAATTAATAATATTGTTGGTACCTCGTTAATGTATCTAAAATATTTAGAAGTATATTTTGATGGTTCATTAATTAATTTTTTTCTAACAACACCCAAATACATATGAAAAGCTGATAAAATAATAACTAGTGTAATTTTTGCATGTAACCAACCTGCTGAACCTACATAATGAATTAAACCAATACCAAAAACCCAAGTAGCAATCATTGCTGGGTTCATGATGTATTTTAGAAGTTTATATTCCATCGTTTCAAAAGTTTTGCAAATAAGTTCACTATCAGCATTTTCTGCATGATAAACGAATAATCTTGGTAGATAAAAAAGTCCTGCAAACCAAGCTACAAAAGAAATAATATGAAAAACTTTAATCCACTCGTACATCAATTCCACTCCACTTTTGGAGGCATTGACATTAAAATAGCCTCAACATTTCCATCTGTTTTTAAGCCAAATAAAGTGCCCCTGTCATACAATAAATTGAATTCAACATATCTGGATCTTTTGTGCATTAATTTTTTCATATCTTCTTCAGTATAAGGTAAATCTTTTTTTCTTTCAGCATTATCGTGAACAAAATTTTTAAAATAAACTCCTAAATTCTTGATAAAATTAAATTCGTTTTCAAAATTATCTTCATTTAAATAATCAAAGAAAATGCCACCTACTCCCCTTGGTTCTTTTCTGTGTTTTAAATAAAAATATTCATCACATTCTTTTTTCCATTTTGGATAATCATATGAGTTTTTTTTACACAAATTTTCTAAACCAGAGTGAAAAGATTTTGTTTCCTCATTTTCTGGTAAAGCAGGTGTCAAGTCACAGCCACCCCCAAACCAAGATTTTTCAGTTACAATAAACCTAGTATTAAAATGAGCTGCAGCTATTTTTGGATTTTTCATATGCGCAACTATAGAAATCCCAGCAGCCCAAAAATTTGCACTGTTTTCAGTTCCAGGTATTTTTTTTCTAAATTCTTCACTAAACTTACCGTGTACAACAGAAATATTAACTCCAACTTTTTCAAACACTTCGCCTTTCATAATAGCCATAGTACCACCACCTCCACCTGGTCTATTCCATGTTTTTTTTTCAAATCTTTTTGTATCTAGAGATTCAAATGAACTAATCATTTGATTTTGTAAATCTTGAAACCAATTCGAGGTTAATTTTTTTTTGTCTTCTATATTTTTGCTCATACCCAACCTTGGAGTTCATTTTTAATTAAGGCTCCAATAAGGTTTATGTGATCAGGCTGATCATTTAAACAAGGAATATAGCTAAACTTTTTTCCACCATGTTCTTCGAAAATTTCTCTATTTTCACCATCTAGCTCTTCAATAGTTTCCAAACAATCTGCAGAAAATCCTGGTGCAATAATTTGAAGGTGTTCTACTTTACCTTTGGCTAATTTTTCTACCGTCTTATCTGTGTAGGGTTGCAACCATTCTTCAGGTCCAAAACGAGATTGAAAAGTTGTCATGGCAAATTCTTCTGATAGACCCATTTCTTCTCTCACCAATCTTGTCGTTTTACTGCAAAGACAGTGATACGGGTCGCCTTTTGTAAAATACTTCTTTGGAATACCGTGATAACTGAATAAAATTTTATCTGGTTTGCCATGTTCATCCCAATGCTTTTGAATACTATTTGATAATGCCTTTATGTAATTAGGGTGATCGTGATAAGTTGATATAAACCTCAAAGACGGTACCCATCTCCATTTTTGCATTGTATTTGATACTGCATCAAATGTTGAACCAGTAGTAGCTGCACAGTAATGTGGATACATCGGTAATATGATAATTTTATTACAATGTTTTTCTCTCAATTCTTCTAAGCCTTTTTCTATGCTAGGATTTCCATAGCGCATACCTATTGCAAACTCTAGTTCTAGGTTTTCTTTTTTTAATAAATCTTGTGCAAGGTTTTTTTGTTTATTTAAAATCACTAAAAGTGGAGAACCTTCATCTGTCCAAACTTTTTGATAATTTTTTGCAGATTTTTGAGGTCTGGTATTCAAGATAATGCCATTTAAAATTATTTGCCAAATTAATTTTGGTGTTTCAATTACTCTGGGATCAGATAAAAATTCTTTTAAATAAACTCTTAATTCTTTGCGTTGAGGTTTATCAGGTGTTCCAAGATTAGATAACAAAATACCAATTTTCAATTTAGTACCGTGTTTGAAATCAGGATTTCCAATAAATTTTGCCATTATAATTCTGTTCTAATTTTATCTATAAATAGTTTAACATTATGTTCTGGTGTAGTTTTTAAAACACCATGATCTAAACTGCAAATCCAGCCTGCTCTTTTGGCTAGATCTTGATCTTTTATATATTTAATAAAATTATCTAAATGCTTTTTAAACTCATCAATATCTTCAATAGCAAGGTATTCATTGGGAAAATTACCTTGAAGAGATAGATCTGTATTTGATAATTTAGAAAAAATATCTTGATTAGAACCTACAACAGTTAATTTTAAATCTTTTATTGTCTTTAGACTTTCATACTTTTCATCATCAATATCTTTTGTAAAGTATCCAATTTTTCCAGGATACTTATGTGCAATTTTCTCAATAAATGGTTTTACGTTCTTATTAAACTCATCGAGATTTAAATGCTGAGCTTCAGTATCAAAAATCATTAATATGTCTAAATCTATACCAAACTGTAGATCAATATTCTCTTCGAGAATTTTTTCTATAACAGGTAAAAAATCATTTAATAAATTTGAGTTTGATTGAGGATGTCTTTGAGCAAATTTAAATAAAGTATATGGAGCACCTACAAATCCAATTAAGGACTTATTATCAGGCAAAGTATCTCTGATTAAAGCCAAACCATCTATCTGAAATTTAATGTAATCAGAAAAACTTTGTTCTTTATCTTGATTGAGGATTTGTTCAGTTAAAGGATTAGCAAACTCTGGCCCTGGATTAAAAGCCAAGCCCATTCCAAGATAATCTAGTGGAAACAAAATATCACTAAAGAGAATTGCTGCATCAAAATCAAAATCTTGAATCGGGCCCATGGTTGTCTCGCAAATAAGCTCTGGTATCTTACATAATTCTTCAAAAGTATGTTTTGTTTTTAAATTTTGATAATGCGAATGATAACGACCTGCTTGCCTCATCAACCAAATAGGAGGAACTTTCTGTTCAATGCGATGTAATGCATTATAAAATTTTTGATTATAGATCTTTGGCAATGTCTCTAGCTCCATAAGTTATAATAAAATCAGCACCAGCTCTATGAATAGCTAATAAACTTTCTTTATACAGTTTACTAAAATCACCAAGTTTGTTTTTTGCTAAATATTGTAAAGAAGCATATTCACCGCTTACTTGATACGCTCCAGTAGGTAATTTGGTTTTATTTTTTATTTCTCTGATCAAATCAATAGATGTGATACCGGGTTTTACCATTAAGAAAGAGGCTCCTTGCTTTGCATTCATTAATGAACTCTGTATTGCTTTTTTGCGATCATGAACTGGTAGTTGATAAGAAGATCGATCAAATTTTTTTGGAGAAGATTTTGCAGCATTTCTAAAAGGACCATAAAAACTACTAAAAAATTTTGATGAATAACTCATAATTGGAGTTTTAAATTTTTTCTTTTTAAATAATGATCTTAAATATCTTGTTGTACCTTTCATCATATCACTAGGGGCTATGATGTCAGCTCCTGCTTGAATAAAAGTATCAGCTGCAATTCCAAGTGATTTATGAGTTTCTTTTAAATTTATTTTATTTTTATGAGTAATGCCGCAATGTCCATCAGTTGTGACTGAACATAAACATGTATCAACAATCATAACTATTCGTTTTCCAAATGTTTTTTTTATTTGAGATAATGATTGGTAATGAAAATTAAAATCTTCTGGTTTTTTTTGCTTAGTCTTTGGAACAATAAAAAAAATAAAATTTTTAACACCTTTTTTAATGTCAGATGAAATGGTTTTTTTGGCACTCTGGATTGTATGACTGTAATTGACCCCCAAACCTTTGATAACTTTTTTCGATTTCAAACCCTCTTCAATAAATATAGGTTGTATTAAATTGCTTGCTTTAAGCTTATTAGAATTAAAAAAATTTTTCATCTGGCTTGATATACACTCTCTTTAAAATCTTTATAATTAAAAAATAGTTTTAATCTTTTTTTAGGAATTTCTTTTTTTAATTGCTCAAATGTTGAGCCAGGGCCACTGCAATGCTGATATTTTGTAATATCTGGTCTAATAGCTTTCGCTAATTTAAATGCTGAATAGCTCATCCAATAAAATACTTTTGCATTAAATAAATTATTTATGGTTTTAGAATTGATTTGAGGAATAAGCTCGTAACCATTAATTTGCTTAGTCTTATAAATTGACATGCTCTTTTTATATGTAATTTTTTTAATATTTTTATAATTTCGATAATAAATTTCTGGGAAGCGATAATCTTCTCCCAAACCATCAAAACTACATTGTGCGATTTTATTTTCTTTAACAACTCTTTTCCAGGTTTGTATTCCACTCGTAATAAAAAAATTGTTATTATTTAAATCTTTAATTGAAAAATCTGGTCTTGTTAAAATGATTGTTGAGTTTTTTATTTTAGGAAGTTTTAACTCAATTCTTGAAAACATTTGATAATCTTTGATATTTTGAGGAAATATAGATTTTGTTTTCTTTATATTTTTTTTATTTAAAATTTTATTGATATGAAATTCTTTATTATTCCTAGCGTCAACACCCTTACTGAATAAGAAGTTATTATTTTTTATTTCCTCTATGGTAATACCAATATCAAGACCACAGCCTCCACCATATTTTTTTAAAAGACTTCTTTCTTGATTACAAATAAATTGTGTTTTTTTACAATTAATTTTATTTAAAATAGATTTTGTTTTTTTATCATTTTTTAAATATTCAATTGCTATTGCCCCTTGGCTAGCAGCTGTAGGAAAAATTGATAAAGGTAGAATAAATGGTTTAAATTTTTTAAAAAGATTTAAAAATTTTTTTGTTTCTACTGTATCTACTTTGTTCCCATATTTAAAAATTCTATCAATTGCAGCTTTTGCCATAAACACTGCATCATATTGATTTTTTAACGTTACTTTTAATAATCGAGTAGTTACATTTCCTCGTATAGTTTTTGTTTTGATATTTTTAACTCCTATTAAATCTTTTAAAGCTCTAACAGATGATTTTCTTCTTGGTGATGATGTTCCAATAATTAAGTTTTTTTTATTCATGGATTTTTTTTTAATTAAAAGAAGATCTCTGGGGTCATCTCTTGTGATTGTGATATAATCTGTCTTTGACTTTAAAATTGGTAAATCCTTGTAGGAATGAACGACACAATTAAAATGTTTATTTATAAGACCCTTGGTTAATGATGTTGTAAAAATTCCATATCCTAAATTTTTCCACGGTGCGTGATCTTGATTCTTATCACCTTTAGTTGAATGATATTTAGTTGTAATTTTAATACTTTTAATTTTTTTCTTTAATTCTTGTTTTACGATAAAAGTTTGTATTTTGGCTAAAAAACTAGCTCTGGATCCTATTATTAAAGATAAAGACATTGTTTAATTATACTGTTCTTAAATGATATGATAAGTGCGTCTATTTAGATATTTTAATAGATAATCTAATAGCTATAAACCTATTTATGTCAGGCAACAAAGCTCATAATTGGAAATCATCATACAATTCAATATTCGATCAAAAATTACAGGAAATAAAAAACGAAGGTCATTATAGATACTTTAATGAGATTGAGAGAAAAGCAGGCCAATATCCAAAAGCCCTACACCACAAAGATGGAAAAACTAAAGAAATTGATGTTTGGTGTTCAAATGATTATTTAAGCATGAGTCAAAACACCGAAGTGATGTCTGCAATGAAAAATGCAGTAGATCAATTAGGTGCTGGATCAGGTGGCACAAGAAATATATCTGGCACAACTCGATTTCATGTAGAATTAGAAGAAAAAATTGCAAAATTACACAGCAAAGAAAGAGCCCTTGCTTTTAACTCTGGTTATAGTGCAAATGACTCTGCTTTAACCTCCATATTATCAGCAATTGATAACTGTTTGGTACTAAGCGATGAGTTAAACCACGCCTCGTTAATTGAAGGTATTAGAGCAAGTAAAAGAGAAAAGGTAATTTATAAACACAATGATGTAGAACATTTAAAGGCTGTTCTGAAGGGGATTCCTTTTAACAGGCCCAAAATGATCGTACTGGAGTCTGTATATTCAATGGAAGCAGACTTTGCCCCATTAAAAGAAATTGTTGAAGTTGCTCATGAGCATGGAGCTTTAATTTATTTAGATGAAGTACATGCGGTTGGACTATACGGTGAGAATGCAGCAGGTATTGCGGAACAAGAAGGTGTAGCAGATCAAATAGATATTATTAACGGAACTTTAGCAAAAGCTTTTGGTCTAGCCGGAGGTTATATTGCTTCATCAAACTCTATTATTGATTTTGTAAGAAGCTTTTCTAAAGGATTTATTTTTACTACATCTATGTGTCCAGCAGTTGCAGCGGGAACATTAAAAAGTGTTGAAACTGTTCAAGATAATCCTGAAATTAGATCGAAATTTTTTGAGAATGTTAAATTAGTTAAATCTGAACTCGAAAAAGCTGGAATACCATTTTTAGACTCTGGATCTCATATTATCCCAGTAATTATTGGTGAAAGTAAACTTTGTAGAAAAATAAGTGATTATTTATTAGAAGAACATCAAGTTTATGTGCAACCAATTAATTTTCCAACAGTGCCAAAAGGAACTGAAAGAATAAGAATTACTCCTACTCCAAGTCACTCCAAAGAAGACATTAAAAAGTTTGTTAATGCAATAACACAAGCTTGGATAAAGTTCATGCCTAAACATGAACAGCTTATTTCGTCAAATATTCAGCTTAAAAAATAATTTAATAATTAACGTTAGACTCTATTTCGATAGCTGAAGATCTAATAAAACTACCATCAGAACAGTACTGAGTTTGAGCAATAGATTGGGTTATATAAGGAAGATGGTTTGCGTTTCGATGAGCTACAGGTGGTTTTGTTAAACCTCTATAATACCATCTTGAATTAACAACTCCTCCTGAAGTTGCCTTGCCTCCTTCCAAAGTATCTGAATGAGTTGAGCCTACAACGTAATCTTCATTCATCGCTAATATGTAAAAAAGTGATTGTTCAACTTTGCAGTTCCAACCAGACAATAAATTACCTGATCTGTTACAGATAACTTGAACCATACCTTTCTTTTGATTTGCATGACTTTTAGAATTAATTGTGACCATTCTTTTAGTTGGAAACCAAGGGTTTTTAAAATGTGCGAAATGTTCTTTAGTAGCTCTAACAAATTCTTCGCATGTAGAGTCTGAACTAATTTTACTGCCCGTTTTATTTCCGCTGCTATCAACTTCATCTAACGCAGAGGATAGTGAATTTGAAATAACAGTATATTCAAAATCGATCGCCCTTGTTATCGTTTGAACATTTTGTTCAAAAACTTTTTGTTTAGCATTTTCAACGTATCTATCATAACCAACGATACCTACGCCCGCTAACACTCCGATAATCGCAACAACAACCAAAAGTTCTACGAGAGAGAAACCTTTGTTCATACCGTTATACTAATTAAAGTATAACGGTGTGTAAACTCTTTAAAATACTAATTAATTGAAGCTATGTCAGCGTTCATGACTTTAGTCCACGCTTTAACAAAATCTTTAACAAATTTTTCCTTGTTATCATCTTGAGCATATACTTCAGCATATGAACGTAAAATTGAGTTCGAACCAAATACTAGATCAACTCTTGTTGCAGTAAACTTTTTGTCATTAGATTTTCTGTCAACGATATCATATGAGTTTTTTCCAGTTGGGACCCATTTAAACTTCATGTCGGTTAAGTTTACAAAAAAGTCAGTTGTTAAAACTCCAACTTTATCCGTAAACACTCCATGCTGAGAACCACCATGATTTGTTCCTAACACTCTCATTCCGCCTAATAGCACTGTCATTTCCTTTGCAGACAAGTCCATCAAAGATGATCTATCAAGCATTAACTCTTCAGGTGAAACTGCATAATCTTGTTTTACGTAGTTTCTAAAAGCATCATGAATAGGCTCTAACACTGCAAAAGATTCTGCATCAGTTTGCTCGTCTGTTGCATCTCCTCTTCCAGTTTTAAATGGTACTTTTATATCTACTCCAGCTTCTTTTGCTGCTTCTTCAACACCAACGTTTCCAGCTAAAACTATGATATCAGCTACACTAGCACCAGTTTTTGATGCAATGCCTTCCAATACAGGTAATACTTTTGCAAGTTTAGCAGGTTCATTACCTTCCCAATCTTTTTGAGGAGCTAAACGAATTCTTGCACCGTTAGCACCTCCTCTTAGATCAGTTCTTCTATAAGTTCTTGCACTATCCCATGCAGTGGAAACCATTTGGTTAGTTGTTAAACCGCTTTCTTTAATTAATTTCTTTGCAGCATCAACATCATAATCTGTTTTACCTGGTTTAATAGGATCATGCCAAATCAAATCTTCTTTTGGAGAATTTGGTCCAATATAATTTACTCTTTTTCCCATATCTCTATGAGTTAATTTGAACCAAGCTCTAGCAAAAGTTTCTTCAAAGTATTTATGATCTTTGTAGAATTTTTCTGAAATTTTTCTGTATTCAGGATCCATTTTCATAGCCATATCCGCATCAGTCATGATTGGATTATGTCTTTTAGAAGGATCCGCTAAATCTACAGGTTTATCCTCTTCTTTAATATTAATTGGTTCCCATTGGTTAGCACCTGCAGGGCTTTTCTTTAATTCCCATTCGTATTCAAGGAGTAATTTAAAGTATGAATTGTCCCATTTATCAGGGTGAGTAGTCCAAGCACCTTCGATACCACTAGTTACTTGTTCAACGCCTAATCCGCCACCATCTGCTCTATTCCAGCCTAAACCTTGCTGTTCAACGCCTGCAGCTTCAGGTTCAGCACCTAACATTGCGGCATCACCATTACCATGAGCTCTACCAACAGAGTGGCCGCCAGCAGTTAAAGCACAAGTTTCTTCGTCATTCATTGCCATTCTTGCAAATGTTTCTCTAACGTCCATTGCTGTTCTTAAAGGATCTGGTTTTCCACCTACTCCTTCTGGATTTACATAAATTAATCCCATTTGAACTGCTGCTAAGGGATTTTCTAAAGAAGATCTGTTAACTCCATCTTTGTCATATCTTTCTTCACCTAACCATTCTTTTTCAGAACCCCAGTAAATATCTTTTTCCGGATGCCAAATATCTTCTCGTCCATAACTGAATCCATACATTTTAAGACCCATAGACTCATACGCAATGTTTCCGGCTAGGATCATAAGGTCAGCCCAACTAATTTTATTTCCGTACTTCTTTTTAATCGGCCATAATAATCTTCTAGCTTTATCTAGGTTTGTATTATCAGGCCAAGAATTAAGTGGAGCAAATCTATGGTTACCAGTTCCACTTCCGCCTCTTCCGTCTGAAATTCTGTATGTTCCTGCGGAATGCCATGCCATTCTAATCATTAATCCGCCGTAATGACCTAAATCTGCTGGCCACCATTCCTGACTGTCTGTCATTAATGCATGTAAATCTTTTTCTAATGCTTTAAAATCTAGTTTCTTAACTTCTTGTTTATAATCATAACCTTCATCCATTGGATTAGTTTTCGTGTCATGCTGATGAAGAATGTCTAAGTTTAAACTATTTGGCCACCATGCCGTTGGAGTATCACCACTCTCTGTTAATGCTCCATGTATAACTGGGCATTTTCCATTTCCATTTGATTTTTTATACTCTGTGCTCATTTTTTCTCCTTTTAATTAAAATAAATTCTTAAAAATAATTAAAATTTATTTAATTATAATTAAGTAAATTTAAAGTTAAATTTTTATAAAACTTTAAGATCTTCAAGACCTTCAACTAATTCGTGCACACCTTCATAACCAAAGTATACAGACATAATTAGTAAAAATACTGCTGAAGCTCTAAAGAACATCCCGATTGGAATGATTTTTGTTAAACGACTTAAACCATAGTAAGACGCAACTAGCGCAGCTAATCCAATCACAGCACCAAACACAACTGCGTTTATACTTTGAACTCCCGTTGCAAATAAAGCTGCATAGAATAATACTACTTCAAAACCTTCTCTAACAATTGCTAAGAATACCGTAAAAGACAATAACCAAGTTTTTCCTGAATCTATTGCTTTATCTACTTTGCCCTCAACATGTTCTTTTGCATTATGACAAAATAGTGCGCAATAAGCTAACATTCCTGAGGCAATCAACATAACACAACCTTCAAAAATTTCTTCATGAGCGCCTGTCATGCCGTGAATTTTTCTAAAGCCTACTGCTAATAATAAAGATACTAAAACTCCTGCACCCATTCCCCAAAAGACAGCTGGTCTTTGGTGTCTAGCATTCATTTTATCCAAGAACATAAACACTAGCATTGCGATTAACATAGCTTCAAATCCCTCTCTTAGGATTATGAAGAATGAACTCATAAAAGGTGTTGTAAACTCAGTCATTTAATTTTTTTAATTTCTTTGTTTTAATTTTTTAACGTAATAATGAGAATGATTCTCAATGTCAACACTGTTAAGAATTATTCTTAATTACAGGTCAACATGTAGCAGATTCGCTAAAAAAGTACAACTATAGGTAGTTTTTGTAAGATTTATCTCTTAGTTTCTTTCTATCTTCTCTAAATTTTTTAAGGTTTTTTATAGATTTAGTATGAACTCTTTTCCTCCAAAGCCTAAAGGATGATGGTTTTAATGTAGATCTCATGATTTTAATCACCTCAGACTCTGTTCTGCCTGTTTCTCTTTTTATATCTTCAAAAGTTACCCTATCTGCCCATGCAGCCCAAATAATCCAGTCTTTGGATTTTTTATTTTTTGGTTGAGGGTTAGATGTTTTTGTTACTGGTCTGGTAAAAGATTTTCGTGTTACCACTATTTATTTTCTTTAAGAAAATTTATCATTGTTTTTGGATCGCTTACATCAAATTTTCCATCTTCATCTTTAAATAACTTTATTATATTCCCATCTTCAACATACATTGAGTACCTAAAGGAACGCGGCCCCATGCCAGAAGCACTTCGATCTGAAATCATTTTCATATCGTTAGTAAAAACACCATTTCCATCAGGAATAAATTTAATCTTTTTTGCTCCAGAAATTTCCTTCCATTTTTCAATAACAAAAGGATCGTTCATACTTATGCAATAAATTTCATCAACACCTAAAGCTGTTATATTTTCATATTCTTCTTCATAAGCAGGAACATGGTAATTAGAACAGGTAGGAGTAAATGCGCCAGGTAAAGCAAAAGCTACAATTTTTTTTCCCGCAAAATATTCATAAATATCTTTTTCTATAAACTTGCCATCCTCTCTGATTACAATTCTTGAATTTGGTATTTTTTGTGTCATTTGTTATTATATTTAATATTAAATTGTCTCATTGCAAATCTTTTTTTCTGATCAACTGTTAATTTATCATGGCATTTTGGACAAGTGATACCCTCAATATATTTTTTTGATTTTTTATCATTTGAGCTAATTGGAAGTCTACATCCATGACACATAGAGTATGTTCCAGGTTTTGATCCATGTTTAACAGATACACGTTGATCAAAAACATAACACTCTCCCTTCCAGTTTGATTTTTCTTCATTTGTATTATCTAAATAATTTAAAATACCACCTTCGAGCTGATATACATTCTCCATTCCAATTGTTTTCAAATGGTCTGCAGCCTTTTCACATCTAATTCCTCCTGTGCAAAATATTGCAAGCTTTTTATTATTTTTTCTAACAAAATCTTTTGAAAAATACTCTTTAAATTCTCTAAAACTATTTACCTGAGGATTAATTGCACCTTTAAAAGTACCAAGCTCATATTCGAATGGCTTACGTACATCAACAAGCATTACATCATCTTTGATAATAAATTCATCCCATTCCCTGGGTGTTAAGTGTTTTCCATCTCTTACTTTTGTTTTTATTTCTATTGGGACAACTTCTTTTTTAATTTTAACCTTGGGTTTATTGAAAGGAATAAAATTTGATGATGAAGAATTTGTAATATCAAATTTATCAATTTTTAAAGTTGTTTTGACGAAACTTTCAAAACTTGAAAAAAAACCTGATAAACCAGAAATTGTTCCATTAATTCCTTCGGGTGAGAGAATTATGGTTCCTTTTAAAGAACAATCAATTAAATTTTTTTTGAATTTAATTCTTAAATCCTCATTTACTAAAATAGGACAGAATTTGTAAAAACTAACTATATCGAATTTCTCTTTTTGCATAACATTATTCCATCGCCTATGGAAATTAATGAAATTTCAAAATAATTATCACGTTTAACATAACTGTTAAATGCTTTTATTTTTTCTACCTTTGGATCATTTGTGTCTTCTGACACCTTGCCTTTCCAAAGCATGTTATCAAAGGCTATAACGCCTCCTTCACTCAAAAGATTTTTGCATTTTTCATAATATTCAGCATTATTTGTTTTATCTGCATCAACAAAAATAAAATCATATTTTTCGTTTAATTTATCTAACTCTTGCGATGCCAGACCAGCTATTAACTTAATTTTATGATCAACTCCTGCTTTTTTCCAAAATTTAAGTGCAATTTCATTGGTTTTTTCATCCTTATCAATTGTTGTTACTCTACCTTCAGTGGCTAGTGCCATCGATAAAGCACTATAACCAAGATAAGTGCCGATTTCCAAAATGTTTTTGTAACTACCAATATTAATTATTAATTTAAGGAACTCAGATTGCTCAGGTGATATTTGTAAATGAGCTGATTTGGGGTGTTCTTTATTGTTATATTCTCTAAGTTCTTTTTCTATTTTTGTTTCATTAACACCATTTTCATAAATATACTTCTCAAGTTTTTCATTGAGTAAAAAATTTCCAGACATTTTATTTATTTTAATTTATTTTTTAAAATATCGTTGATCATTTGAGGGTTTCCTTTTCCCTTCATTTCCTTCATTACTTGACCAACAAAAAATCCAAAAAGTTTATCTTTTCCAGATTTATACTGTTCAACCTTATCTTGATTAGAAGATAAAATTTTATCAACGATGTTTTCAATTTCTTTTGGATCTGAGGTTTGTTTTAAACCTTTGTCTTCAACTATCTTTGCTGGATCACCATCATTCTTGATCATTTCTTCAAATACTGTTTTTGCAATTTTTCCAGAAATTGTTCCGTCTTTAATTAAGTTAATCATCTTAGCTAAATTAACCGTACTCACTGGACTTTCGGTAATATCTTTGCCCTCTTTATTTAAAGTTGCAAACAATTCACCCATTAACCACGTTGCAGCAAGTTTATAATCTGAATTTTTAGCTACCTCTTCGTAATATGTAGAAACTGCTTGATCAGATATAATTACACTTGCTTCATAATTTGAAAGTTTAAACTCTGATATCAATCTTTGTTTTTTATGATCTGGTAATTCTGGCAAACCTTTTTTTAAATCTTCGATATAAGAATCTTCTAATCTTAATGGTAATAAATCCGGATCCGGAAAATATCTGTAATCATGAGCGTCTTCTTTACTACGCATCGATCTAGTTTCTTGTTTTTTTGTATCAAAAAGTCTCGTTTCTTGATCAACTTCATTGCCCTCTTCAATTAATTCGATTTGTCTTCTAGCCTCATAGTCAATGGCTTGCTGCATAAACTTAATTGAGTTAACATTTTTAATTTCACAACGTGTTCCAAATTCTTTTGATCCTTTTTTTCTCACAGAAACATTCACATCAGCTCTCAATGAACCTTGTTCCATATTACCATCACAGGTATTTAAATATCTCATAATTGATCTTAATTTTTTTATGTATTCTCCAACTTCACCAGGTGATCTTAGGTCAGGTTTACTTACGATTTCCATTAATGCTATTCCAGATCGATTTAAATCTACAAAAGAATTTTTTGGATCTTGATCGTGTATACTTTTTCCTGCATCCTGCTCAAGGTGTAATCTTTCAATTCCAATCTCTTTTGTACCGTAAGGCATATCTACTATCACTTTTCCTTCACCTACTATTGGATGTTTAAATTGAGAAATTTGATAGCCTTGCGGGAGATCTGCATAAAAATAGTTTTTTCTATCAAATTTAGAAAAGGTATTTATCTTTGCATTTAAACCTAAACCTGTTTTTACAGCTTGTTCTACACAAAATTTATTTATAACAGGCAACATTCCAGGCATCGCAGCATCGACCAAACTTACTTGAGAATTTGGCTCTGAGCCAAATTTTGTGGCAGAGGAGGAAAACAATTTAGCATCTGACAAAACTTGCGCATGTACCTCTAAGCCAATTACAACCTCATACTCACCTTTTTCACCTTTTAAATAATAATCAAATTCTTTTTCTGACATTACATCCACCAATCTTTGAAATTTGGTTTAAAATTAATCGACTGTTCAATTGCATATGCATTATTTAAAACTGTTTGCTCATCAAAAGATTTACCAATTAATTGTAGGCCTAAAGGAAGATTGTTTTGATCATATCCAGCAGGAATAGATATGGCTGGTAACCCCGCAAGATTTACAGGCACAGTAAGAACATCATTTAAATACATAGAAATTGGATCATCAACATTCTCACCAATCGCGAATGCTGCTGATGGTGTTGTAGGTGTTAGAATAGTATCTACACTTTTAAAGGCTTGATCAAAGTCATTTTTAATTAACCTTCTAACTTTTTGAGCTTTTAAATAATAGGCATCATAATAACCTGATGATAAAACATAAGTGCCAATTAAAATTCTTCTTTTAACCTCATCACCAAATCCCAAAGATCGAGTGTTTTCATACATTTCTATTAAATCTTTACCTTCAGCTCTAAAACCATATCTTACCCCATCATATCTTGCCAAATTAGAAGAAGCTTCTGCTGGAGCAATTATATAATAAGCTGGAAGAGCATACTTTGTATGTGGAAGTGATATTTCTTTAATTTCACATCCTAAAGATTTTACTATTTCAATTCCTTTATCCCAAAGATCTATTATTTCTTTTGACATACCGTCGATTTTATATTCTTTTGGTATTCCAATTTTTAAACCTTTAATATCTTTGGTTAACTTTTGACTAAAAACTTCTTGTTCTATTTGTGCAGACGTTGAATCTTTGTTATCATGTCCTGAAATAACTTCCATTAATAAAGAAGCATCTCTAACATCTTTTGTCATTGGTCCTGCTTGATCCAATGAAGAGGCAAAAGCAACTATTCCCCATCTCGAACATCTTCCATAAGTTGGTTTTAAACCAACAGTTCCAGTAAATGATGCTGGTTGTCTAATTGATCCACCCGTATCTGTCCCAACAGTAGCCGATGTAAGATGGGCTGCAACCGCAGACGCTGATCCTCCTGATGATCCACCAGGTACTAAATCCTTATCATTTCTGTATGGGTTTATTACATTTCCAAAATGACTAGTTTCGTTTGATGAGCCCATCGCATACTCATCACAATTTAATTTGCCCAAAAGATTAGCCCCCTCATCCCATAGTTTAGAAGTAACAGTTGACTCATATTCAGGTTTAAATCCTTCAAGCATCTTACTAGAAGCTGTTGTTTGAATACCTTTTGTGCAAAATAAATCTTTTACCGCAAATGGTGCGCCAAATAATTTTTTACCAGTGTCTATTTTGTCTGACTGATTTTTTGCCTTATTTAAAGCTTGATCAAATGTTTCTTCAATAAAACAATTAAGTTTTTGTGATTTTTTAGCTCTATCGACATATGATTTTGTAGCTTCCTCGCAAGAAATTTCTTTTGATTTTATTTTTTCTACTAAATCATAAAGTGTAAGTTGATAAATTTCAGTCATTACTCAATAACCTTTGGAACAACATAAAAATCTTCATTTTCTTCTGGAGAATTAATAAGAATATCTTTCTTTTCATTCATTTTTTTTACTTCGTCATCTCTTTTGATTAATTCTTGTTCGACAGTCGAGGCAAGTGGTTTTATGTTTTCAATTTTCACTTCATTAAGTTGGTCAACGAATTTTAAAATTGCATTTAAATCTTTAATCATATTTTCTTCAAACTTTTCGTTTGAGGCAATCCTGGAAAGTTTAGAAATTTTCTTTACTGTATCTTTGGTAATTGTCATTAGACTTTGATAAAATTTGCGGTAAAATAACACTTTAATGGAAACTATCAACCTTTGCGATAATAAAGACTTTCTTATTAAAGTTGGAAAAAATTCTAGAATACTCGGAATAGACCCTGGAAAAAAAAACATAGGATTATCAGTTAGTGATCCTAATCAAAAAATAGCAACGCCTTTTAAAATTATTGTAATGAAAAAATTTAAACAGTTTTTAGAAGAACTAAATAATATAATTAAAGAATACGAAATCAAAGGGATAGTAATTGGTAACCCAATTAATATGGACGGAACCCCAGGACCAAGATCGCAATCAGCTAGAGACTTTGCACAAAATATTTCAAAAAATACGAAATTACCTATAACTTTATGGGATGAGCGATTATCAAGTGAAGGAGCGTTTAATCTAATGGGTGATTTGGACATTAACTCTTCTAAAAAATCAAAAAATCTAGATCAACATGCGGCGGCTTTTATCCTTCAAGGTTATCTTGACTTTCTTAATAAATAGCTTGCCTAATTAATGAAATAAGCCTATAGGACTGGTTTTAATGGCTTTATTCAAAACTAAACAAGCTGTTAAATATGAAAAGAAGCACCTTTTAGGTATTCAAGATTTATCTATTCCAGAAATTGTTCACATACTAAACGAAAGCCAATCCTTTGTTGAGCTAAATAGAAAAGAAAATAAGAAATTAAGCTTATTAAAAGGAAAAACTCAAATTAATTTATTTTTTGAAAGTTCTACAAGAACTCTCTCATCTTTTGAGCTTGCAGGAAAAAGACTTGGTGCAGATGTCATGAACATGAACGTTTCAAACTCTGCAATTAAAAAAGGTGAAACACTTATAGATACCGCAATGACTTTAAATGCAATGCATCCAGATATTTTAGTCATAAGACACGGAGACTCTGGAGCGGCAAATTTATTATCAAGAAAAGTAAATTGTGCAGTAATTAATGCTGGTGATGGTTGGAGAGAACACCCTACTCAAGCTCTTCTAGATGCAATGACAATCAAAATGAAAATTGGAAAAATTGAAGGATTGAAAATAGCAATTTGTGGAGACATTATGCACTCACGTGTTGCAAGGTCTAACATATATCTATTAACAATGATGGGCGCAGAAGTAAGGGTTATTGCTCCCAGTACTTTAATGCCAAAAGAAATTCATCAGTTCGGTGTGAAAGTTTATACTAACATGGAAGATGGGCTTAAAGATGTAGATATTATTATGATGTTAAGGATGCAGCTAGAACGAATGGATGGATCTTATATCCCATCTACAAGAGAATATTATGAATTTTTTGCCCTGGATTATAAAAAAATTAAGCACGCCAAAGAAGATGCATTGATTATGCATCCAGGTCCTATGAATAGAGGGATTGAAATTGATGCGTCATTAGCTGATGACATTAATAGAAGTATTATTGTTCAGCAAGTTGAAATGGGTGTTGCAGTTAGAATGGCGTGTCTAAAAATTCTTATGGAGAACCAAATATGAAATCAGCAATTATCAATGCAAGAATAATTGATACAAAGAATGATATAGATGAAGTTGGTGGAATATTAATAAATGAAAAAGGTTTTGTTGAGGCTATTGGAAAAGAAGTTACTAAAAATAATGTTGGTGATATAAAAATTTACAACTGTGCAAATAAAATTGCAATGCCTGGTGTAATCGATGGTAGAGTTTTTGCTGGGGAACCAGGTTTTGAATATAAGGAAAATTATAGAACCTTAAGCCAAGCAGCTATTTCTGGTGGTGTAACCTCTGTTGTTACTATGCCAAATACTGATCCCGTTATTGATGATGTGTCTACATTTGATTTTATTAAAAGAAGAGCTAGAGATAAATCTTTAATTAAAATTCATTCTTTAGCTTCTCTAACAAAAAACTTAGATGGAAATGAAATTACCGAGTTTGGATTATTAAAACTTAGTGGGGCCGTAGGTTTTACTGACGGTATTAAGTGTGTTCAAAGTAACAATGTAATGGACAAGATTTTTAATTATGCAAAAAACCAAAATGCTTTAATTGTTCAAATGCCTCAGGATAACGAATTATCCAAAAATGGTGTAATTAATGAAGGGCTAATTGCAACTAAGCTAGGTTTAAAAGGTATTCCCGATTACGCTGAGCATGTCGTAATTGAGAGAGATTTAAGATTACTTAGTCAATATAAATCTAAATATCATATTGCTCTACTATCATCAGGAAAATCGTTAGAAATTATAAATGAGTGGAAATCAAAAAATATAGATTTTACAACTGGTGTTTCTATTAATCATTTGTCACTTAATGAAAATGATATTGGTGAATTTAGAACTTTTTTAAAATTATCACCACCTTTAAGAACTGAGCAAGATAGACTTGATTTAATTAGAGGCGTTAAAAATGGAACAATTGATATTATTGTGTCTGACCACAAGCCAGAAGATGAAGAGTCTAAAAGATTAACTTTTCAAAAGTGTGCTACAGGCTCTTCTGGCATAGAAACCTTTTTATCTCTAGCCTTGGAGCAGTATCATAACGGGAATCTCGAACTTAAAACTATAGTTAGAGCAATAACTGAAAATCCGGCAAAAATTTTTGGGATCAATGCCGGTTCATTAGAAAAAGGTATGCCCGCTGATATAGCCGTTATAGATCTTGAAAAACCTTGGGTAGTAAAAAGAGATCAAATGCAATCAAAATCAAAAAATACCGCAATTGAAGATAAAAAACTACAAGGCAAGGTTGAGAAGACTTTCCTCAATGGAAAGCTAGTCTTTGAACTATAATGAATATAACTTTAGTTATTTTATATTCATATTTACTGGGCAGCATTCCCTTTGGATTAATTTATACAAAAATTGCAGGATTAGGCGATGTTAGAAATATAGGATCAGGAAATATTGGTGCAACGAATGTTCTTAGAACAGGCAATAAGCAGGTTGCGGCATATACTTTGTTATCAGATGTTGCAAAAGGCAGTATTGCAGTATTAATTACAAATAAATTTTTTAGTGAGTACAGTCTTTTATCTTTTTTAATTGTATACCTTGGTCATATTTTTCCTGTTTGGCTAAAGTTTAAAGGTGGAAAAGGTGTAGCAACTTTTATTGGTGGAATATTAATAACAAATTACATTTTAGGATTAGTTTTTTTAATTACGTGGGGAGTGATTGCCAAAATATTTAAAATATCTTCATTGTCAGCAATCATAGCTTTTATTATTACTCTAGTTATTACATTTGTTTTTTATGATTTTAATTTAACTTTACTAATGTTTTTCTTTACAATTTTTAGTATCTACACCCATAGAGATAATATCAAGAGAATTATTTCTGGCGACGAAAGTAAAATAAAAACTAAATAAAAGCACCATTTTATTGCTTTCAAACAACATTAAATTGACAATTATTAAAATATTTGAGAGTAGATTTTGCTATGAATTTAGTAATTGTGGAAAGTCCTGCAAAAGCAAAGACGATTAACAAATATCTTGGTGAAGATTATATCGTGTTAGCAAGTTATGGTCATGTAAGAGATTTGCCTTCAAAAAATGGATCGGTTGATACTGAAAATAATTTTAATATGACTTGGGAAATTGATCCTGGTTCTAAAAAACCTTTAAAAGAAATTTATGATGCGGCTAAAGATGCTAAAAAAATTATCCTTGCAACTGACCCTGATCGAGAAGGTGAAGCAATAGCTTGGCACGTTAAAAATATTCTTGATGATAAAAAATTATTAAAAGACAAACAAGTTGAAAGAGTTGTATTTAATGAAATCACAAAAAAAGCAGTAAAAAATGGAATAGATAATCCTAGATCAATTAACACTGAGCTAGTTGATGCTTATATGGCAAGAAGAGCTTTGGATTACTTGGTTGGCTTTAATATATCGCCAATACTTTGGACAAAACTACCTGGATCTAAATCTGCAGGTAGAGTGCAATCTGTTGCCTTAAAATTAATTGTTCAAAGAGAGAATGAAATAGAACTTTTTAAACCAGAAGAATATTGGAGTGTTCAATCTTTATTTAAAAATAAGGAAAATAAAGATTTAAATTCAAAAATTACCTTATTTAAATCGGAAAAAACAAATAAATTTTTCTTTAAAAATGAAGAACAAACTAAATCAGCAGTAGATGAAATAAAAAAACACAATTTTAAAATAACTCAAATAGAAAAAAAACCATATAAAAGAAATCCATACGCACCCTTTACGACTTCAACAATGCAGCAGGAAGCTTCTAAAAAGTTAGGCTTTGGAGCTTCAAGAACAATGCAAGTGGCTCAAAGATTATATCAAGGATTTGAAATTGATGGAGAAACAGTTGGACTGATTACTTATATGAGAACTGATGGAACACAAATATCCAATGAAGCGCTACAGACTTGCAGAACTTTTATTGAAAATAAAATTGGAAAAGAATATTTACCAGAACAAGCTAGGAACTACAGTGGGAAAAAAGCAAAAAATGCACAAGAGGCCCACGAAGCAATTAGACCAACTGATATTAACAGAGACCCAGCATCCTTAAAATCAATACTAGATAGAGATCAAATGAGGTTATACGAACTGATTTGGAATAGAACTGTATCATCTCAAATGCAATCTGCTGAGTTTGAGAGAACTTCAGTTGATATTTATAATAGTGATAAAACTATAGGGTTTAGAGCAAATGGTTCCATTCAAAAATTTAATGGTTTTTTAAAACTTTATCAAGAAACAAAAGAAGAAGATGAAAAAAAAGACGATAATGATGATGATGAAAATATTTTACCTAATGTTAATGAAGGTGATGAGCTAAAATTAGATAAAATTATAGATGAACAACATTTTACAAATCCTCCTCCAAGATATTCTGAGGCAAGTTTAGTTAAAAAACTTGAAGAGCTAGGAATTGGCAGACCATCAACCTATGCAAGTATTATTTCAGTTTTATCAACTAGAAATTATGTAGAATTAATTAATAAAAAATTTACCCCAACAGACCGAGGAAAATTAATCACAGCTTTTTTAGATAAATTATTTAATAGATATGTTGATTATAACTTTACCGCAAATTTAGAGGACAGCTTAGATGAAATAACATCTGGTAAAATCAAATGGATCGATGTCTTGAGTCAATTTTGGGAAAAGTTTAATTCAAATGTAAATGAAGTAAAAGAGTTAAGAACAAGAACTATTCTTGATATGCTTAATGAAAGTTTAGCAGATATAATTTTTGATAAAGATGGAGAAGGAAAAATTTTAAGAAAATGCCAGTGCGGTGGCGAGTTAAGTTTAAAAGTTGGGCGATTTGGTGCTTTTATTGGATGCTCTAATTACCCTGAATGTAAATTTACAAGACCTTTATCAAGAATAAAAGCCGCTCAAGAAGATTTTATGTCAGAGCCAAAGGAAATTGGAGAAACTGATGAAGGCAAAAAAATTATGCTTAAAAAAGGTAGATTTGGGCCATACCTTCAAGTTGGCAATGATGAAAAAGAAATGAAAAATTTTTCAATTCCAAAAGGAATATCGCCTAATGATGTTGATATTGAAAAAGCAAAATTTTTATCAGGATTACCAAAAGTTTTAGGAAAATATCCTGAAAATAATGAGGATATTACTTTAAATAACGGAAGGTTTGGTCCTTACGTAAAGTGCGCCAACAAATCGGCTACCTTAGAATCTCCTGAAGATATTTTTTCAATTGGAATCAATAAAGCAATTACTTTAATTGCTGAAGCAAAACCAGGAAGAAGGTCTTCAAACGAAATTAAAAACCTCGGTGAACATCCAGAAGATAAAAAACCAGTAAAAGTAATGAAAGGTCAATTTGGTCCATATATTAAATACAAAACAATAAATGCAACCATACCTGATGATAAAGATCCAAATGATATTACCATGGAAGAGGCATTAGTTTATATTGATAAACGTTTAGAATATGACGCTCAAAAAAAAGGTAAAACCCTCAAAAAAACAAAAAAGACTAAAAAGAAAAAATAATGTCTATTGAGGATAAACTTAATAATCTAAATATCGAAATACCAAATCCACCTGACCCTGTTGGGAATTATTCAGCTTTTATAAAATCAAATAATTTAATTTTTATCTCTGGACAGTTACCTATACTTCCAGACGGAAGTATGATTAAGGGAAAAATTAGTAAAGATTTAACAATCGAAGAAGGTGAACAAGCAACTAGAATAGCCATTCTCAATGTTTTGGGACAATTAAAAAAAGCAACCAATGATTTAAATCTAGTAAAAAGGTGTGTTAAAATTACAGGCTACTATAATTGCTCTGCTGAATTTAAAGAGCATGCAAAACTTTTAAATATCGCATCTGATTTAATAGTAAACATTTTTGGAGATAAAGGTAAACATGCAAGAGCCGTAATTGGTGCAAATACCCTACCCTTGGATGCAGCAGTTGAGTTAGAAACTATATTTGAAGTTTAATTTTTACCTAGAACTTTTTCTGGCTTTTCAGATTTTGAGAATTTTTTATAATTAAAAATAATTTTTTCATCTTTAACATCAACTTTAACATGTCCTCCATCTACTAATTTTCCATGTATAATTTCATCAGCTAAAGTTTTTTTAATATGCTCATCTATATACCTCGATATTGGTCGCGCTCCCATTGTTTGTGAATAGCCTTTTTCACATATTAAATCATTTGCAGTGTTAGACAGTTCAATCACAACATCTCTAGCATTTAATTGAGTCTCTAGCTCAAGAATAAACTTGCTGACAATTTGCTTAATTATAGATTTATCAAGTCTGTTAAAACTAATTATTGAGTCTAATCTATTTCTAAATTCAGGACTAAAAACTTTATTTATTGTCTGTTGATCGATTTCGTTATTTTTTTTAGTTGAAAAACCAATTTGATCTTTTTCTAACTCTGCGGCACCAATGTTACTAGTTAAAATTAATATAACATTTCTAAAATCAACATTTTTTCCATTTTGATCTTTTAATTTTCCATAATCCATAATTTGTAAAAGAATATTAAAAATATCAGGATGTGCCTTTTCAATTTCATCAATCAAAAGTACACAATATGGATTTTTTTCTATAGACTCTGAAAGTTGCCCGCCTTGATCAAAGCCAACATAACCAGGAGGTGAGCCTATTAATTTAGAAATGGTATGTTTCTCACTAAATTCAGACATATCAAATCTAACAAGTTCGACCCCTAAAGTTTTTGATAATTGTTTTGCTAATTCTGTTTTACCAACACCTGTTGGACCATTAAACAAATAATTCCCTATAGTTTTTTCTGGATTTCTTAAGCCAGATCTAGATAGTTTAATTGATGAGCAAAGTGCGTCGACTGCATGATCTTGTCCATATATTAACCTTTTTAAATTTTTATCTAAATCTTTAAGATAATACCTATCGTTAGCGGTAATACTTTTTTCTGGTATTTTTGTTATT
This sequence comes from Candidatus Pelagibacter sp. HIMB109, assembly GCF_052048155.1. Lineage (NCBI taxonomy): Bacteria > Pseudomonadati > Pseudomonadota > Alphaproteobacteria > Candidatus Pelagibacterales > Candidatus Pelagibacteraceae > Candidatus Pelagibacter > Candidatus Pelagibacter sp. HIMB109. The sequence continues at coordinate 103,787 of NZ_JBNAIK010000003.1, forward strand.
TTGGCAACAACTTGCTCTACATCACTTTCGTCTAAAATTTCTTTTCTATCTTTGTTTTCTTTTAAATTTTCAAACGCGCCCAGTTCATCTAAAATATCAATTGATTTATCGGGAAGTCTTTTGTTTCCAATATATTTAGCTGATAAATCAACAGAAGCTTTAATAGCATCATCACTGTATTTTACTTTGTGATATTCCTCATATTTATCCCTTAAACCAAACATAATTTTATAAGCTTCATCAATAGTTGGTTCAGAAACATCAATTTTTTGAAATCTTCTTTGCAGAGCTCTATCTTTTTCAAAATTTGACCTATATTCCGTAAAAGTAGTTGAGCCAATACATTTGATTTTTCCAGATTGCAAAGCCGGCTTAAGCATATTTGCTGCATCCATTGAGTTACCAGTTGTTGTACCAGCTCCTACAAGCGTATGAATCTCGTCTATAAAAAGAATGTAATTATCATTTTTTTCAATTTCATTAATAATTGTTTTTAGGCGCTCTTCAAAATCACCCCTATATCTCGTTCCTGCTAGTAATGATCCAAGATCAAGTGAAAATATCACAGAATCTTTTAATGGTTCTGGAACATTTTTATTAAAAATTCTTTTAGCTAAGCCTTCAACAATTGCTGTTTTGCCAACACCAGGATCGCCAACTAATAATGGGTTATTCTTGGTTCTTCTGCATAAGATTTGAGCCATACGACTCACTTCATCATCTCTACCGATCAAAGTATCAATTTTATTGGCTGAAGCCTTTAGATTTAAATTTACGCAAAAATTATCTAGCGCAGTTCGTTCATTTGTCTTTTGTCCAATTTTTTGATCTGTCTCTAAATTTTCCGTATATGAAAAATTCTCTATTTTGGTAATTCCATGAGATATAAAATTAACGACATCGTATCTGGTAACTTCTTGCTCTTGTAAAAAATAAGTTGCGTGACTTTCTCTTTCAGCAAATAATGAAACTAAAATGTTTGCTCCTGTTACTTCAGATTTACCTGAAGATTGAACGTGTACTATCGATCTTTGAATAACTCTTTGAAAACCAGCAGTGGGTTGAGGATCTGAAATTTTTTCAGAGTTAACTATGTTATCTAATTCATGATCAATATAATGTTCCAAATTTTCTCTTAATAAACCTATATCAACGCTGCAAGCTTTCATTACATTTTGAGCATCTTCTTCATCCATTAATGAAAACAAAAGATGCTCCAATGTTACATACTGATGATTTTTTTCAGTAGCTAAGGCAAATGCATTTGAAATTGATTTTTCTAAAGATTTTGTAAAAGTTGCCATTATTCTTTAACAATACATTTCAAAGGTTGTTTATTTATTTTTGAAAAGTTATGAATCTTGTTTTGAATCGTAACCGCAACATCTTTAGGGAAAACACCGCAAATTGCAGATCCTTCATTGTGAATTTTAAGCATTAAAAAATTTGCTTCATGATTTGATTTATTTAAAAACATTACTAAAATCTTAACAACAAAATCCATTGTTGTAAAATCATCGTTTAGAAGAATTAATTTGAAAAATTTAGGTTTCTTGGTTTGTTCTTTAAATTCAAGTTGACTAAGTTTATCGAGCTTTTTTTTCATTCACAGGTCTGCCGATTGAATAATAATTAATTTTTTTATTTAAAAAACTATCTGGCTGATATAAATTCCTCATGTCAAAAATTTTTATCTTTTTAGATTTAGCTTTTTTAAAATTTAACGATCTAAACTCATCCCACTCAGTGTGTATTACTATTAAGTCATTTTGATTTAAAATTTCTTCAGAACTTTTTAAAAATTTTATTTTTTTTAATTCTTTTTTTTCACCAGTTGGATCATAATACGAAATCTTAACCCCTTTATTTAAAAGTTTAGGAAAAATTTTTAAACATTGAGTATCTCTCATGTCATCTGTATTTGCTTTAAAAGTAACACCTAAAAAACCAACTTTTTTTCCTTTGGGATTACCTAATATTTTTAATATTTGATCAGCAAGTTTTGATTTTCTTTTTTCATTACTTTTTATTACAGATTTAACAACTGACATATCCGTTTTAAATTTGTCTCCAATTTTAGTAAGGGCTTTAGTATCTTTTGGAAAACAAGAGCCGCCATAAGCAGGGCCAGCCCTTAAAAACCTAGGCCCTATCCTTGCGTCTGTTCCAATACCAATGGCAATATCTTCAACATTAGAGCCAACCTGTTCACAAAGATTTGCTATTTCATTAATGAATGTAATCTTGGTAGCCAGGAATGCATTAGCTGCATATTTAATTAATTCTGAACTCCTTCTAGTTGTTACTATAAATTTTGCACCTTTTTTAATAATTGGCTCATAAAGTTTTTCCAATATTGGTTTTGTTTTTGATAAATTATTTGATCCAATGACAACTCGATCAGCATATCTAAAGTCCCGTATAGCCTCACCTTCACGTAAAAACTCTGGATTAGAAACTACATCAAATTTTGAAGATGAATTATTTTTTTTAATAATTTTTTCAACTTCATCTCCAGTACAAACTGGGACGGTAGATTTTGTAATAATTATTTTATACTTATTTATATTTTTAGAAATAACATTTGCTACTGCATAAACATTTTTCAAATCTGCGGAGACTCCGTCTTTGGCTGTAGGTGTTCCCACTGCAATGAATATTATATCTGAGTCTTTAATTGCTCTAGCTATGTCAGTTGTAAAAGATAATCTTTTTGATTTGTAATTTCTTATTACCAGCTCATCAAGACCAGGTTCAAAAATTGGAATAATTCCTTTTTTTAAATTATCTATTTTTTTTTGGTCATTATCTACACATATTACCTTGTTACCAAAATCAGAGAAAAGCACACCAGAAACAAGGCCAACATAACCAGTACCTATAAAACAAATTTTCATTTTTTATTTATTTCTTTAAATGAATTTATATACCCATTTATAGTTCCACAGTCTAAATATTTACCTTTAAATTTGCATCCATAAAAATTTTCATGAAAAAGCATTGCGTTCATTGCGTCTGTAATTTGAATTTCTCCTAATTTACCACTTTTTTGTTTACCCAAGTAATTAAAAATAGATTTATTCAAAATATATCTCCCTATAATTGCAAACTGAGATGGTGAGTTTTTTACTGAAGGCTTTTCTACCATTTTATTAATTTTTAAATTTTTAAATTCATCAAACCCTACTATACCATATCGCTTAACATCCTTTTTAATCACTTTTCTTATTGCAATAACTGAAGAATTTGTTTTTTTATTTATGGCAATAAGTTCTTTAGAAGAATTCTTACCATTTATAATGTCATCCGGGAGTAATAGTAAAAAATGCTTTGATTTAATTAATTTTTTTGCACACAATACGGCATGGCCTAATCCTTTGGGTTTGTCCTGGTAAACAAATTTAATTTTTGAAGATATTTTATTTAAATTTTTTAAAGACTTTAAAAGCTCAGGTTTATTTTTAACTTTTTTTTCAAGAACGATATCTTTTTTAAAGTAATCTTTTATTGATTTTTTTTTTTTTGAAATCACTAAAATAACTTCATTAATACCTGCGTCAAAACATTCATCTAAAATATTTTCAAGAATTGATTTATTCCCTAGCGGCCAAAATTCTTTTGGAAAAGCTTTGGTCAAGGGAAGCATCCTTGTACCTAAACCGGCAAGTGGTATAATTGCTTGTTTAATCATTGTTAAAACTTTAAATGAAAATTATAAGAAAATCCAAAGAAATCAATTTACTTTTTAAGAATATCAAGAAATCTGGTTTTGTTCCTACAATGGGCTCTTTACACAAAGGTCATGAGTATTTAATAAAAAAATCTATCACAGAAAACAAGGTAACAGTTGTAAGTATTTTTTTAAATCCAAAACAATTTAATAATAAGAATGATTTAAAAAAATATCCAAAAAAAATTAATGATGATATCCGTATTTGTAAAAAGCTTAAGGTAAACTACTTATTCATTCCATCTTTTCATGAAATTTACTCCTGGAAGTCAAAAAAAAGAAAATATCCAAAAATAAATAAAATTATGGAACACAAATATAGAAAACGACATTTTAAAGGTGTTCTGCAAGTTATTGAAAAGCTTACTGATATTGTGCCTTCTTCAAAAATGTATTTAGGAGAGAAGGATTTTCAACAATTAAAAATTATAAAAGACTTTATATTTCTTAATAAAATCAAAACTAAAATAATTAACTGCAAAACTATAAGAGATAGTAACGGATTAGCTTTATCATCCAGAAATCAATTACTTAATAAAGCAAATAAAAAAAAGGCTGTATTAATTATTAATTTTGTAAAAAAAATTAAAAAAAAGAAAAGTAAAAAAAATAATATTTTAAAAGATATAAAAGAAAATTTTAAAAAAAATAAAATTAAATATGATTATGTTGAAAATATAAATTTAAAGACTTTCAAAATTACAAATAAAATTAATAATCAATCAAGATTATTTGTTGCATTCTATTTAGGAAAGGTGAGGTTGATAGATAATATTTAAATACCAAGTATTATCCCAGCTAAACCTAAAAAAGATACAAATCCAACAACATCGGTAACAGTCGTAACAAAAACTGTTGATGCTATTGCGGGATCAATTTTAAACTTATCTAATATAACAGGGATCGCTATTCCAGATAATCCAGCACAAGCCATATTAATTACCATTGAAACAGCAATTAAAATTGAAAGTTTAATTTCGTAAAACCAAAAATAGACAAATAAACCTGAAATTAAAGAAAACAAAATACCATTTAAAAAACCTACGCTAAATTCTTTTCCAATTATTTTAAATAAGTTTTCTGCGGTAAGCTCTTTTGTTGCTATTAATCTTACAGTTACAGTTAATGTTTGAGTTGCAGCATTGCCTCCCATGGATGCTACGATTGGCATCAAAACAGCTAAGGCGACTACTTTTTGAATATTGCCATCAAATAAACCAATGACATATGATGCGATTACAGCGGTAAATAAATTTATTAATAACCATACAAATCTTTTTTTCGTAATTTTTACTGCATTATCAGTAATAGCTTCATCTTGTACACCTGCTAATTTTAAGGCATCTTCTTCGGCTTCTTCTTTTAATACTGTTAAAATATCATCGGCAGTAATCATACCAATAAGTTTATTATTTTTATCAACTACACCAGCTGAAATTAAATTATATTGCTCAAATAAGTAACCAACTTGCTCTTTATCCCAATCTCCATAAATAAGCATTTGAGTTTCATCCATAATATCCCTCATCTTTGTAGACCTTGGATTTCTTAAAACTCTTGATGAGGGAACTGAGCCTAATGGTCGTTTTATATCATCAACAATAAATATTTGTAAAAATTCTTTAGGTAAATCATCGGTTTCTCTTAAGTAATCTATTGTTTCTCCAACTGTCCACTCGGGCGAGACAGAACAATACTCTGTTTGCATTATTCTAGCAGCAGAGTCTTCGGGATAAGCTTTTAATACTTCTTCTAAAAGTTTTTTGTCTTGTAATGGAATTTTTTCATATACATCAATCTTTTTTTCTTCATCTAAATTTGAAACAATTTGCAAGGCATCATCTGACTCCAATTGATTAACAATTTCTGCCACATTATCCGAAGGTAATTGATTTAAAATATCTTTTTGTAGAGTGTTGTTTAACTCTTTTACAGTATCAGGTCTTAAGTCTAACGCTTCAAGTAACAATAAATTAAAACGAGCTTTTTCTGGAAGATTCGATAAGACTTCTGCAGCATCTGAAGGGTGCAATGCATGTAAAGCATTATTGATCTCGACTACCCTTTTTTCATTAATTAGGCCAACTAAATTATCAATAAGTTCTTTAGTGACTTCAAATGTCTTTTTTTCTATAGTTTGTTCGTTTGACATAATAATAAATACTTTTAACAAATCTTTTTATGAAACTCGAAATAAAAATAAGCCAAAAACCTGTGGAATATCAGGATGCAATTGAATTATTAGAAGAACGAGTCAAAAAAATACAAAATAAAGAATCAAATAATCTTCTGTGGATTCTAGAACATCCAAATTTATATAGTGCTGGAACTTCTGCAAAAGATAATGACTTATTGAATAAAAATAAATTTCCAATTTACAAAACAAATAGAGGTGGACAATGGACGTTTCATGGTGATGGACAAAAAGTAATATATTTTGCAATTGATTTAAATTCAAAAAAAAATATTAAAAATTTTGTAAGAAATATTGAGACTGTAATAATCGGGATCTTAGATAATTATAAAATCAAATCTTTTAGTGACCCAAGTAACATTGGCATTTGGGTTAAAAATAAAAATAATTCTGAAAAAATTGCAGCCATTGGTATCAGGGTTAAAAAATGGATAGCATTTCATGGTTTTTCACTAAATGTAAATGTTAATAAAAAAGACTATAATGGAATTATTCCATGTGGCATCAGGGATAAGGGAATTGCTAACATGACAGATTTTATAAATTTTTCAGAAATCATCGATTTAAATGATATAATAATTTCAGAATTTAAAAAAACTTTTCCAAACATGTTTTGAAATTATCTGGAATAGTTGCCTTATATTTTTTGATCTTATTATTATATTCAAACTCTATTTCATAACTCAATAAACATAGTTGAGTATTATTTTTTTTATCTCCATACTTTGAATCACCAACTACAGGATGGCCAATATCCGAAAATTGCTTTCTTATTTGATGTTTTCTTCCAGTTATCAAATCAATTTCCAGATAAGAAAAGTTATTTTTTTTTGATATTACTTCAAAATAAAGCTTAGACTCAATTTCTTTTCCATTTAACTTTTCTTTTGAATAAATTTCGCCTTTATTTTTTTTAATTTTTCCATTTATAATCACAAGATATTTTTTTTTCACCTCTCTTGATTTAAACATTTCAGAAAATTTTTTAGCGTAAAATCTATTTTTAGCTAGGAGCATCAAACCCGAGGTGTCTTTATCTAGTCTGTGAACTATATAGTAATTTTTTTTAGTTGAATTCAATATATCTATTACATTCTGTTTAACTTTTGAGCCATCTTGAGAAGCATATCCATAAGGTTTATTTAATACACAATAATCTTCACACTCAAAGACAAAATTTTTTTTTAATTCATTGTAATCATTAATATTAAAAATTTGTTTTTTTTTATTAATTTTATTTTCAATTTTCAGTTCAGTAAAAATATTTACAATATCGTTTATTTCAAGTTTGAATAAATTTTTAACTTTTTTATTATTTACTGTAATATTTTTTTTTCTAAGATTTTTTTCAAATAAAGACTGAGGAATATTTGGAAATTGTTTTTTAAGAAATCTGTCTACTCTAGAACCTTCAAAATCTTTATTAATAACAAAAGATTTTAATGGTTTTTTCATATTAAAATTTTAATTAATTTATAACCGACATAAAATAAAATTAAACTAACTATAATTGATAAAAATAAGTAAATAAAAAGATTTAAATAATCTCCAGTTTTTAAAAAATTAAACACTTCGTACGTAAAAGCTGAAAAGGTTGTAAATCCACCTAAAAATCCAAAAACAATTACTGATCTAAATTCATTACTTAAAATTTGTTTTTCAAAAAGCGAAGCTACAATTCCAATAAAAAAAGAACCAATTAAGTTAACAAGAATTGTACCTATGGGAAAATTTAAATATATTAATTTTGGCGTTGATTGGATTAAAACAAATCTAGATAAACTTCCTATTGCTCCAAATAAAGCAACAAGAAATAAGTTGCTCATTATTTTTTATCTTTTTTTACTTCTGCTTTTTCTTGATCTTTGTTTTCAACTTTTTTTTGTGATGGACCAGAATCTTGTCCTTTTGCATTAAAATCCTTGTCTACTAGTTCAATAAAAGCTTTAGGTGCGTTATCTCCGTATCTGTAACCAGATCTTACAACTCTTGAATAACCGCCATTTCTTTTTTCATATCTCTTTAAAAGTGTTGTAGTTATCTTTTTAACAATACTTTGGTCTTGAAGTTTAGAAATAAGTATTCTTTTAGAAGCAAGAGTATTCTTTTTTCCTAATGTAATAATTTTATCTATCGCTACTTTTAATTCTTTTGCTTTAGGTAAAGTTGTTTCAATTTGCTCATGTTTAATTAATGCGTTAAGCATGTTTTTAATAAGAGCTTTTCTGTGTTCAGCAGTCCTATTAAGTTTTCTATGAGCAATTTTATGTCTCATCTATTTATATTCTTCCTCTAATTTTTTAGACAATTCGGCTATATTTTCTGGTGGCCAATTTGGAATTTCAATACCTAAATATAAAGACATTCCAGATAAAACTTCTTTTATTTCATTTAGAGATTTTCTTCCGAAATTAGGAGTTCTTAGCATTTCACCCTCGGTTTTTTGAACTAAATCTCCAATGTAAATAATGTTGTCGTTCTTTAAACAATTCATAGATCTCACCGAAAGCTCTAACTCATCTACTCTTCTTAATAAATTTTTATTAAATTCTGGCTCAGATTTTGTCTGTTGAGCAACTACTTCTTTTGGTTCTTCAAAATTTATAAACATGCCAAGCTGATCTTGAAGTATTCTGGCTGCATAAGCTACACAATCTTCTGCTTCTACAGAGCCATTAGTTTCAACTTCCATTGTAAGTTTATCATAATCAATTGATAAACCTTCTCTTGTTTCTGATACATTGTAAGAAACTCTTTTAACTGGACTGTATACTGAATCTACAGGTATTAGACCTAATGGAGAATCTTTTTCTCTATTTTTTTCAGCAGATACATAACCTTTTCCAGTGTTGACTGTTAATTCCATATAAATTTTTGTATTATCATCAAGGTTACATATAACTTGTTCTGGATTTAAAATTTCAATATCTGCACTTTCTTTTAAATCTTTAGCTTTAATTTCACCTGGTCCTTGAGCATCTAATACTAGTTTTTTTGGTCCTGGATTTTTTAGCTTTAATGATAAAGCCTTAATATTTAAAACAATATCTGTAACGTCTTCTCTAACACCGTTTATAGAAGAAAATTCATGTACTACACCATCAATCTGAATCGCAGTTACTGCTGTTCCTTGAATAGAAGAAAGAAGAATTCTTCTAAGAGCATTTCCAAGTGTTAAGGCAAAGCCTTTCTCTAAAGGCTCAATAGTTATCTTTGCATAACTTTTATCATCATTAGTTTGAACATCTAATTTAGATGGCTTTACTAATTCTTTCCAATTTTTTTCTATCAATTTGTTCTCCTTTTAATTTTTAATTAAACTCTTCTTTTCTTGGGTGGTCTGCATCCATTATGTGGAATTGGACTCGTGTCTTTAATAGAGACAATTTTAAAACCTCTTGCTTGCAAAGCTCTTAAAGCAGTTTCTCTCCCTGATCCAGGACCTTTAACTTCAACGTCTAGAGTTTTTAAACCATATTCTGATGCTTTAGCAGCAGCATCATCAGCAGCTACTTGGGCAGCGTATGGGGTGGATTTTCTTGATCCTTTAAAACCTTTTGATCCTGCAGATGACCAAGATAAAACATTTCCACTTTTGTCTGTTATTGAAATAATAGTATTATTAAATGTAGCATTCACGAAAGCTTTACCTGACGTTACAACTTTTTTTTCTTTTTTCTTACCTTTGAATTTGCTTTTCTTTTTAACTTCTTCTTTGCTCATTATTTTTTAGCCATTGTTAATTTTTTACCTGCGATTGCAATTGCTTTTCCTTTTCTTGTTCTTGCGTTAGATGATGTTCTTTGTCCTCTTACAGGAAGTTTTTTTCTATGCCTTGTACCTCTATAAGTACCCAGGTCTCTTAATCTTTTTATATTTAATGAAATCTCTCTTCTTAAATCACCTTCGACAGTAAATTTTTCGTCAATAAGTTCTCTAATTTTTAAAACTTCGTCATCAGTTAAACTATTTACTCGTTTTGATTTTTCAATATTTAATTCTTTGCAAATCTTATCTGCATAATGATCACCAATCCCATAAATATACTGTAAAGCGATATGCACTTGTTTATTTAACGGTAGGTTTACACCTGATATACGAGCCATAGTTTAGATTGCCTTATTTTTAAAATCGCTGGATTATAGTAATCGAACTATTAAAGTCAACGTTATAAGTTACTGATAATAGACTTTATTTCGCCTGTAACTTCATTAATTGCTTTCATAGCATCTACATCCTTCACGATTCCTTTTTTTCTGTAATAATCAAGTATAGGTAACGTTTGATCATCATAAGTTTTTAAACGATTTGTCACAGTACTTTCATTATCATCAGATCTTTTAATTAATTCTCTAGAATCACATTTGTTATTTGAACAGTTATTTGGTTCTCCAGGTGGGTCGAAAAATTCATTAAATGGTTTTTTGCAAATTGAACATGAAACTCTGCCAGAAATTCTTTTCACAAGTACAGAATAATCTACTTTTAGATTTATAATTGCTGATATTTTTTGATTATACTTGTCAAGCATATCATCTAGTGACTTTGCCTGTTCTAAGTTTCTAGGAAAACCGTCAAAAATTATATTATTTTTTACACTCGGGTCTGAAATTTTTTTTTCTATTAAATTATTGATTATATCGTCTGAGACTAATTTTCCAGCATCCATGATTTCTTTCAATTGTTTTGATAAATCTGAGCCACTTTTTAGTTCTGCTCTTAAAAGGTCTCCTGTTGATAGTTGAAACATTTTTTCACTCTCAACTAAAAAAGAAGATTGAGTTCCTTTGCCAGCGCCTGGTGGTCCAAATAATATTAAGTTCATATTTTATCTATTAAATTTAGTTTTTTTAATTAATGATTCATATTGAACACTCATTAATCTTGTTTGTATTTGCGTGATTGTATCCATTCCAACTACAACAACGATTAATAATGATGTTCCACCTAAATAAAATGGCACAGGATAGTTTGCTATCAAAACTTCAGGTAATAAACATATAATTACCAAATAGGCAGACCCAATAACTGTTAATTTAGTTAAAAGATTTTCAATAAATAAAGCTGTACGCTCACCTGGTCTAATACCAGGAACAAATCCACCATATTTTTTTAAATTATCTGCTGTTTCAGTTGGATTAAAAACAATTGATGTATAAAAAAATGAAAAGAAAACTATACCAGCTGCAAAAAATATCATGTAAAGAGGTTTTCCTTGACCCAACATTGAAGTTATTGAGATTAAAATAGAATTTTCTGAAGATGATGAAAAATTAGAAAGAGTTATTGGTAATAATAATAATGCTGATGCAAAAATTGCAGGTATTACTCCAGCAGTATTTACTTTTAACGGTAAATATGAAGATTCACCACCGTACATTTTATTACCTTGCTGTCTTTTTGGATATTGAATCAAAACTCTTCTTTGAGCTCTTTCAACAAAAACAATAAAATAAATCGCTATTAATAAAAGCAATAAAATTAAAATTATTATTCCACTAGATATTGCCCCAGTTCTTCCTAATTCAAAAGTAGAAGCAAGAGCACCAGGGATCTCTGCAACTATTCCAGAAAAGATTATTAACGAAATTCCATTTCCTATACCTCTAGCCGTAATTTGTTCACCCAACCACATTAAAAATACTGTTCCAGTTAATAGTGTAACAGTAGTTACGAATCTAAAATAAAGTCCAGGGTCTTGTACAATGCCTTGAGAATTTTCTAAACTAATCGCAACTCCATAACCTTGTATTAAAGCTAAAATCACAGTTCCATATCTTGTATATTGAGTAATTTTTTGTCTTCCAACTTCACCTTGAGCCTTTAAATTTTTAAAGTACTCTGTTACTCCAGTAAGCAATTGAATTATAATTGATGCTGAAATATATGGCATAATACCAAGCGCAAATATTGCCATTCTTTGTACAGCACCACCCGCAAATACATTGAACATACCAAGAAGGCTTCTCTGATTACCGCCTACAATTTCTTTTAATGATGTTGGATCAATACCGGGTAAAGGAACATAAGTCCCAAACCGATAAATTATAAGAATTAATAAAGTATATAATATTCTCTTTTTTAAATCGTCAGCTTTTGAAAAGGCCCCTAAGCCACTTTCTGCATTTTGAGCAAAACCAGACATTTATATTATTTGACTAATTCTATAGATCCGCCAGCTTTTTCAATTTTAGCTTGCGCGGATTTACTAAATTGATCAGCAAGAATACTTACTTTCACTTTTAAATCCCCTGTGCCCAGAACTTTTACTTTCAACTTTTTAGGAGCTTTTGAACTTAATAAAAATTTTCTTAAATCAATAGATTTTGATGAATCTAATTTTTTAGATTCTATTAATTTAGAAATTTTATCTAAATTTATAGCAATATTTTTTTCTTTTTTATAAAGAGAGTTAAAACCTCTTTTCGGTAATCTTCTGTACAAGGGCATTTGTCCACCCTCATAAGCTTTGATCGCAACTCCAGATCTTGATTTTTGACCTTTTACACCTCTTCCTGATGTTTTCCCTAGACCAGAGCCAATACCTCTTCCAACTCTTTTTTTAGCTTTATGAATTTTTTTGTTTAAAGTATTAAGTTGCATTCTTTATCTCCTTGAAACTATTTCCTTAATTTTTTTACCTCTAATTAAAGATATTTCTTTAGGTGATTTTTGCTTAGTTAATGCATCAAAAGAAGCTCTAACTAAGTTGTAAGGATTAGAAGATCCAATAGATTTTCCAACCACATCTTGAATTCCTGACATCTCGCAAATTGCACGAACAGGACCACCCGCAATGATTCCTGTACCAGCTGGTGCGCTTCTTAATAAAACTTTACCTGCGCCATTTCTTCCTCTTACATCGTGATGAAGTGTTCTTCCTTCTCTTAACGCAACTTTTACTAAAGATTTTCTTGCAGCTTCAGAAGCTTTTTTTATTGCGTCCGGAACTTGTTTGGCTTTACCTTGGCCAAATCCTACCTGTCCTTTTTGATTTCCAGTTACCACAAGCGCTGCAAATCCAAATCTTCTTCCGCCTTTTACAACTTTTGTAATTCTATTAATTGCAACTAATTTTTCTTTAAATTCACTTGTTTGACTCATACTTTAAAATTTTAATCCTCCAGTTTTTGCACTTTCTGCCAGTTGTTTGACTCTACCATGGTACTTGTATTTACCTCTGTCAAAATAAACTTCTTTACATCCTTTTTCCAAACACCTCTCAGCAATTAACTTTCCTACTATCTCAGAAAGATCCTTTTTAGGTTTTTTTTCAATATTTTTTTCTACTGAAGAAGCGCTTGCTAGAGTTACTCTTTTATTATCATCTATAACTTGAGCGTAAATATTTTTTGCAGATCTAAAAACAGTAAGACGTGGCTTATCTTTGTTTACTTTTTTAATTTTAAATCTTACTCTATTTTTTCGTTTGTTACTTTTGCTTATCATTATTTCTTTTTACCTTCTTTTTTCAAAATAAATTGCCCCTCTGAAGTTATTCCTTTTTGCTTATAAGGTTCTACAGGTTTATAAAATTTAATATCAGCAACAGTTTTTCCAACCAATTCTTTATCTACACCACTGATAATAATCGTAGTTTGTTTATCAACTTTTAAGGAAATTCCCTCAGGTATATCGTACATAATGTCATGGCTAAATCCTAGTTGAAGCTGTAATTGTTTACCTTTTAAATTTGCTCTAAAACCTACGCCATTTAATTTTAAAGTCTCTTCATAACCTTTTCCAACTCCAATAACCGCGTTATTAATTAAACTTCTTTGCAAACCCCAAATAATTTTATTTTGTTTTTTTGGATCTTTTGGAGCAACAATGATTTTACCTTCTTCAAAAGTAATATTTAAAAACTCAATATTAATATCAAGAGACTTCTTACCTTTTGGGCCCTCTAAATTAATCTTATTACCATTGATTTGAACTTTTACATCACTTGGTACTGGTATATGTTTTTTTCCTATTTTAGACATATTATTAAGAAATATTACAGATTATTTCTCCTCCAACTTTTTTTTCTCTAGCTTCATTGTCAGTTAAAATTCCATAAGATGTTGAAATAATTGCAACACCCAGACCGTTTTGAACTCTGGGCAAACTATCAAATCTTGTATAAATTCTTCTTCCAGGTTTAGAGACTCTACTAATTTCATTAATTACTGGGTTACCATGAACATATTTTAAATTAACCTTTAAATGATCATATGAAGTATCTTCATTCTTAACTGTTTCATAGCCTTCAATAAATCCTTCTCTTTCCATCGCATCCAAAACAAATTTTTTAAATTTAGAAGATGGAACCATTACATGTGGATGGTTTCTCTGTTGTGCATTTCTAATTCTTGCAAACATATCTCCTACTGGATCGCTTATTGTCATAATCTATCTCCTACCAACTTGATTTTGTCATGCCTGGAATTTTACCCATAGAAGCAAGTTCTCGAAGGGCTATTCTAGACATTTTAAGTTTACGGTAATAACCATGTGGTCTACCTGTTATTTCACATCTATTTCTTATTCTATTTTTTGCAGAATTCTTTGGTAACTTTGCAAGCTTCAATGCTGCTTCAAATCTTTCATTTAAATTTACTTTCTTATCCATAACTATTTTTTTTAGCTTCTTTCTCTTAGCTTCATATTTCTTTGCTAACTTTATTCTTTTTTTATTTTTTTCTACAGCTGATACTTTTGCCATTAGTTAGCTCCTTTCTTTACAAATGGAAAATTGAATTTATCTAATAATGCTTTTGATTGGTTTTTATCAGTTGTTGAGGTTACTACTGTAATATCCATTCCTCGAACTTTGTCGACTTTGTCAAAATTTACTTCAGGGAAAATTACATGCTCTTTAACACCAAAGCTATAATTTGCATTATCATCAAAACTTTTTGGGTTTAATCCTCTAAAATCTTTAATTCTTGGTAAAGCAATATTAATCAATCTATCGAGGAAAAAGTACATATTATTTTTTCTTAAAGTCACCTTTAATCCTAAGGGTATCTTTGCTCTTGTTTTAAAGTTAGAGATTGCTTTTTTTGATTTCGTTACAACAGGTTTTTGCCCTGCTATGTTAGCAAGGTCAGTTTCAATTGTTTTTAAAACTTTGTTATCATTTGCATCTAAACCAAGACCCATATTAATTACAATTTTTTCAAGTCTTGGAACTTGCATAACATTTTTTACTCCCAGGCTATCTTTTAATTGAGGAAGAATTTCTGATTTGTAGATAGATTTTAATCTTGGTTCCATTTTATTTTGCTACCTTTTTTTTCACTGCAGTTTTTTTTGTTTTTACTTCAGTTTTTTTAGTTTTTGCTTCAGTTTTTTTTGCTTTTGTTTCAGTTTTTATTGTGTCTTGTTTTTTTGATTTCTCTTGGCTTTTTTTACCATCAATAATTTTCAAATTTGATAAATGAACAGGTTTTTCAATACTAACTATTCCACCTTTTTGTTCTTTAGTTGGTTTTTGATGTTTTTTCTTCACATTTACCCCTTTTACAAGAGCGCTGTAATTTTTTGGAAACAGCTTAATTATTTCACCTGACTTACCTTTGTCAGCACCTGTAATTAATTGAACTGTTTGTCCTTTTTTAAGTTTTGTTTTCATTTTTATAAAACCTCTGGTGCCAGAGATATAATTTTCATATGTTTTTTATCTCTAAGTTCTCTAGTTACAGGGCCAAATATTCTTGTCCCAATAGGCTCTCCATTTGCAGCTATTAATACAGCAGCATTTTTGTCAAATTTAATAGCCGAACCATCATTTCTTTGAATTTGTTTTTTTGTTCTTACGATCACGGCTTTGTGAACATCACCTTTTTTAACTTTACCTTTTGGCATAGCATCTTTGATACTAACCACTACGATGTCACCAATACTAGCGTATCTTCTTTTAGAGCCACCAAGAACTTTGATGCATTCAATCCTTTTTGCACCAGTATTATCAGCAACTTCCATTTCTGTTTGAACTTGAATCATATTAATTCTCCAAAACTCTCCATTTTTTTAATTTAGAAATTGGTTTGGACTCAATAATTTTAATTTCATCTCCAACTTTGAATTCACCTGTATCATAATGAGCATGATACTTTTTAGATCTTTTTAAAACTTTCTTTAATACTGGGTGTCTAAATTTTCTTTCTACCTGAATTACTACAGTATTTTGATTTTTAGCACTTACAATTTTTCCTGTTAAAACTCTTTTTGGCATTAGTTATCTTTCTTCTTTTGGTTTAGAAAAGTTAAAATTTTTGCAATAGATCTTCTTACAGTTCTAACTCTAGCAGTATTTTGAACTTGAGAATTAACTTTTTGAAATCTTAAATTGAATTGCTCTTTTTTAAAATTCGTCAACTCTTTTTGTAGTTGAGCTACTGTTAATTTTTTAATTTCTGAGGTTTTCATTTCTATAAATTTAAATTCCTTTTGATAATTTTTGTTTTGATAGGCAGTTTAGAAGCTGCTCTATCAAAAGATTCTTTTGCTACCGTATCACTAACTCCATCTATTTCGAAAATTACTCGACCAGGTTTTACTCTATATACCCAAAATTCGGGTGAACCTTTTCCTTTACCCATCCTAACTTCTATTGGTTTTTTTGAAACAGGAATATTAGGAAAAATTCTCAACCAAACACGTCCTTTTCTTTGCATGTGTCTTGTTAAAGCAACTCTGGCTGCCTCTATTTGTCTAGAAGTTACTCTTTCAGGTTCTAGAGCCTGTAGGCCATGTGACCCGAAATTCAAAGCTGCACCTCTTGTAGCTTTTCCTTTAATTCTACCTTTGTGTGCTTTTCTAAATTTTGTTCTTGATGGTTGTAACATTAATTAGCTTCCTCTTTTTTTTCAGCTTCAATTTTCTTTTGTAAATCTTTTTGGAAAACAACACCTTTGTATATCCAAACTTTTACACCTATAATTCCATAAGTAGTAGAAGCTTCAGCTTCGGCATAATCTACGTCTGCTCTTAATGTGTGAAGTGGTATACTACCTTCTCTTAACCATTCAGTTCTTGCGATTTCATTTCCACCTAAACGACCACTTACAGTAACTTTAATTCCTTTTGCCCCAAGTCTTAAAGATGAAGACATAGCTCTTTTCATTGCTTTTCTATATGCAACTCTTTTTTCTAATTGTTGAGCAATGTTTTCAGCAACTAAGTATGAATCAAGTTCAGGTTTTCTAATTTCTTTAATATTTACACTTACTTCATCATTAGTAATTTTTGATATATTATTTTTTATCTTTTCAATATCAGAGCCTTTTTTTCCAATTACAAAACCTGGTCTTGATGTATAGATTGTTACAACACATTTTTTTGAAGGTCTTTCTATTAAAATTTTAGAAACACCAGAGTTTTTAATTGTTTTATTAATGTATTTTCTGATTTTAAAATCTTCTATTAAATACGTCCCATAATTTTGCTTTTTAGCAAACCACACAGAATCCCAAGTTCTGTTAATTTTTAACCTAATTCCAATTGGATTAACTTTTTGTCCCATAATTAAGCTCTTTTTCCTTCAGTTTCTTTTTTTTCACTTACAATAATTGTTAGGTTAGAAAATGGTTTTTTAATTTCACCAGCCCTTCCTCTAGCTCTAGGTCTATATCTCTTCATTACCATTCCTTTTCCAACATAAGCTTCTTTAATAAATAAATTATCAATATCTAATTGATTATTATTTTCAGCATTTGCCACTGCTGATTTAATTGTTTTTGAAATTTCTTTAGAAACTCTTTTTTCTGAAAATTGTAAATTTCTTAAAGCGATATCAGCTTTTTTTCCTCTGATAGATCTTAAAATGTCATTAATTTTCCTAGGGCTTGATCTTAAATTTCTGTAGACCGCTTTTACAGTAGATAAGTCTTTTGTAGGCTTTATGTTTTTAGGCATTATTTAGCATCCTTTTTTGGTGCAGCAGCCGCGCCTGCTTTTTTATCAGCTGGAGTATGTCCTAAGAATTGTCTAGTAGGAGCAAACTCCCCTAATTTATGACCAACCATTTCATCAGAAATAGTAATTGGGATAAACTTTTTTCCGTTATGTATTTCAAATTTTAAACCAACAAATTCAGGGACAATAGTAGAACTACGTGACCATGTCTTGATTGGTCTTTTTAAAGCATCACCACCTTTATCTACTTTCTTTAATAGACTTGGGTGAACGAATGGTCCTTTCCAAACTGATCTAGCCATAAATTATCTTCTCTTTTTCTTTCTAGAAATAATAAATTGATCTGTTTTTTTATTATTTCTTGTTTTTAATCCTCTAGTTCCTTGTCCCCAAGGAGTGACTGGGTTTCTTCCACCTGATGTTTTACCTTCACCACCACCATGTGGGTGATCTACAGGGTTCATAACTACACCTCTTACAGTAGGTCTTTTACCTAACCATCTATTTCTTCCTGCTTTACCAATTTTTTTGTTTTTATTATCTACGTTAGAAACTTGCCCGATTGTCGCTTTACACTTTGATAAAATTTTTCTTGTTTCACCGGATCCTAGTTTAATTAGAGTATAATCATCATCCTGACCCATAACTGTTGCCGAAGATCCTGCAGATCTTGCCAATATTCCACCCTTTCCAGGAGTTAATTCAATATTATGAACTGATGTGCCTGCTGGGATATTTTTTAACATCATTGAATTTCCTTTTTGAACCTCTGTTTTGTCACCAGAAACTACTTTATCGCCAATTTTAAGTCCTTCGACACCTAAAACATAACTTAAAACTTTGTCTTGATATTCTATAAGCATTATATTTGCGCTTCTAAACGGGTCATATTCAAAACGTTTAACTTCAGCTGGAATATCATTCTTGGATCTTTTAAAATCAATTAAACGGTATCTTTTTTTATGACCCATCATTTTGTGTCTCGTTGTAATACGACCTTGGTTATTTCTTCCAACAGCTCTTTTTTTAAACTTTGTTAGACTTTTTTCAGGTTTTCCTTTCCACAAATCACTTCTATCAACCAATATTGTTGATCTTGTTGATTTTGTATAAGGTTTAAAACTTTTTAATGCCATTTATTAAACTCCTGCTGTCATATCAATTGTCTGACCTTCTTTTAAAGTGATAATTGCTTTCTTATATCCTGTTTTACTGCCAACTTTACCTCTTACCATTTTAACTCTTGGCTTTGATAAAATCGTATTCACTTTGATTACTTCTACTTTGTAAAGTTTCTCAATGCTTTTTTTAATTGAAGATTTATTTGCATCTTTCGCAACTTTAAAAGTTAATTTGTTTAATGCATTTAAATTTGTAGATTTCTCAGTAATGACTGGAGATAAAATAATATCAAATGCTGCGTTTTCGTTTTTCATTATTTATTTAACCTTTCTTCAATTGCTTTAAAAGATTCTTTTGTGAAAAGAACTTTTTCATATTTAATTAAATCGTAAACATTCGTTCCCACATCTTCTAACTTTTTTGAGTTTGGAATGTTTTTAATACTTCTAACAAATTCTTTTGGAGCGTCTTTATGGTGAATAAATAGTGCACTTTTTGACTTAATATTTTTTAAAAAATCTTTAAAATTTTTAGTTTTTAAACCTGACATTTTTGGTTCATTAAATATTGCAATTTGATCTGACTTCGCCTTTACCGATAAAGCATGGACTAATCCTAATTTTCTAACTTTTTTATTTAATTTTTTAACTGCGTAATTACCTCTATGTCTTGGTCCGTGAGCAATACCACCGCCTACAAATATAGGCGCAGTAATATTACCATGTCTTGCACCACCCGATCCTTTTTGTTGTACTATTTTTTTTCTTGAACCTTTAACTTCACCTCTGCTCTTAGTATGACCAGTTTTTTTAAACATTCTATTTTGTTGCCAGTCAATCACTTGCTGAATAATATCTTTTCTTGGTTTAACTTTAAAAACTTTATCCGAAGCTTCTAAAGAACCAACATTTTTACCATCAATACTTATTTCATTAATTTTCATTACTTTTTCTCAGCCCCTTCACCTTCACTTTTTTCAGTTGCGAGAGTTTCAGTTTTTTTATCTTTTTTCTTTTTATCTTTCTTTGTAGATTGCATTTCTGCTAATGAAGCTTTGTATTTTTCAACTCTTTCTTTAATTGACGATTTATTTTTATTCTTGATTGCCTCTTGAATTTCAACGTAACTATTTTTGCTTCCTGGAACTGCTCCTTTTAGATATAGTAAATTATTTTCTAAATCTGCCTCAACTACCTCTAAGCCTAACGTAGTTCTGTATTTAGCCCCCATGTGCCCAGCCATTTTTTTGCCTTTAAACACTTTACCAGGATCTTGGCATTGACCAGTTGAGCCGTGTGCTCTATGAGAAATTGATACCCCGTGAGTTGCTCTCATACCGCCAAAGTTATGCCTTTTCATTGATCCAGCAAAACCTTTACCGATAGTTTTTGCTCTTACGTCTACATATTTTTTATCTTTTAAAACGTCTAAATTAATTTCAGTTCCTGGTTTTAACTCTTCAGTGTTTTCTAATCTAAATTCTTTAAGAATTTTTTTGGGCTCCTGTGATTTTTTTGCAAAAAAGCCTTTCATTTGTTTTGTAAGTTTTGAATTTTTTATATGTCCGTACCCAACTAGAACAGCTGAATAGCCTCTTTTTTCTTTATTAATTACATCAACAACTTTCGCTTTTTCAATTTTTAATACAGTCACTGGCAGAGACTCTCCATTTTCAAAGAATCTTTGTGTCATTCCTAATTTTTTTCCTACCAATCCAATAGCCATAACTAAATTTTAATCTCCACATCTACACCTGCTGCTAAATCTAACTTCATTAAAGCTTCAATTGTAGCTGGTGTTGGTTCCATAATATCAATTAGTCTCTTATGAGTTCTTGTCTCAAATTGCTCTCTACTCTTCTTATCAATATGAGGTGATCTCAATACAGTATAAATTTCTTTTTTTGTTGGAAGTGGAATAGGTCCTTTAATTTGAGCACCAGTTCTTTTAGCAGTATTTACAATCTCTTCGGTTGATTGATCTAATATTTTGTGATCGTAAGCTTGTAGTCTAATTCTGATATGTTGTTGATCCATTTGTTATTATCCTGCCAGTTTCTTTGTTACTTCGTCCTGAACATTTTGAGGAACTTTTTCATAATGAGAGAATTGCATAGTATATTGGGCTCTTCCTTGAGACATTGATCTTAAGTTGTTTACATAACCAAACATATTAGCCAAAGGAACATTTGCATTAATCACTGTTGCATTTCCTCTTTTGTCGGTTGACCCAACTTGACCACGTCTACTATTTAAATCACCAATAACATCACCCATGTAATCTTCTGGGGTTACTACTTCAACTTTCATAATTGGCTCTAAAAGCTTTAGACCGCCTTTTTGACATGCTTCTTTGAAACAAGCTCTTGAAGCTATTTCAAAAGCTAAGACACTAGAGTCAACATCATGGTGTAACCCATCAATAATTTGAACTTTATAATCAATAACAGGAAAGCCTGCTAAAATTCCAGAGTCTGCCACACCTTCAATTCCTTTTTCAACACCAGGAATGAATTCTTTAGGTATCGCACCACCTTTAATTAAACTTTCAACTTCTCTACCCTTACCTGGTTCTTGTGGTTCTACAATTAATTTTACTCTTGCAAACTGTCCTGAGCCACCAGACTGTTTTTTGTGTGTATAATCAACTTCAGCTGATCTTTCGATTGTTTCTCTATAAGCAACTTGTGGTGCACCAATATTTGCATCTACTTTAAATTCTCTTTTCATTCTATCTACAATAATATCTAAATGAAGTTCGCCCATACCTTTAATAATGGTTTGACCAGACTCAGTATCTGATGACACTCTGAAAGATGGATCTTCTTTTGCCAGTCTCTGTAAAGCTTCACCCATTTTTTCCTGGTCACCTTTTGTTTTTGGTTCAACAGCAATCTCAATAACTGGGTCAGGAAACTCCATTGGCTCTAAAACAATCGGATTGTTTTTAACACAAAGAGTATGTCCAGTAATTGTATGTTTCAAACCTGCTAAGGCAACAATATCTCCTGTGCTTGCTTCTTTAATATCTTCTCTATCGTTAGCATGCATCAATAGCATTCTTCCAATTCTCTCTTCTTTATCTGTAGATGAATTTAATACTCCAGTTCCAGAAACTAATTTTCCAGAGTAAATTCTAATAAATGTGATAGTTCCTACGAAAGGGTCATTGGCAACCTTGAATGCTAGCGCTGAAAAAGGTTCACTATCATCAAATTTTCTAACTAATTCCTCATCTGAACCAGGTTTAGTTCCTTTTATTTCATTAAGATCCAAAGGACTTGGAAGAAAATCAACTACTGCATCTAATAAAGGTTGCACACCTTTATTTTTAAATGCAGAACCAGTTAATACAGGTACAAAACTAAAATTTAATGTACCTTTTCTAATGCATTTTTTTAAGTCTTCTTCACTAATTTCTTTGCCTTCTAAGTAAGCTTCCATCAATTTTTCATCTTGCTCAACTGCTGTTTCAACAAGATCTTGTCTATATTTTTCAGCTTTTTCTTTTAAGTCAGCAGGAATATCAACTTCATTAAACTTTGCTCCAAGATCTTCTGCTTCCCAAACCAGACCCTTCATTTTAACTAAGTCTACAACACCTTGTAGATCAGCTTCAGCTCCAATTGGAATTTGTAAAACTAAAGGAGTTGCACCTAATCTTTCTTTAATCATGTCTACACATCGGTAGAAATCAGCACCAGTTCTGTCTAGTTTATTTACAAAGCACATTCTTGGAACTTTGTACTTATCTGCTTGTCTCCAAACAGTTTCTGATTGTGGTTCAACACCTGCAACGCCATCAAATACAGCAACAGCTCCGTCTAATACTTTTAAAGATCTTTCAACTTCAATAGTAAAATCTACGTGGCCTGGGGTATCGATAATATTAATTCTGTGATCTTTCCAAAAACAGGTTGTTGCAGCTGAAGTAATTGTTATTCCTCTTTCTTGTTCTTGCTCCATCCAATCCATTGTTGCTGCCCCATCATGCACTTCACCAATTTTATGAGACTTACCTGTGTAATATAAAACCCTTTCAGTTGTTGTAGTTTTTCCAGCATCAATATGTGCCATGATACCAATATTTCTGTATTTATCTTTAGCGTAAACTTTACTCATAATTTTCTACCATCTAAAATGAGCAAAAGCTTTATTCGACTCTGCCATTTTATGTGTGTCCTCTCTTTTTTTAATTGCCGATCCTTTATTTGTTGATGCATCAAGAAATTCTTTCATCAATCTTTCTTGCATTGTTTTGTCACCTCTTTTTTTTGCAGCATCTAGTAACCATCTAATCGCTAATGCTTGGCCACGATCAGCTTTTACCTCAACGGGTACTTGATAAGTAGCACCACCAACTCTTCTTGATTTAACTTCTAAATTTGGTTTTACATTTTTAATAGCCTCATTAAAAACTTTAACAGGATCTTCTTTTGCTTTTTCTTTAATTAAACTAAATGAATTATAAAAAATTTTTTCTGCAGTGGTTTTTTTTCCACCAATCATTAATGCATTTATAAATTTTGAAACTGATTTTAATCCGTAAATTGGATCGTCTATAATTTGTCTTTTCGCTTGTCTTCTACGTCTTGACATTATTTAGGCCTCTTCGCTCCATACTTAGATCTTTGTTGTTTTCTATTAGCAACACCTTGAGTATCTAACAAACCTCTTACAACGTGGTATCTAACACCTGGTAAATCTTTTACTCTACCACCTCTAATCATAACAACTGAGTGTTCTTGCAAATTATGACCTTCGCCTGGAATGTATGCAGTAACTTCAAATCCATTTGACAATCTTACTCTCGCAACTTTTCTTAAAGCTGAGTTTGGTTTTTTTGGAGTTGTTGTATACACTCTTGTACAAACACCACGTTTTAATGCGCAAGCTTGTAATGCAGGAACTTTATTCCTAATCACTTGCTTTACACGTTTCTTTTTTAACAACTGGTTTATAGTTGGCATAATAATATTCTTTTTAAGGAAACAATTTGGTAAGCAGTTGGTAGTAGTTTAAAGCCAACGTAGCTTTACGTGCTACCTTAAAAAGTGCGCTATTAATACTGATTATTTTAAGAACGTCAACAATTGCGTGTGTGATTTAATGTAAAAAAATCGTTAATTTATAAGGCTATTAGACCTCAGCTGGCTGTTCTTCAGTCTCAGAGGTAATTGCTTCAGCTGCCATCTTATTTTGTAGTTCAATGTCTTTGTCTTTAGCAATTTTATTGTATTTTTGTCTGCTTTTTCCGCTACCTGCTGGAATTAATCGACCTACAATCACGTTTTCTTTTAATCCCATTAAATCATCAGCTTTTCCTTTAATTGAAGCATCAGTTAATACGCGAGTAGTTTCTTGGAAAGAAGCTGCAGATATAAATGATTTAGTTTGTAATGAAGCTTTTGTAATACCAAGCATTACAGGATCAAATTCTATTTGTTTTTTACCTTCTTCTTTTAATTTAGCGTTTAAATGTTTAGCATCTATTTTATCCATCACCTCACCTGCTAATAAACTACTCTCCCCAGGATCTTTAACTTCTAATTTTCTTAACATTTGTCTTAAAATAACCTCGATATGCTTATCGTTAATCACAACACCTTGTAATCGATAAACATCTTGAACTTCGTTAACAAAGTAATCTGTTAGTGCTTCTATTCCTAATATTCTTAAAATATCATGTGGTGCTGGACTTCCGTCTAACAAATATTCACCTTTTGTAATTTTTTCACCAGGATTGTAATTGATTTGCTTTCCTTTAGGGATCAAATAATTAGACTCTATTCCATCTTTTTCTTTAATAGTAATTTTTTGCTTACCTCTAATTTCTTTTCCAAAAATAATTTCACCATCATTTTCGGCAATTATCGCGCCATCTTTTGGTTTTCTAGCTTCAAATAATTCGGCAACTCTTGGTAAACCTCCAGTAATATCTTTAGTTTTTGAAGTTGCTTTTGGCAATCTTGCTAATACATCTCCTGCGTTCACTTTATCTCCATCTGCCACTGATAAAATTGTTTCAGGAGATAAATAATATCTAGCTTCATTTCCATCTGCTTTTAAAACCACTTTGTCTTTGCTGTCTCTCAAAGTAATTCTAGGTTTTAAATCTAAATTTTTAGACTGAGATCTCCAATCTAAAACTATTTTAGATGAAATACCTGTTGCTTCATCAGTCTTGTCTGCAATAGATACTGCATCAACTAGATCAACATAATTTGCAATTCCAGATGTCTCAGCAATAACCGGTACTGTATATGGATCCCAATCACAAATTTTTTGTCCTTTTTTAACTTGTTCATCTGGCTTAACATATAACTTTGAACCATACGGAACTTTAAACGACGCGAAAACTACACCATCTTTTTCAAGGGTTAATTCGATGTTTCTTCCCATGATGATTAAGTTTTTACTTGAGTCTTCAACTAAGTTTTTATTAGATATTTTTAATGTTCCAGCATCTGGTGCTGTTATAGATGAATCGTCTTTAATTTGCGCAGTTCCACCAACGTGGAAAGTTCTCATTGTTAACTGAGTACCAGGCTCTCCAATTGATTGTGCTGCAATCATTCCAACGCACTCTCCTATAGATACCGGAATACCTCTAGCTAAATCTCTACCATAACACTTTGAACAAACTCCTTGATTACTTTCACAGGTCATTACTGAATAAACATTACAACTTTTAACTCCAGCAGCTTCAATATCTTCACACTTAAATTCATCAATCATTTGATTTTTTTTAACGATAACTTCACCCGTAAGAGCGTTTTTAATATCTTCTGCAGCATTTCTACCTAATGCTCTTTCAGATAAGCTTACAACAACATTTCCACCTTCAATAATTTCAGAAATTGTAATTGATTTTTTGGAACCGCAATCTTTTTCATTAATAATAACATCCTGAGATACATCGCACAGTCTTCTAGTTAAGTACCCAGAGTTTGCAGTCTTCAAGGCGGTATCAGCAAGACCTTTACGTGCTCCGTGTGTTGATGTGAAATACTCTAAAATAGTTAAACCCTCTTTAAAATTTGAAATAATTGGAGTTTCAATAATCTCACCAGATGGTTTCGCCATTAAACCCCTCATACCAGCTAACTGTTTCATTTGAGCAGGTGATCCTCTTGCACCAGAATCTGCCATCATAAATACTGAATTTGATTTTACTCTTCCGTCTTTATCTTGTTGAGGACTTGAGATAATTTCCATCATTTCAGATGCAATTTTGTCAGTACACTTAGACCATTGATCGATAACTTTATTGTATTTTTCACCTCTTGTTATTAATCCTTCAGCATATTGGTTTTCGTATTCTTCAACCATTTTTTTTGCTTCAGAAATAATTGTCTCTTTACTTTCTGGAATGATTAGATCATCTTTTCCAAATGAAATACCTGCTTTAAACGCATTTTTAAAACCAAGTGCCATGATTTTATCACAGAAAATAACTGTTTCTTTTTGACCACAGAATCTAAATACAACATCTATAACTTCTGATATTTGTTTTTTTGCAAGTACTCTATTTACTAAATCAAATTTAATACTTTTGTTTTTAGGTAATACGTTTGCTAATAAAAATCTTCCAGCAGTACTTGTGTATTTTAAAAACTTTTGATTTCCATCTTCATCTTTGGTTTCAAATCTTGAGACTATTTTAGTATGAATATTGATATCACCACTTTCTAACGCAAGCATAATTTGGTCAGTATTTAAAAAGTATCCTTGAGGCTTGTCTTCTTTTTTACCAAGTGGCTCTTGTGATAAATAATAAATTCCTAATACCATATCTTGCGAAGGAACAATAATCGGTTTTCCATTAGCAGGATGTAAAATATTATTCGTTGACATCATTAACACCCTTGCCTCAAGTTGTGCTTCAATACTCAAAGGTACGTGTACTGCCATTTGGTCACCATCAAAGTCAGCGTTAAATGCAGCACAAACTAATGGGTGTAATTGAATTGCTTTACCTTCAGTTAGAATAGGTTCAAAAGCTTGAACACCTAGTCTGTGAAGGGTTGGAGCTCTATTTAATAAAATTGGATGTTGTCTAATTACATGATCTAAAATATCCCAAACTTCTTGTTTTTCTTTTTCAACAATTTTTTTTGCTTGTTTAATTGTTGTAGCGTAACCTAATTTATCTAATCTTGCGTAAACAAAAGGTTTAAATAACTCTAAAGCCATTTTCTTTGGTAAACCACATTGATGAAGTTTTAATTCAGGTCCGGCAACAATTACTGATCTTCCAGAGTAATCTACTCGTTTACCAAGCAAGTTTTGTCTAAATCTTCCTTGTTTACCTTTTAACATTTCAGCTAAAGACTTTAATGGTCTTTTACCTGTTCCAGTAATCACTCTTCCTCTTCTACCATTATCAAATAATGCATCTACTGACTCTTGAAGCATTCTTTTTTCATTTCTTACAATGATATCGGGAGCTCTAAGGTCCATCAGTCTTCCTAATCGGTTATTTCTATTTATAACTCTTCTGTACAGATCGTTTAGATCTGATGTTGCAAATCTACCACCATCTAAAGGAACTAAAGGTCTTAGCTCTGGTGGAATTACTGGCAATGTTGTAAGTACCATCCACTCTGGTTTATTCCCTGAATCTGCAAAAGATTCTAATAGCTTTAATCTTTTTATAGTTTTTTCTAAAACAACTTTTGAATTAATTGTTTTTATATCTTCTCTTAATTTATCTCTCTCTGCTTCAACATCAATATTAGCCAAGCATTCTCTAATCGCTGCAGCACCAATACCAGCAGAGAATTGATCTTCGCCATATTCATCTTGTGCTTTCAAAAACTCTTCTTCTGAAATAATCTGATTTTTTTCTAATTTTGTAAGACCTGGTTCAATGACAATAAAGTTTTCATAGTATAAGACTTTTTCTAAATCTTTTAATTTTAAGTCTAGTGATAATGCTATTCGACTTGGTAAAGATTTCAAAAACCAAATGTGTGACACAGGAGTAGATAATTCAATATGTCCCATTCTTTCTCTTCGAACATTAGATTTAGTGATTTCAGTTCCACATTTTTCACAAATAATACCTCTGAATTTCATTCCTTTGTATTTTCCACATAAACATTCGTAATCTTTAACTGGTCCAAAAATTCTTGCACAGAAAAGACCATCTTTTTCAGGTTTGAAAGTTCTATAATTAATAGTCTCTGGTTTCTTTATTTCACCAAACGACCAGGATCTTATTTTTTCTGGACTTGCTAATGAAATTTTAATTTTAGAAAAGTCTTGTTTATTAACTTTTTTTGAAAATAAATTTGTTAGTTCTTTACTCATTAATTTAACTCCAGATTTAATGCTAATGATCTAATTTCTTTAACCAAAACGTTAAACGACTCTGGAATACCAGATTCAAAATCATCATCACCTTTTACAATTGTTTCATAAACTTTTGTTCTACCTGCAACATCATCTGATTTGACCGTTAAAATTTCTTGTAATGTGTAAGCTGCTCCATATGCTTCGAGGGCCCAAACTTCCATTTCTCCAAATCTTTGGCCACCAAATTGAGCTTTACCACCAAGAGGTTGTTGTGTAACTAAACTATAAGGTCCAGTTGATCTTGCATGAATTTTATCATCAACCATGTGATAAAGTTTCAGCATATAAATAATACCCACCGTCACTTCTCTATCAAATTTTTCACCAGTTCTTCCATCATATAAAGTTGTTTGCCCACTTTCAGGTAAATCTGCAAACTTTAACATTCCTGTTACATCTTCAACACTTGCACCGTCGAAGACTGGAGTAGCAATAGGCACTCCACTTGATAAATTATGAAGAAGGTCTTTGGTTTCATCTTCTTTTAACTTTTTAATTTCTTTGTCAATTTCACTATTATTATAAATCTTACCAAGCGCATCTTTTGCTTGCTCAAATGTTTTTTGTTTAGCTTTGTATTCGTTGTATAGTTTATTAACTTTTTCACCTAACTCAGAACATGCCCAGCCTAAATGAGTTTCTAAAATTTGACCTACGTTCATACGACTTGGAACGCCAAGTGGATTTAAACAAACATCAACAGGTTTTCCGTTAGCCATATAAGGCATATCTTCAACAGGAACTATTCTGCTAATAACACCTTTATTTCCATGTCGACCAGCCATTTTATCGCCAGGTTGAAGTTTTCTTTTCATGGCTACAAAAACTTTTACCATTTTCATCACACCAGGTAACAATTCATCACCTCTTTCAATTTTATCAACTTTGTCTTCAAATCTTGATTGGATGTCTTTTTTTGCCTTATTGTACTGCTCTTTCAATGTAGATAAATCTTCATTTGACCTTGCATCATCTAGTTTTAGTTTGAATATATCTGATAGAGATAATGTTCTAACCTCATCATCACTTAATTTGCTTCCTTTTGAGAAAGTCTTGTAGTCTTCAGTTAAACTTGTTTTGGATAAAATCTGTTGAGCTCTAATTTTTATATTTAATTCTAAAATACTTTCCTCAGCTTGCTTATCTGACATTACAGCTTCAATTTCAGATTTTTCAATTGATAAAGCTCTTTCATCTTTTTCAATTCCATGTCTATTAAACACTCTAACTTCAACAACAGTACCACCTGTTCCTGATGGCATTTTTAATGATGTATCTCTTACATCCGTTGCTTTTTCTCCAAAAATAGATCTTAATAATTTTTCTTCTGATGAAACTTTTGTATCTCCTTTAGGTGTAAGCTTTCCAACTAAAATATCTCCAGGTTTTACTTCAGCGCCCACATATACAATTCCTGACTCATCAAGGTTACGTAGAGCCTCTTCACTAGTATTAGGAATATCTCTTGTAATTTCTTCAGGACCTAATTTTGTATCCCTTGCCATAACCTCATATTCTTCAATATGAATAGATGTAAACACATCATCAGAAACACATCTTTCTGATATTAAAATAGAATCTTCAAAATTGTAACCAAGCCAAGGCATAAATGCTACAGTTACGTTTTTACCAAGGGCTAACTCACCTAATTGTGTAGATGGTCCATCAGCAATCACATCACCTTTTTTAATTACATCACCAACTTTAACTAAAGGTCTTTGGTTAATGCATGTATTTTGATTTGATCTTTGGAATTTTAATAAATTATAAATATCGACACCAGATTTTGTTAAATCTTTATCAGATGTTGCTTTTACAACTATTCTTTTTCCATCAATTTTTTCTACTACGCCATCTCTTTTTGCAATAATTGTTGCGCCTGAATCTAAAGCTACATCTTTTTCAATTCCAGTTCCAACTAAAGGAGACTCATTTTTAATTAAAGGAACTGCTTGTCTCATCATATTAGATCCCATTAATGCTCTATTCGCATCATCATTCTCTAAGAATGGTATTAAAGCTGAAGCAACTGAAACAACCTGCTTAGGAGATACGTCCATAAAATCTATGTTTTCTGGTTTAGCCAATTCAAAACCAAGATTTCTTCTGCATGAAACAAGTTCATCTTTAAAAGTTCCATCGGTATTTAGTACTGAGTTTGCCTGTGCAATTGTATATCTTCCTTCTTCCATAGCAGACAAATAATGAATTTCTTTTGTAACTTTTCCATTTTTTACAGATCGGTATGGGCTTTCGATAAAACCGTATTTATTTACCCTAGAGTATGTTGCTAAACTGTTAATTAAACCAATGTTTGGCCCCTCTGGAGTTTCGATTGGGCAAATTCTTCCGTAATGTGTTGGATGAACGTCACGTACTTCAAAGCCAGCTCTTTCTCTGGTTAAACCTCCTGGACCTAACGCTGAAACTCTTCTTTTATGTGTAATCTCAGATAATGGGTTAGTTTGATCCATAAATTGAGATAATTGAGATGTACCATAAAATTCTTTTAATGATGCTGCGATTGGTTTTGAGTTAATCAAATCTTGTGGCATCACAGTATCGATTTCAACTGACGACATTTTTTCTTTAATAGCTCTTTCCATTCTAACAAGACCTATTCTAAATTGATTTTCTACGAGTTCTCCTACAGATCTAACTCTTCTGTTTCCAAGATGGTCAATATCATCGACTTCTTCTTTTCCATCTTTTAGTCTAAGCATTGTTTCTGCTATTTTGAGGATATCCTCTTTTCTCAATACAGTAATTTTTGGATCGCAGTCTAAATCAAGTCTAGAGTTTAATTTAACTCTTCCAACGTCTGAAAGGTCATATCGAGTATTATTAAAAAATAAATTATTAAATAAATTCCTTGATGTTTCTAATGTAGGTGGCTCTCCTGGTCTTAAAATTCTATATATATCCATTACCGCTTCATCAGCAGTATTATTTTTGTCTACAATCAAAGTATTTCTTAAATAAGAGCCAATATTTAAACCATCAATTTCAGATAAATAAAAAGATTTAATATTTAACGCTTTTAATTTTTCTAAACTTTCGTCAGTAACTTCATCCCCAGATTCAAAATAAACTTCACCGGTTTTTTCATTGAAGATATCATCAGCAAAATATCTTCCATGAACCTCCTCTAATGATGCAAAAATATTTTTAAGACCTTCTTTTTGCAATTTCATTGCTATAGGAATATTTACTTTAGTACCTTCTTTTAAAACTTTTTTATTATTATCTGCGTTTACAAGATCATGTTTTAGTTTATAATTTTTGTATCTCTGTGGGATAAATTTAGTTTTAAGTTTATCTTTATCAACAAAATCAAATTTTATTTTTTCATGAAATAAATTTAATAATTCATCTCTTGGGTAACCAAGAGCCATTAATAAAGTAGTTGATGGAATTTTTTTCTTTCTATCAATTCTAAAATATAAAATATCTTTTATATCGTATTCAAAATCTAACCAAGACCCTCTGTATGGAATTACTCTACAATTAAACAAAAGTTTTCCACTTGAATGTCCTTTTCCTTTATCATGATCTAAGAAAATTCCTGGGCTTCGGTGCATTTGGTTTACTACTACTCTTTCAATACCGTTAACAACGAAAGTAC